>JBCBCR010000072.1:0-14339 GCA_038530495.1 Pseudomonadota bacterium | reverse complement strand
AACGATAACCTTCTTCGGTGTCGCCCCATCCAGCGCCCGGATCACCGCCCCTTGCGCCAGCGCCAAGCGCTCGACCGCATCTTTGGGCATGTCCTTGGGCACGGAGATCTCTGCGCGGCGTTTGCCATTGATCTGGATCGGCAAGGTGACCGCGTCGGATTTCAACATCGCCTCGTCTGCCTGTGGCCACGGCGCGTGGATCACCAGCCCTGCGCCGCCCTGATGCGCCCAGATATCCTCGGACAGGTGCGGTGTCATCGGGGCCATCAGTTGCGCGAGCGTCATGATCGCCTCGCGCTGGGCGGCGTGGCCGGCCTTGGATTTCTGCAGCATGGCGGTGAAGCCGTAGAGTTTCGCGATGGCTGCGTTGAAGCCGAAGGATTCAATGCCCATCGTTACGTCGTGAATGCAGGCATGCATGGCGCGCAAGAGCTCTTCATCCCCTTCGCCTGCGGCGTCGGGGGTCATCGCCGCGATGCGGTCACAAATACTCCAGACGCGGCTGAGGTGCTTGTAAGCAGCCTCCGCCCCCGAGGCGGTCCATTCCACGTCGCGTTCCGGGGGCGAGTCGCTGAGCACGAACCAGCGCGCGGTGTCGGCGCCATAGTTCGAGATGATGTTGAGAGGGTCGACGACATTGTTCTTGGATTTTGACATCTTGGCCGATGGCACGATGTCCACTTCGGTTCCGTCTTCCTTGAAGAAGGCCTTGCCGTCGCGCAGCTCGACTTGCTCGGGGTAGAAATAGACCGGTCGCCCGGTCTGCGGATCGTCGCGTTTGTAGATCGCGTGGGTCACCATCCCTTGGGTAAAGAGGGCATCAAACGGCTCGGACGCGGTGGCGGGCAGGTGACCCGTGATGTGCATCGCACGAGCAAAGAACCGCGAATAAAGCAGGTGCAGGATCGCATGTTCTATGCCGCCGATATACTGGTCAACGTTCATCCAGTATTCGGCCTCTGCCAGATCGGTCGGTGTTTCGGCCCGCGGCGCGGTGAATCGCGCGTAGTACCAAGACGAATCCACGAAGGTGTCCATTGTGTCGGTTTCCCGCTTGGCCGGTTTCCCGCACGATGGGCAAGCGCAGTCGCGCCATGTCGGGTGGCGGTCCAGGGGGTTGCCCGGGACCGAGAAATCAATCGGCTCATTGCCGTTTTCATAGGGCAGGGCGATGGGCAGGTTTTCCTTTTTCTCAGGCACCACGCCGCAGTCATCGCAATAAACGACCGGTATCGGGCACCCCCAATACCGCTGCCGTGACAGCCCCCAGTCGCGCAGGCGGTACTGGGTCTGGCCTTTGCCAAGGCCCTTGGCTTCGAACCAGTCGATGGTGGCGTCGATGCCGTGCTGGCTTGTGGCTTCGGCGATGCCGGTGAAATGGTCGATGTAGACGACCTTTTCGGATTTCCCGGGCACCAGTGCCTCGGTCGTGACCGGCGTGTCATCACCCGGCATGAAAAAAGCGTTTTGTACAAAAAGACCGTACTTTTGAGCAAAATCGAGGTCGCGCTGGTCATGCGCCGGGCAGCCAAAGACAGCGCCGGTGCCGTAGTCCATCAGCACAAAGTTCCCGATCCACACGGGCAACTCCACATCATCATAGATCGGGTGTTTCACCCGGATGCCCGTGTCCACGCCCTTTTTCTCGGCTTTTTCCATCGCTGCTTCGGTCGTGTCCATCTTGCGGCATTCATCAATGAACGCGGCAAGGTCGGGCCGGTCCGCTTCAAGAGCCTTGGACACTGGGTGATCTGGTGCGATGGCGATAAAGGACGCGCCGCGCATCGTGTCGGGGCGGGTTGAATAGCACTGGATCGTGCCAGCACCGTCAGTCCGGTGAAAGGTGATCTCGATGCCTCGGCTTTCGCCGATCCAGTTTTCCTGCATCAGCCGGACCTTGGCGGGCCAGTTGTCCAGCCCGTCGAGGGCGGATTTCAACTCGCCCGCCATGTCGGAGATCTTGAAGAACCATTGCGTCAACTCGCGCCGCTCGACCTCGGCTCCGGACCGCCAGCCCTTGCCGTCGATCACCTGTTCGTTGGCGAGCACGGTCATATCGACCGGGTCCCAGTTCACCTGCGCATTTTTGCGGTAGACCAGACCCGCTTCCAGCATATCGAGAAACAGCGCCTGCTGCTGGCCGTAATACTCCGGATCGCAGGTCGCAAACTCGCGGCTCCAGTCAATCGACAGGCCCAGCGGTTTCATCTGCGATCGCATGTCCGCGATGTTGCCGTAGGTCCAGTCCTTGGGGTGACCGCCCGACGCCATCGCGGCATTTTCCGCAGGCATGCCAAAGGCGTCCCAGCCCATCGGGTGCAATACGTTGTGCCCGGTCGACATCTTGTAGCGCGCGATCACGTCGCCCATCGTGTAGTTGCGCACGTGTCCCATGTGGATGCGACCAGACGGGTACGGAAACATCTCGAGCACATAGTATTTCGGCTTGTCCGCAGTGCGCGTCGCCTTGAAGACATCAGCCTTGTCCCAGGCCTTTTGCCAGCGGGCCTCGATCTCGGACGGGGTGTAGGTCGCCATGGGGTGTCTTTCCTGCAAACAAAAGCGCCGGGCGGTTGGCCCAGCGCTGTCTTAATGGGGTTTGAAACGGGCGGGAAGGGGTCAGCGACGCCCGTCCGCAATCCGAAGCTGACGCGCGCGTGTCAGGATCGCATCCTCGACCGCACGTACCGTGGACGCCCCGGCAGGACCACGGCGGCTTTGCAACGCGACATTCAACGATCGCGCGTCCAGTGCGGGGTCCTGAATCAGTACGGTGGCGCGGTAAGCCTGTCCGCCGCCGGGCGGGGTGCCAAACCCGGTGATGATAACGCCGGTATAAGGGTCGACTTCTTGAATTGGCAAAAAGTTCAGCACGTCAAGGCTGGCGCGCCAGATGTAGCGATTGACTTGTACGATGCGCTCTTCGTTGCGTCGGTTGAAAAGGGCCTCACCGATTGTGGTGGCGCCCTCCTGGCTGCGCGCAATGTCCGAATCCAGTTCTGGCGGCGAACCATCGCGGCTTCCAGACCGAAAACCGCACGCGGTCAGGCCAAGGCACAGCACCAATCCGGTCATCTGTGCAGCGCGGCGCGCCGTCAAGCGTCTGTTGGACATCGTAGCCTCACCCGTCATTGGCTTTTCGGCTTGATATCCAACTTGTTGCAGCCTCGCAAGACAGCTTGCTGCGCGGTATTATACAGGGCCCTTTTCTGACTGTGGCAAAGCTGCACCATACCCGCATCATTTATGCGGCGCATTGAAGGCAGGATTGAGATAGCCAACCAAATGCGAGAGACAGACGGCGTCCCCTCACCGGATTCCCCGGTAAGGGCGTTTGAATGAAATCCGAGGGAAAACTCATGAAAAAAGTTCTCTTCGCTTCCACCGCACTGCTGGCAACTGCTGGCATGGCGGCTGCGGAAGTAACGCTGGGTGGCTTTGGCCGCTTCGGTCTGTTGTATGTGGAAGACAACGACCTGACCATCGGCAACGACAACGTGCGCGTCGAGCAGCGTTTCCGTCTGACCGTGACCGGCACCACCGAGTCCGACTCAGGCGTCAAGTTCGAAGGCCGTATTCGTTTCCAGACAGACGACAACGCCAACGGCAACTCCGGCATCGCCAACCGCTCGTCGGCTGGTTTCGCTGTGACCGCAGGCGGCTTCCGCTTGGACGTGGGCAACGTGTCCGACGTTCTGGATTCGGGTGACGTGGTCAACTATTACGGCTACGGCGTTGGCCTGACATCGTTTGCAGAACAGTCGTCCGGCTTTGGCCTGCCCGCATCGGGCTTTGGCACCGCAGCTGACGACAGCCAGACCATGCCGACCATCAAGCTGCGTTACCAGGCAGGCGACTTCACTGTGTCCGCATCGGTTACCGACGGCAACATGAACGCTGCTACGACGCAAGGTACGCTGGTTACCGCAGGCGGTACGTCGACTGACTACGAAGAGTATCAGATCGGTGTGGGCTACACCTTTGGCGATTACTCGGTTGGCGCGGTTGTCGGTAGCTCCGAAACCACCGTGACCACGTACGCCGTGGGTGGCGCAGCCACCACCGCAACCGCTGACAACGACTTCTGGGCGATCTCGTTCGGCGGTGAAATCGGTGCGTTCGGCTTCTCGATCCTGGTTGGTGACGACGACACAGCTGGTCGCGACACTCGCTTCGGTGCATCGGTCAAGTACGACATCTCCGACGCAACCGAGATCCGCTTTGCGTTCTCCGACAGCGGCATCGACGCCAACGACGAAGTCGTTGCAATCGGCTTCCGTCACAGCCTCGGCGGCGGCGTGTCGCTGCGCGGTGGTATCGGCCAGAACACTGCCGGCAACACCATCGCCGACCTGGGTGTGAACTTCGACTTCTAAGTCGGACACATTCGGAAAGATTTGGGGCGTGCCTTTGGCGCGCCCCTTTTCTTTTGCGGTGGAATGATATCTTTGACGGCACGCCCAGCCACAAGGTTCACGCCATGTCCCTCGCCAGTATCACCGACCGCATCAGCGCCGCTGCGATCAAGGCCGGGCGCGACCCGCAAGATGTTCATCTGATCGCCGTCTCGAAGGTACAGCCGCCGGAACGCGTCGAAGCGGTGCTGGCCGAAGGGCACCGGTTGTTTGGCGAAAACCGCGTGCAGGAAGCGGCTGGCAAGTGGCCTGGATTTCGCGAAAGCTATCCGGATGCGCAGGTCCATCTGATTGGCCCGCTGCAAACCAACAAGGCGCGGCAGGCGTTGGAGTTGTGTCAGGCGATCCACTCTGTCGACCGGCCGAAATTGGCCAAGACCATCGCGCGCCTCGCACAGGAGCGCGGCGCGTGTCCCGAACTGTTTGTTCAGGTCAACACCGGTGAAGAGGCGCAAAAGGCGGGCATCCTGCCGCACGATGCCGACGCCTTTGTTGCTGAGTGCCGCGCGCTCGATCTGCCGGTGAGCGGTCTGATGTGCATCCCTCCGGTTGACGAAGAACCCAGCCTGCATTTCGCGCTGCTCGCAAAGATCGCCGCGCGCAACGATCTGAAGATGCTTTCCATGGGTATGAGCGCCGATTTCGAAAGCGCGATCGCGTTGGGGGCCACGCATGTCCGCGTCGGATCAGCGATCTTTGGCAACAGGGTCAAACCCGCTTGATCGCGCGCCGCATCGCGCTGCGGGGTCCCATCTCTGTTTCAAAAAATCCTTCCCGAACGGCCGCTATGTCACGATGAGCCGTGTTTCGAACCTGATGCGCGGCGCAATCCACGCGAGGTCACGAGGGTCCAGCCCGATGCACCCCTCGGTCGGGTAGCCCGGTCTGCGCCAGCGATGGATAAAGATCGCCGACCCGCGCCCGGGCACCGCATAGGGCCAGTTCCAATCCGTCAGGATGATCAAATTGTACAGCGGGTCCGCTCGGCAGAGCTGTTCGTGGCTGAAGGGATAGGGCGCGCGGGCGATGTGGTTGTAATCCTCGGCGCGCGGATCGTCGGACCAGACATCGCCCGGGCGGATTGGCAGTGCCCAGTTGGTCGGGCGCGCCAGACGATCGGGGCGATAGAGCATGCCGACCAGCCGGTGTGTGCCGCGCGGCGTGGCGCCGTCGCCTTCGGCTTTTTTGTCAGTGACCCCGCCGCGACCCACCGTGCATGGAAACCGGCGTCCGGCAAAACGCAGGCCCGTCGGTGTGACGACCATGTCATGCGGCTTCATCAGCGCACGCTCACAGCAGGTGCCCGGATTTGCGGGCCTTGGTTTCAAGGTAGTGCTGATTGTGCCGTGTCTCGCCTACCTTGAGCGGAACGCGTTCGGCGACGGTGATCCCGCTGGCCTCCATCATCGCGATCTTGGCCGGGTTGTTGGTGAGCAATCGCACCGAAGAAAACCCGAGCGATTTTAGTATCTCCGAACCAAGGCGAAAGTCGCGCTCGTCGTCTTCGAACCCGAGCCTGTGGTTCGCCTCGACCGTGTCGAACCCCTGATCCTGAAGGCTGTAAGCGCGCATCTTGTTCGAAAGGCCAATCCCGCGCCCTTCCTGATTGAGGTAAAGCAGCACGCCCGCACCCTCGGACCCCATTTGCGCCAAAGCGCCACGCAGTTGTGGGCCGCAATCGCATTTCAGAGATCCGAGCAGGTCGCCGGTAAAACACGCGGAATGCAACCGCGCCAGCACCGGTGCACCGCGATCAGGATGGCCGATTTCGATGGCGTAGTGCTCTTCTGCGCCGTCATCAGGGCGAAAGATGTGCAGGCGTCCGTGTTCGGACACCTCTAGCGGCAGGCGCGCGTGAACGATGCGCTCCATCGGGCTGAGATCGGCGTTCAGGATGGCATCCCCGGACAGCAGCGTCAGATTATGCGCAGCGGCAAAGGCCGCGGGGTCATCCACCTCGATCCCGATCGCGGCGGGCAGAAGGCGCGCGGCCTTGCACAAGGCAATTGCCGCACGAAACGGTCCCGCCGCGCCATCGCGCAGTGTCTGAAACGGGCCTTTCATCGGGGTGCTCAGATCACCGGCGGGATCTGCCACGGCGTCGGCCCAGGTCAGCGTTGCGTCCGCAGGCACGGCGATCCGTGCGATATCGCCGTCATAGGCGCGTGCCTTGAGCGTGCGGGCGCGCCAGACCGTGATCGCCAGAACCGGGGCTGCGCCCTGTGCGCGCAAGGTGTCGAACCGGTCCGCGGTGGTTGTTTCCACGGCGCAAAACACCACGCCTTCGCGCAAGACCACCGGCACACCCATGCGCAGATCGGCCCGGGCGCGCGCCAGTGTTTCGATGTGATCCGGCCCAAGCCCCATGTTTCAACGCCTTATCCCGTGCTGCCCCTGACATAGGAAAATTCGGGCAGGATTGAAACATTTGCCGTGCCCGCGACACATGGCCGTGAAAAACGTGCGCCAAAACTTGCCCGGTGGCCTTGATTTGCACATTTATCATCCAACGCAAAGGGAGGACCCCATGGCACAGCTCAAGAAAATCCTGCTTGTTGATGATGATGATGACCTGCGCGAGGCGCTGGGCGAACAGTTGATCATGACCGAGGATTTCGATGTCTTTGAGGCCGCCAACGGTCAGGACGCTTTGGCCAAGGCCAAGGAAGCGATTTATGATCTTGTGATCCTCGACGTCGGTCTGCCGGATACGGATGGACGTGAATTGTGCCGCGTGATGCGCAAGCAGGGCGTGAAATCACCGATCATTATGCTGACCGGTCACGACACGGATGCCGACACCATCCTCGGCCTTGATGCAGGGGCCAATGACTATGTCAGCAAGCCTTTCAAGTTTCCGGTTTTGCTGGCCCGCTTGCGTGCGCAGCTGCGCCAACATGAACAAAGCGAGGACGCCGTATTCGCGCTTGGGCCCTACACGTTCAAACCGGCCGTGAAGATGCTGGTGACCGAAGATGATCGCAAGATCCGGCTGACCGAGAAGGAAACAAATATCCTCAAGTTCCTGTACCGTTCGACCGAAGGCGTCGTGCCGCGTGACGTCCTACTGCACGAGGTTTGGGGCTATAACGCCGGTGTGACCACGCACACGCTTGAAACGCACATCTACCGCTTGCGTCAGAAAATTGAACCGGATCCGTCAAATGCCCGCCTTCTTGTCACCGAATCTGGCGGCTATCGTCTTGTTTCATAGGCGTTTGTCCGATTCACGGTTGAATTGGGCAAAACGGCCCTAGCTTTTGCCGCACATACCCGGCGGTTCTGTGAACCAAAGGTGTGTACCTCCCTGTTGGACTTGCCCGGGCCTTTTGTGCCCGGGTCTTTTTTATTCGGCATTCGGGATGCGGATGCGCCATAGGCTGTAGCCCAGGGTGCACAGGTGAAGGGCGACCCCGATGGCATAGGGCAGGCGCAGCGCTGCTTCGCGGCCCAGTGACGGTTCGCTCAGGCTGACCAGTACACCGCAGGCCAGCATGCCCAACGGGATTGCGCCCCATCCGAACAGACGAAACAGGCTGTTTACACGTCCGAGGATGGCGTCCGGGATCGCGCGTTGGCGGTAGCTGACGGTGACAACGTTGTAGGTGACGCCGGCAAAAAGCAGGGTGAACATGCCCGCGGCGACAATCACCACCGAAGAGGTAAGCCAGATGGCAAGCGGTTCCGCGAGAAACAGAACCTGCGTTGCAATGAACATCGTTTGCGCGCCAAAGCGTCGAACCAACGCGGGTCCAAACAGCCCGCCTGCCACGCCCCCTGTCGCCGCAGCCATCATCAACGCGCCATACCCCGCAGGCCCTAGGCCAAGTATTTCTTGGGCAAAGAGGATGGTGATCGTTGCATAACCTGCGCTGACCGCGTTGATACATCCCAACAGGATGGCCAGTCGCAGGATTGTCTTGTGCTGCCACAGCCAGACCGCGCCCTCGCGCAGATCGGCCCAGACACCCTGGACCAGATCGCGTGGGGTGGACGCGGGAAAGGTGATGCAGGCCACAAGGCCAGCGGCCACAGCAAAGCTGAGCGCATCAAAGACAAATGGCGCGGGAACAGCGAACGCGATCAGCACGCCGGCCAGCGGCGGCCCGACAAAACTGCCCATGATCTGTTCGACGCTCCAGATCTGGCCGTTTGCGGTTTCGAGGTCGCCACGATCAACGATTGACGGCAAGGCGGTTTGTGCCGCGTTGTCGCGCAACACTTCCGCCATCCCGAGGAGGAACGCGAGCGCCGCCAGCGCCCACACCGTGCTTTCCGGTGCTGTCTCAAGGTTGGGCACAGTCAGGATCAGGAGGATCACCGCGGCGGTCAGGGCCATGCGCGTCACGTCGCTCCAGACCATAATGCGCTGCCGGTTGCCGCGGTCGATCACAACGCCTGCAGGTGCCGAGAACAGCAACCACGGCATGCGCCCCGCCGCTGCAACGGCCGATATCAGGAACGGATCGCGGGTCAGCAGCGTGGCCAGCCACGGAAAGGCCAGCGCGGAAATCCCGTCGCCCAGATTCGACACGGCGCTTGCCGAAAACAGCAGGCGATAGTTCCGGTTGCGGGCAAGCAGCATCGCGTGTCTTTCGGGCTGGTGGGCGTCCTTGCCCGAGGCTAGTGTCGCGGCGCGCCATGTACAAGGAACCTGCCGATGCCCTTTACCCTTTGCACCTGGAACATCAATTCGGTCCGCCTGCGCGAACCTATCGTGCTGAAATTGCTGGAAGAAGAAGCGCCAGATGTCCTTTGCTTGCAGGAGTGCAAGAGCCCGGTCGACAAGATCCCGCGCGACGGGTTTGCGGCGCTCGGATACGAACACATGGTCGCGCGCGGCGACAAGGGCTACAACGGCGTCGCGATCCTGTCCAAGATGCCGTTGGTCGAGGCGGACGCTTTTGACTTTGCCAGTCTCGGCCATGCGCGCCATGTGGCAGCGACGTTGGACAATGGCGTGACGGTGCATAACTTTTACGTGCCTGCGGGCGGCGATGTGCCGGATCGGGACAAGAATGAAAAGTTTGGTCAAAAGCTCGATTACTTAAGCGACATGGAAGCCTGGGGTCGGTCGGCGGCCCCAAAGAAATCCATTCTCGTCGGTGACCTCAACATCGCCCCGCGCGAGGACGACGTCTGGAGCCACAAGCAGTTGTTGAAAGTGGTCAGCCACACGCCGGTTGAGGTGGACGCGCTGGGCGCGGTGCAAGCCTCTGCCGACTGGGTGGATATAACCCGCGCGCACATCCCCGAGGGGCAGCTTTACAGCTGGTGGAGCTACCGCGCCCGCGACTGGGATGCCGCCGACAAGGGGCGTCGGCTCGACCACATCTGGGCCACGCCGGACATCGCACCCAGCGCATCCGGCAGCCGCATTCTGCGCGACGCACGTGGCTGGGAAAAACCAAGCGATCACGCCCCTGTCTTTGCAACCTTCGATATCTAACCGGTCCGCCCCTTGGCAGTGGTGCCAAATCGCTCCATATACGACACGCACACGTTCAGAGGAGCCCGCGCCATGGATTTAGGCCTGTCTACAGGACCCGCCGCTGCCGACCTGATCATTGACGGATCCGAAGCGACGTTCATGCAGGACGTGGTCGAGGCGTCGCAAACCGTGCCCGTGATCGTCGATTTCTGGGCGCCGTGGTGCGGCCCGTGCAAGACGCTGGGCCCGCTGCTCGAAGAGGCGGTGACCAAGGCCAAGGGCGCGGTGAAGATGGTCAAGATCAACGTCGACGAGGCGCAAATGATCGCAGGCCAGTTGCGCATCCAGTCGATCCCGACGGTGTATGCGTTCTGGCAGGGCCAACCGGTCGATGGGTTCCAAGGTGCGGTGCCCGGGTCCGAGATCACCGCGTTTGTCGATCGGGTGATTGCAGCAGCAGGGGGTGAAGCGCCCGGCGACGGTCTTGAAGACGCGGTTGCTGCCGCTGAAGAGATGTTGGCCGAAGGCGCCGCCGTGGATGCGGCGCAGACTTTCGCCGCGATCCTGGGCGAAGAGCCTGCACATGCCGGCGCTTATGGCGGGCTGGTGCGGGCGCATATCGCAATGGACGATCTGGAACAGGCGGAGGCCGTGCTGAACGGCGCACCGGCTGAAATCTCCGACAGTGCAGAGCTGGAAGCGGCACATGCGCAGCTGCAACTTGCCAAACAGGCGGCGGACGCCGGTCCGGTTGCTGAACTGAAGGCCGCGGTCGAGGCCAACCCGGACGATCATCAGGCGCGGTTCGATCTGGCGCAGGCGCTGCACGCCAATGGCGACGCCGAAGCTGCAGTGGACGCGCTGCTGGAATTGTTCCGCCGCGACCGGGAATGGAACGAAGGCGCTGCAAAGACGCAGCTTTTCACGATCTTTGATGCGCTCAAGGCGAACGATCCGATTGTGTTGAACGGGCGTCGGCGCCTGAGTTCGATGATATTTGCCTAAGGGCTGTAACGGGCTAGCTGGCACGACATGATCAAGGTGGCTGACCTTCCCGGCACGATCGCGGTGTTTCCGCTACCTGGCGCATTGCTTTTACCGCGCTCACGGCTGCCTCTCCACATCTTTGAACCGCGGTATCTGCAGATGCTGGATGATGCGCTCAAAACGCCGCAGCGTCTCATTGGGATGGTGCAACCGAACGAGGTCGAAGGGCGTAAGGGCAATGGCCTGCACACCATCGGGTGCGCTGGCCGCATCACCCAGTTTTCCGAAACCGAGGATAACCGATACCTGATCACTCTGTCGGGTATTTCGCGGTTCCGCGTGGTGAACGAGGTCGACGGCTTCACACCGTATCGCCGGTGCGAAGTGAACTGGGATGGCTTCGACCGTGACCGTGGTCGCACCGAAGCGGACAAAGCATTTGACCGGCCCGATTTCCTCGACCTTCTGGGTCGCTATTTCGAGGCGCGTTCGCTGTCCGCCGACTGGGACACGTTGAAAGAAGCCGACGACGAGTTGTTGATCAATTCCCTGTCGATGATGTTGGATTTCGATCCCGAGGACAAACAGGCCCTGCTTGAGGCGCCCTCGCTCAGCACGCGTCGCGAGACGCTGGTGACGTTGATCGAATTTGCCTTGCGCGGCGGCGAAGGGGACGTGATGCAATGACGGACGTCGACCGACGCGCGCTTGAGGCGCTGATTTGCCCAGAAACCCACGCCACGCTGCGCTATGATGCGGAACAGCAGGAGCTGGTATCGGAAAGCGCTGGCCTTGCCTATCCGATCCGCAACGGGATTCCGATCATGCTGGTCGACGAGGCGCGGCAGCTGGACTAAAGCGGTGCACCACGCATCAGACGGGGGATATCGCCGGTCAGACCGGCAGCCTCGCGGATGAAGGTACGGCGCAGTTTGGGCATCGACTGAATCACACCCATGCCGATGTCGCGGATGCCGCGAAGCAGCGGATTGTCGTTCGAAAACAGCCGGTTGAAGCTGTCCGTGGCCAGCGCAAGTGCCGCGTTGTCGAACCGGCGCCATTCCTCGTACCGGCGCAGGACCGGTGCACTGCCAATGTCTTCGCCACGTCGGGCGGCGTCGGTGATCACCTCGGCCAGTGCGGCGATATCGCGCATGCCCGCGTTCAGACCCTGACCCGCAATCGGATGCACGCCATGTGCTGCATCCGCGATCAGCGCGGTGCGATCCGCCACCAGCCCGTCGGCGAGCGACAGTGACAGAGGATAGGTATAGCGCTTGCCTTTCAGGTTGATCTGCCCACGGAAATCGCCAAACCGCGGGCGCAACATGGTTAGGTAATCCGCGTCCGACATTGCGTTGAAACGGGCGGCGTTCTCCGCTGTCTCGCTCCAGACGATAGAGCTGACATTGCCCGGCAACGGCAGGATCGCCAGTGGCCCCGGTGGCATGAAAAACTGGTGCGCAACGCCATCATGCGGTTTTTCGTGCTCAATGGCGCAGACGAGTGCCGTTTGGCCGTAGCTCCACCCGGTACGCTTGATCCCGGCGCGGGTGGCTGTCCCGCTTTGCCGTCCGTCGGCACCAACCAGCAGCGAGGCGGCCAGTTCAGCGCCATCGTCCAGCGTGACATTCACTGCGCCTGGCGCAACCTCTTGGGTCATCACGGTCTTACCGGACAGGTGGGTGATACCGTCCGCTTGTGTCATCGCGTCCAAAAGGGCGTGGCGCAGGTGCCGATCCTGGATCATGTGGCCCATTGGGCCTTCTTCGATTTCGGCGTGGTCGAAATGCATAAAAAACGGCGACGGTCCTTGGCCCGCACGGCCATCCGACACTTTGATCCCGAGGATCGGTTGCGCGTGTTCCGCGACCGCGTCCCACAGGTCGAGACCTTGCAGCAAGCGACAGGAGGTGAGCGCCACCGCATAGCTGCGCCCGTCAAAGGCGGCGTTGCGACGGACCTTTTCGCTGCTTGCGTCGATCACCGTGACACGCTGGCCACCGCGGGCCAATGCCAGTGCCAAAAGGGGCCCGGACAGCCCGCCACCCACGATGATCACGTCGCTTTTTTCCATGTGCCGCAATATGATCCCGTGCACGGGATTGTCCATGCGCCAGCACGTCGCTACCGTCGCCACAGGCCAGACAAGGGGCACGCTATGAGCGATATCTTCACCATGACAGCGGCGTCTTTGGGCCGTGCCATTGCAGCTGGTGAGCTGGATCCAGTCGACCTGACCACAGCCTTTCTCGACCGGATTGACGGCCACGAACTGACCTCAAAGACCTATGCCCGCGTCACACCGGACCGCGCCATGGCAGAGGCAGAAGCCGCGCGCGACCGGGCGAAGGCGGGGCATCGGCTGTCATTGCTCGATGGTGTACCGATCTCTTGGAAAGACCTCTTTGATACAGCGGGCACTGGTACCGAGGCAGGGTCGAAATTACTGGCGGGACGGGTGCCCACGCGGGATGCAGAGGTTGTGCGCAATGCTTCGGCGGCGGGCCTCGTATGCCTTGGCAAAGTGCACATGAGCGAGTTGGCGTTTTCCGGTTTGGGTCACAACCCGTCAACCGCGACACCGCCTTGCGTGAACGATGCCGACGCTGTCGCCGGTGGCTCGTCCTCCGGGTCCGCAGCATCGGTTGCGTTCGGGTTGGCCGCAGCGTCCATTGGGTCGGATACTGGCGGGTCGGTGCGCATACCATCCGCCTGGAACGATCTTGTCGGGCTCAAGACAACATTGGGCCTGTTATCGGTCGAGGGGACAGTGCCGCTGTGCCCTTCCTTCGATACCGTCGGTCCGCTTGCGCGGTCCGTCGAAGACGCCGCGCTATTGACTGCGATCCTGGCCGGAGCGACTGCGCCTGATCTGGCCGGAGCGACGCTCAAGGGGCGCAGATTTGCTGTTCTGAAGACATCCGTTCTGGATGACATCCGCGACGCGCCGAAAGATGCGTTCGACAATGCCGTAGCCCGCCTGCAAGACGCGGGTGCATCTGTCGCGCCCATCGACATTCCCGAGGTCGTCGATGCTCTGGCGTTGTCGGGTGCATTGTTCCCGACCGAAGCTTACGGCGTCTGGAAGGAAACAATCGAAGCAAACCCTGACGCCATGTACGACCAGATCCGCGAACGATTTCGCCTTGGCGCTTCGGTCAGTGCGCCGGACTATGTCGCCGCATGGAAGACGCTGGACGCGTTACGTGCCGCGTGGCACACCGCAGCAGCGCCGTTTGATGCCGTGTTGGCACCTACATCACCGATCCTGCCGCCCGATCTGGCGCGGTTGAACAGCGATCCCGACTATTACGTCACAGAAAACCTGATGGCCCTGCGCAACACCCGGGTCGGCAATCTGATGGGGCTGTCCGCCCTGACCTTGCCTACGGGTGTGCCCAGCTGCGGGATCATGCTGCTCGGGCGCCCGAATGGCGAGGCGGCACTGTTGCGGTTGGGTGCTGCGGCAGAGGCCGCACTGGGCTGACCAATTTGCCACGCCC
>JBCBCR010000071.1:0-14432 GCA_038530495.1 Pseudomonadota bacterium | reverse complement strand
GATCGAAAGCGCCCCTGCTGCGGTGAGGGTTGTGATGAGTTTCATGTGTGTCTCCCTTGTTGAACTCATTCTTGGTTAGTGTTTCATCGTGTTGGCCTTCTGGACCACGCGGTCGATCATCATCGCGAGCAATGCGATGCCGATCCCGGCCAGAATGCCTGCACCTGTTCGGGTGTTTGCCAGCGCTTCGGTGACGATAAAGCCCATGCCGCCCGCGCCGATCAGCGCGGCGACCACGACCATCGACAGCGCCATCATCACCACCTGGTTCACGCCTGCCATGATCGATGGCAGAGCCTGTGGCAGTTCCACCTTCATCAGCAGCTGTTTCGGATTGGCGCCAAACGCTAGTGCCGCCTCTTTCGTGTTCTCCGGCACGTGGCGGATGCCCAGGGCCGTGAGGCGCACCATGGGCGGCATGGCAAAGATCACCGTGGCGAGGATGCCCGGCGGTTTGCCGATGGAAAAGAACGCGACAGCGGGCAGCAGGTACACAAACGACGGGATCGTCTGCATGATGTCGAGGATCGGTGTGATGATCGCTTGCCCGCGTTTCGATTTGCCGACCCAGATGCCCAGCGGCAGGCCGAAGACCACGCAGATGATCGAGGCGGCGACCACGAGGCTCATGGTGTCCATCGCGGTTTGCCAGAACCCAAAGAGCGCGAGATAGGCCAATGATGCCGCCACGAATATGGTTATTCGGGTCCCGGCCATCGAGTAACTGATCGCAAGGATCGCGCCCATGGAGATGATCCACGGCGTGCCGACAAAGACCGCCGTGATCGCCGACAGCATGGACCGCAAGAAGGCGGTGATGCCGTCGAAGATGAAACCATAGAAGGCCGTCAGATAGCCGATGCCGTCATCGATGAGCTGCGCTGTGTACTTGTTCAGATCGACCGGCGGCAGGCCCTCGCGCGGGGCCTCGCGGCGGACAAAGCGGTCGCCGTTGTCATCGCGGGGATAGGTGATTTCGTCCCGCCGTTCGAGCCAGACGACAGTGGGGAATTCGCCGATGATCAGGCAATCGAACTGGTCCTTGAACCCAACCTCTTCGCCTGCGGCGATGGCGCGGGCCTGCTTGATGCAGGCGCGTTCTTCGGGCGGGAATTCCGAGGCGCGGTAGAGCATCAGGGGCGCGATCATCGCAACGATCACCGCAGCCCAAACGAGCCGCTTCATATCCCAGCCCGACGGTTTGGAATGATCCACGCGCCATGTGTTGTACTGGCGGTAATAGACGCGGTCGGCCAGCCAGCCAAAGAGGATGCGGCCGAGGATGAAGATGATCACCGCGGCCCACAGGCTGGACGTGGTCCAGTTTTCATAGCGTTCGACAAGGAAATCCTTGTTGTCGATCACCGCCTGATCGGCGGCGCGCGCGAATTTCCAGACCTGCATCAGATAGACCGCGGCCACCAGATCAATGAGGAAACCGACCCAGAACAGCAGTTTGTTGGCGCGTAGGGCGGCCCATGGAAAGCCCGCGATCGCGGCCATCCAGTTGATATGGGTGCCGGGCAGGTTCGCCTTTTGGATGGCGAGGAAGGTCTGTGCGAAGTATCCGCCGGATTTGTCGGCGAACTCCATGAACGGCTTGGTCTCGTCGGTTTGCGAGGCGGGTGCCGCGCCCATCTGATCGGGTGTGATGTCGGTCATCTTATGCTTCCCCCTGAACGCCGTGCAGGATTGCGTCTTTGGACACGACGCCCACGACATTGCCGTCATCCTTGATCAGGACAGGCAGGTCCTGATCCACGCTGAGCGCGATGAGTTTGTCCAGATCGTCATCGGGTTGCGCCACGGGCGCGTCGGCCTGCGTGATTGGCCCGCGGCGCGCCTCGTACGCTTCCAGCGGTTCCATCACGGTGTGGGCATAGAGCAGTTTCAGCTTGGAAATGCCTGCAACGAAATCCGCGACATAGCCGTCTGCCGGGTTGGTCACGATGTCCTCGGGCGTGCCGGTCTGCACGATCTCGCCGTCTTTCATGATGGCGATGCGGCTGCCCATGCGGATTGCCTCGTCGAGGTCATGGGTGATGAACAGCGTGGTTTTCTTCATCGTTTTGGACAGTTCGAGGAATTCGTCCTGCAGACCGCGGCGGATCAGCGGGTCGAGGGCCGAAAACGGTTCGTCCATCAGCAGGATATCGGGATCAGCGGCCATGGCGCGGGCCAAGCCCACGCGCTGCTGCATCCCGCCCGACAGTTCAGACGGCATGCGGTCGCCGTAGCCCTGTAGGCTGACCAGATCGATCACGCGGTCGGCCACCTGCGCGCGGGTGTAGGCGTCGATGTTGCGCAGTTCCAGAGAGAAGGCGACGTTGTCGCGCACCGTGCGGTGCGGCAGGAGCGCCATGTTCTGGAACACCATTCCGATCTTGTCGGCGCGCATGGCGCGCAGGTCCTCGGCGTTGAGGTCGCCCACATTTGTTCCGTTAATCAGGATGTCGCCGCCGGTGGGCTCGATCAGGCGGTTGATGTGCCGTACCAGTGTGGATTTGCCCGATCCGGACAGGCCCATGATGCAGAAAATTTCGCCCTCGCCGACCGAGATCGACACGTCCTTGACCCCGACCACGGCGCCGAATTGTTCCAGCACCTCGGCCTTGGACAGGTTATCGCGGCGCACGGCTTCCATCGCCTCTTCGGCGCGGTCGCCAAAGATTTTCCAGACGTTGCGGGTGACGACCACCCCATCTTCGGTGTTTTCTGTCACGCGCGTGCTTTCTCTCTTTTGGGGTCGATAAAGGGAAGGTCAACGAGCGTCGCGCCGAGGCGTTTCATGTGCCCGTCGAGTTTGCCCACTTCCAATACCGTGCCTGTTGCTGCGTTTTCGATGGCGATGCGTGCCATGCCTATTGCATGACCCAATTCTGGGGAATGGCAAGCGCTGGTGACAACGCCGACCTGTTCGCGGCCCACAAAAATGCCGTCGCCTTGGCTGGGCACCTCGTTGCCGGACATGTGCAGGCCCATAAGCTTGCGACGTGGGGCGGTTTTGTTGCGCGCAAGTGCGGCGCGGCCGACAAAGTCGGATTTGGTCAGATCAACCGCAAACCCTAGGCCCGATTCAAAGGCGTCGGCATCGGGGCCGAACTCGGCCCCCGCCGACATCAGCCCGGCCTCGATCCGCAACATCTCGAGCGCGTCGCTGCCCATCGGCACAAGGCCCATCGGCTGCCCCGCTTCGATCAGCGCGTCCCAGATGGCGACCGCATCGGCGCTGTCGCAGAAGATCTCGAACCCCAGTTCGCCGGTGAAGCCGGTGCGACACAGCATGAACATTGGCCCGTCACGGTCATGCAGCCGGGCGATGGTAAAGCCAAACCATTTGAGGTTGTCGAGCGCGGGGCGCGAGGGTTGGGTGAACACGACCGCGCGCAGGATGTCGCGTGATCTGGGGCCTTGCAGCGCGAGGTTCTGCATTTTGGCCCCGTGCGACATGATCCGCACGTTAAGGTCCAGTGCCGCGGCCTGCTCGCGCAGGTGCAGGGCCGAATTGTCCGACCCGCAACACCAGCGAAAGGCCGTCGGTTCAAGCCGGAACAGCGTGCCGTCATCGAGCACTGCGCCGCGCGCATCGCACAAAAGCGCGTAGAACCCGCGATGCACCGCCAGCTTGGCCACGTTGCGGCTGAGGCAGTGTTGCAGCAGTTCTTCGGCATCCGGTCCTACGACGTCGAATTTCTTGAGTCCCGACATGTCCTGCAACGTCGCGGCGCCTTTGCAGGCCCAGTATTCGGCAACCGACCCTGTGGCGTCGTATTGCGTGGGCATCCACAGGTGGCGAGCCGCCTGAAAGTTGCTGGTCAGTTTGGAAATGCGCGGATGAAATGCGGAATGGGCGGTCATCTGTGCCGCGTCCTCGGGGTTGGACCGCCACGCGACGGCGTGTTGAATGCGGGTGTCTTCTTCGTAAATGCGGACGTGGATGTCGGTGGGGTTCCAACCGTTGATGGCATCGACGTCGTCCGGGCAGGCGGTCGAGACGCACACCAGATCGGTCAACGCCTGCATGGCGACATAGTCGCCGGGGCGGGACCACGCCTCGTCACTGGCGATGTGATTGTCCTGCCAGTCGATCCACGAGTTGAAAAAGAAATTGATCGCGGGCCAGGCGCGGCGCCCGCGGATGCCGTAGGGCGCGAAGGCAGTGCTGATATTGTCCGAACAGTTGATGTGCCCGGGAAAGCCGCGTTCCTCGTATCCGCGCGCGGTACAAGCCAGTGCGAACGTGTCATGGCGGCCGACGGTGTCCTGGCGCACAGACAAAAGCGGCACCATGTCCTGGTCAAAGAACTTGTCGTGCAGGCCGGGCAGGGGGTAGGCGCCGTGGGATAACGTGCGCGACACGGCGCTGTCGATATAGCGTTCGACGCCGCCGTCCAGCGCGTCGGCGCGCATCGCCATGAAATCCGAGCATTGCTGGCCTTCGACGTCGATGACCTGAACGAACTGGCCCTTTTTCAGCGTATAGGCTTGCGCGGTGCCGCGGCTGACCCGCCATTCGTCGACCACGCGGCCCAGCGGGTCGGGCAGCGCCACGTCGCCGTTGGCGGGGGGCTGCACCGCGATGGTCACGCGCCCGCCACCGCCGTGGCTGAGATATCCGTCAGCGACCGGCACGATGCAGATCAGGTCCGCGTCGGCGACCATCTTGGTCACGTGCATGTCGCCGGGATTGTCATCTGCGCCAAAGATTTTCAGACCGAGGCCGGAGGTGATCGCGGTGTCGCGGTTGCGCGCGATGGTTGCCATTTCCCGGGCGTCATAGCCGCACGCGGGAAGCGGCAGGCCATGTGGCGGCGCACCTTCAAACGCGGCCACGTCATATGTCCGGTCCGTATCGGTCAAGGCGGTCAGCCAAACGTCAGCACCACCGTCGACGGTGGTGATCGACACCACCGACCCTGCCCGCACAGGCAGGCGCAGCACATCCCCGTATCGGACGTCGCGGCGCAAAGGCGCTGCTTGTTTCAGCCCCTGATACCGGACACGCTGCGGCGCAAAGCTGTCGCTTCTTTGCAGCACGTGGCACTTCCCTGTTTTCGTTCGCGCGATGGTTGACCCAGGCGCTGTGTAACCGGTTACACTGAACACCTGAGAATCGCTTCGGTCAAGGACGGAAGCGGGAAGAGGGCAACATTTGAACAAGATCAGCGTCAGCATTCGCGATGTTGCCCGAGAAACGGGATTGTCGACGGCAACGATCTCGCGGGTGATCAATGGGGGGCACAAGGTCAGCGATGAAACGCGTCGGCAGGTGCTTGATGCGTGTGCGCGGCTCGACTATCTGCCCAACCCGGCGGCGCGGGCGCTGTCGACCAGCCGGACCAAGGCCGTCGCAGCCATTATCCCGACGATCGAGCATTCGGTCTTTGCCAAGTTCATCACGGCGGTTGAACATACGTTGGCTGAACGCGGCTATTCCCTGATCATCGCCATATCGAATGCCGACGAGGTCGAGGAACTGGCCGCCGCGCGCAAGTTGCTGGGGATGGGCGCGGATGCGTTTATTCTGAGCGGTCAGGTGCATTCGGATGCGCTTTTGGGAATGCTGGGGCGGCGTCAGGTGCCGTTTGTGTTCACGTCGGTCTGGGATGCCGACAGCACGCGCCCGACCATCGGCTATGACAACGCGGCCCTCGCGCAGGCTGCGCTGGATCACTTGCGTGGTCTGGGACACCGGCGGGTTGCCGTGGTGCACGGCCCGCTGGGGGAAAGCGACCGGACACGGGCGCGCCGGGCGGGTGCCGAGACGATGCGTGATGCCTTCGAGGCGTTGGCGTTTTTTGAAACGCCGGTCAGCGTGGCCGGGGGCAAAGCGGGTGCGGCGCAGGCGTTGCACGCCGAAGGTGCCTTTACCTCGCTCCTGTGTTCGTCGGACGTGATCGCGCTGGGGGCCTATTTCGCATTGGCCGAGGCGGGGTTGCAGGTGCCCGACGACATTTCTGTCATGGGCTTTGACAACCTTGACTGGGCCAGCGCCGTCGCGCCGCCACTGACCACGCTGGATCTGCCCGCAATTCGCATGGGCGAGGTGGCTGCCGCGCAAATCGTGGATTTTCTTGAGGATGACGTGCCGCTGCGCAGTGAATTGCTGCCCGCAGAGGTGATCGCCCGCGGATCGGTGCGCAACCTGGATTGAGACCTGTCGATGTGATGTCGCACCGCGCCGATTGAACATGCCCCTTGATCACCGAAACCGGTTTCGGTTAGCGTTCGCGGCGGGGGGCTGTCTGATGGCGGTGACGCAAAGAGCGCTGGCAACACATTTGGGACTGACGGTGGGCACCGTCAGTCGCGCGCTCAATGGGTATCCCGATATCTCGGAAGCAACGCAGGCGCGGGTCCGCGAGGCAGCAGACCGCCTTGGCTACCGCGCCAATCAGAACGCGCGGCGGCTGTCCATCGGCACGCCGGAAACCGTGTGTTATCTGATGCCGCGCCAGACTGGAGCGCATGTACCTCCGTTTGTGGCCGAACTGCTTGCTGGATTGAGCGATACGCTGGCCGAGCGCAATTGGGACCTGCTGGTGGCCCAGGTCGGCGTATCAGAGGATGATGTCGATACGCTGGCCAAGCTGATCCGGTCGGACCGGATTGCGGGCGTGGTGCTGTCGCGCCCGCTGAAACACGACCCGCGCATTGCATTGCTGATGGAGCTGAACTGCCCGTTCGTGGTACACGGCCGGACCGCGGCAAGTGATGCTTATGCATGGTTCGACGTGGACGGGCATGACGCTTTTGCCGCTGCTGTCACGCATTTGGCGACGCTGGGCCACCGGCGCATCGCGATGATTTCCGCGCCGCTTGAGAACGAGTTTGCGCAGCAGCGGCTTGACGGGTTTCGCCACGGTGTGCGGGTCAACGCGCTTGAGACGCGGGCGGACTATGTGCAGCAGGCCGAGTTTTCGGATGCCGGTGGGCAGGCCGCGTCGGAGATGCTGCTAGATCTGCCCGTGCCGCCCACCGCATTTGTCTGTGCCTCGGACGAGATGGCGCTGGGCGCGTTGGCGGCGATCCGCGCGCGTGGGCTGGTGCCGGGGCGCGACGTGTCGGTGATCGGGTATGACGGGGTGCATTTCGGTGTCCACGCCAACCCGCCGCTGACCACGATGGCCCAGCCGCAAGCAGGCGCGGGGCGCAGGCTGGGGGATATGCTGTTGTCGGTGATCGACGGCGCGGACCCGCGCACCCAACAAGAATTGCAGCGCGCCCATCTGGTGCGGCGCAAGACCGATGGACCACCGCCCAAGAGCGTGGCCATGACAGACGTTTCAGTCAGGGAGGAAACAACATGAAACGCACAACGAAACTGATCGGGGGCCTGCTGCTCTCGACCGCGCTGATGAGTGCCGCGCATGCCGACACCATCCGCGTTTGGACGATGGAAGTGCAGCCCGAGCGCATGGCGATCCAGGAACAGATGGCAGCAGCGTTCACCGCGGCGACAGGTCACGAGGTCGAGCTGATCCCCGTGGAGGAAAGCGACATCCAGACCCGCGCCACGGCGGCCTTTGCCGCTGGTGACTTGCCGGACGTTCTGAACCACACCGTGCAGCACCTGCTGCCCTATGCCGAAGCGGGCCTGCTGGACACCGCGGCTGCCGATGAGGTGGTGAACGATCTGGGCATCGACACCTTTGCCGAAGGTCCCATTCGCATGGCGTCCGCCGATGGCGAGATCGTGTCGGTGCCGACCGATGGCTGGACCCAGATGGTCGTCTACCGCAACGATCTGTTCGAGGCGAACGGTCTGGCGGCACCCACGTCGTTTGACGCCATCCGCGCGGGCATGGCCGCGCTGCACAACCCGCCGGAAATGTACGGCTTTGTTGCAGCAACCAAGATCGACGAAGGCTACATGATGCAGCTGATCGAGCATCTGTCGCTGGCCACGGGCTACAGCCCTGTCAACGCCGACGGGTCGGTGAACGAGGACACAACGAACCTCAAGCAGTTGCTGGAGATGTACCAGGAGCTGGTGGCTGCGTCGCCCGAAGGGGACCTCTACTGGTCGCAGTCGCGCGAGCTGTATCTGGATGGCAAGGCGGCGATGGTGATCTGGTCGCCCTCGATCCTCGATGAGCTGGGCGGACTGCGCGACAGCGCGCCCGTGACGATCAACGACGATCCCACGACGCGCGAGTTGGCCGGCAACACCGGCTTTGCCACCATGGTGGCCGGTCCCGGCAACGGCGACGGGGCCGCGTGGTCCGATGTGCGCTACATGGGTATCACGGCAGATGCCAACACCGAGGTCGCGCAGGAGTTCGTGAAGTTCCTGCTGTCCGAAGGCTATGGTCAGTGGCTGAGCCAGGCGCCCGAGGGCAAGTTCCCGGTGCGCAAGGGTCCCGAGGCAGGTTCGACCGAATACGAGGCCGTTTGGGCGGGGCTTGATGTCGGTGTGGACCGCAAGGCACCGCTGGGCGACATTTATCCGCAGCAGGTCATCGACGACATCGTCGCGGGCCTGTCGGTTGGCGACCGCTGGGGCGTTGAGGACGGCCAGCTGGCCGCCGCATCGACCATCATCAACAGCCAGATCATGTCGCGCGTCATTCGCGAGATGACCGATGGTGAGCTGTCGGTGGACGAAGCTGCGGACAAGATCGTGGCCGAGCACAAGGCGCTGATGGGCGGCTAAGCCGCTTTGGGATCGGGGGCGCGCGCCCCCGGTCCCGTTTCGATCCGGGCACGACATGGCGACACCGACCCCACCCAAAGGCCTTGGGCCGCTGGCGAAACGTGAGATGCGCTTTGCCTATCTGCTGTTGTTGCCCACCTTTCTGGTGGTGCTGTCGGTGGTGCTGTTTCCGCTGCTGGCCAATGTCTGGATCAGTTTCAAACCGGTGACGCTGGGCGATTTGCGGGCGCCTGCCGTGCTGGTGAACGAGCGCCTTATGGGCGATCTGGAAGCGGTTGGGGACACCGCGCAAATCCGGTACCGCGCGCGCAACTCTTCGCGCAAGAGCGATATTGCCGACGTGGTCATGCGGGACACGGTGCCCGCGACGCTGACGGTGCTGAGCGCTGATCCACGGTGCGTGCTGGAGGGGCAGGCGCTGACCTGTGATCTGGGCGATTACCCGCCCGGGCAGCGCGAGGATATCTTTGTCGAGGTGTCGGCGACCCAAGGGTTCATCGACGCGCCCGAGAACATCAAGGACACCAAGCCCGCCTTTACCTTTGTGCCGGAAAACATCCTGACCAACGATGACTTCACGCTGGATAACTTCCGGCGGGTGTTCAACGCGTCGGATTTCTGGCCCGTGCTATGGGCGTCGATGTACTACACCATCGCGGGCACACTGGGCGCGCTGGTCATGGGGCTGTTTGCAGCGCAGTTGATGAACATGGCCTTTGGCGGGCGCGCGTTTTTGCGCGGGCTGTTTCTGTCGCCCTATGTGGCGCCGGTGATTGCGGTGGCGCTGGCGTGGGTGCTGTTGCTGGATCCGGGGCCGGGGGGCACGCTGAATGCGTTGCTGGTGCAGCTGGGTGTGATCGACGCGCCGATCAACTTTCTGGGTCAGCGGTCGGTCGATATCGGGATTTTCGGGTTCACCTTTGCCTTCCCGGTGGCGCTGACCGTGGTGATCATATTCGAGATCTGGCGCTATTTCCCGCTGGCGATGCTGTTCATTCTGGCGCGGATGCAGTCGATGAGCACGGACATCTATGAGGCCGCAGAGATCGACGGGGCCACGCCGCTGCAGCAGTTCCGGTTCATCTCGCTCCCGCAACTGATGGGCATCATGGCGGTGCTGTTCCTGTTGCGCTTTATCTGGACGTTCAACAAGTTCGACGACATTTTCCTGCTGACCGGGGGGGCGGCGGGCACGCGGACGTTGACCGTGAATGTCTATGAACAGGCGTTTGCGGTGTCGAACCTGGGTGCCGGGGCGGCGGTTGCGGTGGTGGTGTTCATTGTCTTGCTGTTCTTCTCGGTCATTTTCTTCAAGTTTTCGCCGGAGGATGACGCATGAGCCTGCCCGGCAATGTCTATTGGCTGAGCGCGATCTTTGGCGCGTTGTGGGGGGCGGTGTGGACCGTTCTGATCACGCTGCTCGCGCTGTTTGTGTCAGGTGAGACGTTCCAGCCGCAGGTGACGGCGGGCGCGCTGGGCGGGTTGCTGACCTCGCTGTTTCTGGTGGCGATGCCGCCTGTGCGTCGGACGCGTGCGGTGCTGGCGCTGGCAGGGTTGCTCTTTGTCCTTGCGTTGGTGGCGGGGTCGGGGGCGCAGCCTATGGGGCTGCCGCCGAGCATCTATGCCTTTGGCCAGATCGTGTTCTTGATCGTGATCGCGGCCTGCGTGGTGTCGTCGGTGCATCTGACCGCGCGCGGCTTTGGGCCCGGCGGTGAGAAACGGTACAATGTCGAGGTCATCTGCCTGCGGTTCATCAAGGGCTTTGGCCTTGTCGCCTTTACCATCGCAGTGGCGTTGCCGTTTTTCGTGATGGTGATGATGAGCCTGAAGAACCAGCAGCTTTTGCTGTCGAACCCGCTCGATTTCTCGATCGACTTTTCCCAAGGGTTCAGCGCGCTCTTTCGCAGCTACATCGAGCTGTTCACAACGTACCGGTTCGGCACGTTCCTGCTGAATTCCGCGTTGGTGTCGGTGGCGACCGTGTTCCTGACGCTGTTTTTCGCGGTGCCGGGGGCCTATGCGGTCGCGCGGTTGCGGTTTCCGGGGCAGTATTTCCTGAGCCGGTCGATCCTGCTGATTTACATGGTGCCGATGATCGTGCTGGTGATCCCGCTTTATGCGATTTTCTCGCAGTTGGGGTTGCGCAACACGCTCTGGGGGCTGCTGTTTGTTTATCCGGCGACGACGATCCCAGTGGCGCTGTACATGCTGCAAGGCTATTTCCGCGGCATCCCGTCCGAGTTGGAAGAGGCGGGGCTGATGGACGGGCTGTCGCGGTTGCGGGTGATCCAGAAGATCACGCTGCCGCTGGCTCTGCCCGCACTGGCGTCTGTGGCGCTCTATGTTTTCATGATCGCGTGGAACGAGTTTCTGTTTGCGTTCATGTTTCTGGACAATGTGGACCTTTACACCCTGTCACGCGGGATTGCCGAGCTGAATTCATCCGAGGTGCCGCGCCAGCATCTGATGGCGGGGGCCGTGATTGCGACGGTGCCGGTTCTGGCGCTGTTTTTGTGGTTCGAACGGTTCCTTGTGGCGGGGCTGACCGCCGGATCGGTGAAGGGGTAGGCGATGGCGTTGCGTGACGAGGCGATGGCCATCCTGCGGGCCAATGATCGGGGCGGGTTCACGATCCCGACGCATGGGCTGTATCCATACCAGTGGAACTGGGACAGCGCGTTCACGGCGTTGGGCTTTGCGACGTTCGATCCGGATCGTGCGTGGGCCGAGGTGACATCGCTGCTGGCAGGCCAGTGGCCCGACGGGATGATCCCGTCAATCCTGTTTCGCACCGAGGCGCAGGACTATTTCCCGGGGCCTGCGCGCTGGGGGCCGACGCCGGGACCGATCCCGTCGACGGGCGTGTCGCAACCACCCGTGCTGGCGACCGTCGTGCGCAAACTGACCGAGGGCGCGCCTGTACGCCGGGCGGCGGTGTTCGAGCAACTGTTTGCGTGGCACCGCTGGTATCACGACGCGCGGACGTCTGATGGCATTGTGTGCACCGTGCACCCGTGGGAGACCGGCCGCGACAACTGCCCGGAATGGAACATCGGTCTGGACCGGATGGCAGTGGCGCCGGATCTGGAACCCTATGTGCGCACCGACAACAAGCATTCGAACCCGCGGTTCCGGCCCACGCAGGAGCAGTACGACAAGTACCTGACCATCGTGCAGTTCGGGCGGCAGATCGGCTGGGACCAGCGGCGGCTGACCGATGAGGGGCCGTTCCTGATGGCCGATCCGAACATCCACTTTGTGCTGTTGCGCGCGGACAAGGATTTGCGCGCCATGGCCGAGGCGTTGGGCAAACCGGCGGAGGTGCTGGACCAGATAGACGCGTGGATCGCCAAGGGGGAGGCGGCGAGCGATTACTTGTGGAACGCTGACCTTGGCGCGTTCACGGCGCGGGATGTGCGGTCGGGCGTGTTTTCACCGGGGTTCAGCAATTGCAGCGCCCTGTGTTTTTACGCGGATGCGGGGACCGAAGACCAACGCGCGCGCACGCTTGACAACATGCGACGGGTGGCAGCCAAGGCGACCTACATGCTGCCCAGCTGGGACCCGGACGCGCCGGGGTTCGAACCGCAACGCTACTGGTGTGGGCCGATCTGGCCGCAGATGAATTACATGACCGCGTTGGGTCTTGAGGAATGCGGGCACGCCGCGATGGCCGCGCGGGTGCGGGCGGGGCTGACAATGGCGATTGAGAAATCCGGGTTCTGGGAATGCTTTGACCCGCTGACCGGCGAAGGCTGCGTGAGCGGCAACTTTTCGTGGACTGCTGCCCTTTGGCTGGCGTGGCAGGACGAACATCAACGCCAAGGCGCGGCATAGGGAGAGGCACATGGGATCCATCACACTCAATGCCGTCGAGAAATGGTTTGGTGACATTCAGGTCATCAAGGGCATCGACCTCGAAATCCATGACGGGGAGTTGATCATCTTTGTCGGCCCGTCGGGATGCGGGAAATCCACGCTGTTGCGGATGATTGCCGGGCTGGAGGAGACGAGCCGCGGGCAGATCCTGCTGGACGGTGCGGACGTTACGCACAAGGTGCCGTCAGAACGCGAGCTGTCGATGGTGTTCCAGTCCTACGCGCTTTATCCGCATCTGTCGGTGCGCGAGAACATGGGGTTCGCGTTGCAGACCGCGGGGGCCAGCAAGGCCGAGATCGCCGAGAAGGTGGGGCGCGCCGCAGACATCCTGAAGCTGGGCGATTATCTGGATCGCCGTCCCAAGGACCTGTCGGGCGGGCAGCGCCAGCGCGTGGCCATTGGCCGGGCCATCGTGCGCAAACCCAAGGGGTTCTTGTTTGACGAGCCGCTGTCCAACCTTGATGCGGCGCTGCGCGTCGACATGCGGTTCGAGATCGCGCGCCTGCACAAGACGCTGGAAAGCACCATGGTCTATGTCACCCACGATCAGGTCGAGGCAATGACGCTGGCCGACCGGATCGTGGTGCTGAAAGACGGGCAGATCATGCAGGTGGGCACCCCGCGCGAGCTGTATGAACGGCCTGACAATGCCTTTGTCGCGCAGTTCATTGGCAGCCCAAAGATGAACATGATGCCCTTTGCCCCTTTGGCCGACAGGCTGTCACCGGAGGGTGATGTTGCACCTTCGCAGCTTGGCACCCGGCCCGAACACATTGAACTTGTGGACGAGGGGGAGGGCGATTGCGATGGGGTCGTGCAAGTCAGCGAATACCTCGGGGCGGATTATTTTCACTACGTCGATTGCGGCGCGCTGGGGCTGGTGACCGTGCGCACGCCCGGTTCGGCACAGGAGGTGGAAGGCAAGCGGGTGGGGCTCAGCCTTGATCGGTCACGCTTGCACTTTTTCTCGGGCGACGGGCTGCGGATCTAGAGGCTGACGCACGCCAGCACGGTAATACGCCGGGTCGGGCATTGTGCGGTTTGTGATGGTGACCGCGTGTCGTAGGATCAGGCTGCTCTTGGCCGGAGGCGTCTGTGCGTTTCATATCCTTGGACCTTTGCACGTCGATCGCGCTTGTGGCTGCGCTGGTCGTCCCGTCTGACTTGCGCGCGCAATCGAGTGACGCGGTTACCTTGCCCGATATCGCCCTGCCACCATCTAAGGGTGGCGTTCGCCGATGGGAGGTCGTCGCAGGTGACGTGCTGCGCGCCACGGCGGCACGCGACGCCAATATTATCGCGTCGGTGTCACCCGGCGACATCCTGTCGAATTTCCGCTGTCGAACCGAAGGCGCCGTGCTGTGGTGCGAGGTGCGCCCGTTCCGGGGCGGTGCGCGCGGGTATGTGCCAGCGGCCGTGCTGGTGCCTGCGCGCGGTCCAGACGGCGTTATCGCGATGGGGCGCGATGACAGTGATCGGCGCGCAAAACGGCGCGATTTCGATGTCCGAGCGGAGATTGCCTGTGCGCAGGAACGCGGTCAGACGCTGGGCAGATGCAACATTGGCATTGCGCGCGGCACTGGCGGCGACGCGACGGCGGTTGCGACCTTTGCCAACGGATTTGCCCGCAGGTTGACCTTTCAACACGGCGAATTCGTCTTTGCCGACACCACGATGTCGGGGACCGGCACGGACATTGAATGGCGTCTTGAGGCCGGGATACACCACTTGCGCGTTGATGATCAGCGGTTCGACATCCCCGACGCGCTGCTGTTTGGCAGATGAGGGTGCAGGCACCGCTGCGCCATCCATGGCAGCGCAGCGGTGTGTTAGCCGATCAGGGCGTGAGCTTGTGGATCATCCCCTCGTCCACGGCGGTATAGAGGCTGCCGTCGGG
>JBCBCR010000070.1:0-14610 GCA_038530495.1 Pseudomonadota bacterium | reverse complement strand
CATGGGCTCGTCCAACGAAACGTCCGTCTATGGCAATGTGATCAACCCCTGGAAATCCGATGGGCGCGACCTGACGCCGGGCGGATCGTCGGGTGGGTCTGCGGCTGCTGTGGCGGCGGACTTGTGCCTTGCCGCAACGGGCACCGATACCGGTGGCTCGATCCGCCAGCCCGCTGCCTTTGTCGGGATCACCGGGATCAAGCCGACCTATGGGCGCTGCTCGCGCTGGGGGATTGTCGCTTTTGCGTCCTCACTGGATCAAGCGGGGCCAATGACAAAATCGGTGCGCGACGCGGCCATCATGCTTGAGACGATGTGCAGCCACGACCCCAAGGACAGCACCTCGGCCGACCTGCCGGTGCCGGACTTCGAGGCGATGCTGACGGGCGATATCAAGGGCAAGAAGATCGGCATTCCCGCGGAGTACCGGATGGACGGCATGCCGAATGCCATCGAAAAGCTGTGGTCCGATGGCACCGATATGCTGCGCGATGCGGGCGCCGAGATCGTAGATATCTCCCTGCCGCACACCAAATACGCGCTGCCTGCCTATTACGTTATTGCCCCGGCCGAGGCGTCTTCGAACCTCGCGCGCTATGACGGTGTGCGTTATGGCCAGCGCGCTGCTTTGTCCCAGGGCGATGGCATCACCGAGATGTACGAAAAGACCCGCGCCGACGGGTTCGGCGCCGAAGTGCAGCGCCGCGTGATGATCGGCACCTACGTGTTGTCGGCAGGCTTTTACGACGCCTACTACAATCGCGCGCGCAAGGTCCGTACGCTGATCAAGAAGGACTTCGAGGATGTGTTTGCCACCGGCGTCGATGCGATCCTGACGCCCGCGACACCGTCCGCAGCATTTGCCCTGGGCGAAGAGATGAGCCCGGTGGAGATGTACCTCAACGACGTCTTTACCGTGACGGTGAACATGGCGGGTCTGCCGGGAATCTCCGTACCTGCGGGGCTGGATGCCAAGGGGCTGCCGCTGGGGCTGCAGCTGATTGGCCGACCCTGGGAAGAGGGCGATTTGCTGAACACCGCCTACGCGCTCGAGGCGCGGGCCGGTTTTGTGGCCAAACCGAAAAAATGGTGGTAATCCTGCGCTAACAATCGGTTCCGGGGCGTGGTCCCGGCGCCAAGGCAGGACCAAAGGCACAGCTTTATGCATTTCCGCGCACTCGTGATGTTCGGCGCACTCGCCGCTTTGGCGGCTTGCCAGCCGTCGATCCCCGACAGCGGTGCCGGGATCGTGGATCCTGGCCGCGGTGTGGGCTTTGGCCCGCCGTCGACGCTGGCGCAGATCGAGGCAGCACAGGCGGCTCGGGTGGCTGCCCCGGCACCGGTGGCACAGCGCCGCCTTCCCACGCAGTCGCAGACGGCAACCGCCAGCAACACCCGCGCGCAAACCCAAAGCCGGACGACATCCGGCGCAGTCTTTGCCCCCGCCACAAGCGAGCCGGTGCGCACAGCGCAAACGCAACCGGCACCGCGTGTCGCACAATCCCGTAGCGCCCCGCCGCGGGCGGTAAACGATCCGCAGGGGCTGGATGCGGAACTGGCGCAGATCGCCGCGCAGAACGATGCCGCCGCCGCCGCCGCCAACTCGGGACGTGCCGTGGTCAATGCCAGCCCGTCAAACGCGGCGCCGGTGATTTTGAACAACCCCGGCATCTCGGACGAGAATGATTTTGATGCCGTGTCATCTCGCCGCTCCATCGAAGGGGACGCAGCACGGCTGGCGCAGCGGCAACAGCAATATCAGGTGGTGCAGCCCACCGCGCTGCCCTCGCGCGCCAATGCCGGGCCGAACATCGTGCAATACGCGCTCCAGACCTCGCATGCCCGCGGGACACGTGTGTACCGCCGGATCAGCGTGGCGTCCGCCGCAAAGTTCCGCCGCAACTGCGCGGTCTACAACTCCGCAGATGAGGCGCAGATCGACTTTCTGGCCAATGGCGGACCGCGCCGCGACCGCAAGGGGCTTGATCCGGATGGCGACGGTTTTGCCTGTGCGTGGGACCCGGCCCCGTTCCGCCGGGCGGCTGGCAACTGAAGCGTCACTGGCGCCCTTCGCCCAATTGCGGCCTGCGGCGTGACGGGCTGATCCCGACCCACGTGGTGTTGCACTACACCGCCATGGAGAGCGCCGCGGCGGCAATTGAACGCCTCTGTGATCCGGCGGCGCAAGTCTCGGCCCACTACGTCATCTGCCGCAGCGGTGCGGTCACGCAGCTTGTCGCCGAAGGGTTGCGGGCGTGGCACGCAGGCGCGGGCGAATGGGCCGGTTTCACGGACATTAACTCGCGGTCCATCGGCATCGAGCTCGACAATGATGGGGCCAGCCCGTTTTCCGAACTGCAAATGCACAACCTCGAAACCCTGCTGCGCGGTCTCCTGAGCGTTTGGGGCATCCCGCCGGAAAACGTTATTGGCCATTCCGACATGGCCCCGGGACGCAAGATCGACCCGGGTCCCCTGTTCGACTGGCCCCGGCTTGAGGCGCAGGGGCTGGCCCGCTCTCGCGGCACCTCACCAGTAAAGCAGGCCGCCACACCTGACGCATTTGTGCACGCCGCGCGCCGGGTCGGCTACAGCGCCAATACAGACACCGACACGCTTCTTGCCGCCGTCCGCCTCCGCTACCGCCCCGGCAAAACCGGTCCGCTTGACGCGGATGACCTGACCCCGCTCGGCGACTGATCCCGCTTCATTTCGCCAGATAAACCGCCCCCGGAGAGCCGTTTCGCCATCCGCTCCCACGTCCAATCTTCATCTTGCCAGATAAACTCCCGCCGGAGGCTCCCGCAGGTTCCGTTTGCGCTGCCATTGACGCCACCGCGCCTGACCGCATAAGCACGGCCCGCGCGGAAGGGCGGATGGCCGCGGCGAAAGTCGAGGAAAGTCCGGACTCCCAGAAGCAACGGTGCCGGGTAACACCCGGGCGGGGCAACCCGACGGACAGCGCCACAGAAATCAAACCACCCCGCACGGGGAAAGGGTGAAACGGTGGGGTAAGAGCCCACCGCCGGGCTGGCAACAGACCGGGCATGGCAAGCCCCACCGGGAGCAATGCCAAATAGGGACCGCGCGGGCCGGAAACGGCCCGGGGCTGCTTCTGCCCCAGCAGGTCCGGGTTGGCAGCTAGAGGCGCGTCGGCAACGGCGGGCCAAGAGGAATGGTCATCTCGGGGCGGGCAACCGCCCTAGACAGAATCCGGCTTACAGCTCTTCCGCGCGCGCCCATCCGGCAACAGTTTGGCGCACGACATCTGTCATCGGCACTGCCGCCCTCTTGTCGCGAGCCAGCTTGATCTGGTTCAGCGCGCCCCACAGCGCGCCCACCAGAAACTCGGCCCGGGCCTCGGCATCGGCGATCCCGTCCGCGGCCAGCGCCGCTGCAAAATGCCCGTGCCATAGCGCGCGATAGGCCGCGACCTCGTTGCGAATGGCGTCATCCGCGCGGTCCAGGTCCTGGATCGTGTTCACCATCAGGCACCCCGCATGGGCCAGCGCCTCGGGCGGTTCGGGCTGGGCAAAGGCCGCAAACACCATGTCGATGGCTGCGACGCCCGGCTTTGCAAACACCTCGTCCAGCTGGGCAGAGATCATCGCGCAATACCGCTGCAACACCTTTTGGAACAGATGCTCCTTACTGCCAAAGGCGTTGAACAGTCCGCGGATACCGACGCCTGTTGCATCTTCGAGCATGCGGGTCGTGGTCGCCTCGTAGCAGTGCCGCCAGAACGTCTGCATCGCCGCATCCAGCACTTTGTCTTCGTCGAAATTGCGGGGTCGCGCCATTTTACATCAAGCGTTGCAAAATGAACGCCAGCCTTGTATCGGTTGTTTTGCATCACACGATGCATAACGGAACATAGAGGAAAAGTGACATGGCGACAATCACACACCACAACCTGCAGCCGGCCCGGAGGGCGCGGCCATGACCGAGATCGGAATGACCGCGGAACTGTGGGCCATCGCGGGGCTCAGTGCGGTGGGCCTTGCCCTGATCGTGGCACAGCAGCTTTACAACGATCTGGCAAAGGGCCTCGGTTGGGCCATGTCCAACCGCGAAGATCAGGACATGCCCGCGGCTTCGCTGCGCTTTGACCGCGCAGTGCGCAACCACCTGGAAAGCAGCGCGCTGTTCGTTCCCGTGGCGCTCGCCGTGGCTTTGGCAGGCGTAGGCACGCAAACAACGGCAATTGCGGCTGTTGCGTTCCTCGCGTTTCGGGCGGGCCACTCGCTCAGCTATGCGATCGGCGTCACACATGTGCGCAGCGCCATGTGGATCGGCGGCGTGGTTGCAACGATTGTCACCGGCTGGCCATTAATCGGCGCGCTTCTGGGGTAGGCTCGCCGCGCCCGGGCAATTTCCGTGCGCAGGGCACGGCCGGGGTTGACTCGGCCCACAACCACGGTACAAGGCGCGCTCATTCGAGATTTCCCGTGAGTGGCTTTGCCCCGCGGAGCAGGAGAGACCAGATGGCCAAGCCAACCACAATCAAGATTCGCCTGAACTCCAGCGCAGGCACAGGCCACTTTTACGTGACCAAGAAAAACGCACGCACGATGACCGAGAAGATGGTGGTACGCAAGTACGACCCCGTGGCGCGCAAGCACGTGGAATACAAGGAAGGCAAGATCAAGTAAGATCCCCCTTCATACCATTCCAAAGGCCGCGCCCCACCCGGGACGCGGCCTTTTTCGTTTTCGGAGGCTTTCATGAACCAGTTTGAATTGCACAGGCACAGCGACGGATTGATTTACCGCTTTGATCGCACGGGGCCGGGCGCCTTTGCCAGGGCCGACAACACGGCCATGACCATCATCTGGGAAGGGATGGGGGGCTGGGTTGCGCGGCTGCCGGAAACGGGCGTGGTGGCGGGCCGGCCGTGGGAGACGTTGCCGGCGTTCCAGACCGACATTGCACCACCCGAAGGGATTTGGATCAGTCGCAAGGAGGGACGCAGCCATGTCTACACCCTCAGCCACCGATGAGTTCACGATCCGACCGACAACCTTGGCGGACATGGCGGCGGTAGATGCCCTTCTGGCGCGGACCTATCCCAAACTGCTCAAGGCCGACTATCCGCCGTCCGTGCTGGTGACAGCGCTGCCGCTCATCAGCCGCGCGCAACCGCACCTGATCACCAGCGGCACCTACTATGTGGTTGAGGACAGGGACATGATCCTGGGGGCCGGGGGTTGGACACGGGACCGTGCAAACCCCGGGCTGGGCCACATCCGGCACGTGGTCACGGATGACCGCGCCGTGCGTCGTGGGATCGGTCGCGCCTTGATGCAGCACTGCTTTGACGAGGCGCGCGCGGCAGGGATCACCTGGATGGAATGCTGGGCCACCCGCACCGCGGTGCCGTTTTACGAGGCGGTCGGGTTTGAGACCGTCCGGCCCATCGACGTCACTTTGCAGGGCGGTATCGTGTTCCCGTCGATCCGCATGCTGCGCCCGCTGGTTGACCCGCCCAGTTGAAACGAAAAGGGCCGGCGTCATGCCGGCCCCTCTGTCTGCGCATGGTGCGCGGATGTTACTCTTGCTGACCCATGAACATGAGCAGGAACTGGAACATGTTCAGGAAGCTGATGTAGAGGCTCAGCGCACCATCGGACGCCGCTTTGTCCAGCCACTCCTGATCGCCTGCCGATGCGTAGGCGACATAGGTGTTCTTGATATCCTGCGTGTAGAACGCGGTCAGACCGGCAAAGACCAGAACACCGATGATCGAAATGGCGAACATCATCGCAGGCGACTGCAGGAAGATGTTGATGATCATCGCGACCAGCAGGCCGATCACACCCATCATCAGGAACGTGCCCATGCCGCTCAGGTCTTTCTTCGTGGTGTAGCCGTAGAGGCTCAGACCGGCAAAGGCGATGGCCGTCACGATGAACGTCTGTGCGATTGAATACGGGGTGTAGATCATGAACACCGTACCCATCGACACGCCCATGACCGCGGCGAAGGTAAAGAAGCCCAGCTGCACAGCCGCAGCCGACCCACGACGCATCAGCGCACCCCAGCCAAAGAACAGGAAGGCGAGGGGGGCAAACATCAGCACCCACTTCAGGGGCGAGACGTACAGCGTGTAACCCAGACCGGTCAGGTACTGGCCATTACCCAGCGCATACTCGGTCGGTGTCGATGTGATCGACAGACCCGAGATCGCCCAGGCAGCCAGTGCCGTGATCAGCATGCCCACGGTCATGTTGCCGTAGACCTTGTTCATGTGGGCGCGCAGGCCCTCATCAATTTGTGCCGCGCGTGCGCCTGCACTTGTGCGGACAGTATTCAACTCAGCCATGTAGACCTCCAAATACGTTTTGGCTTCGGGCAGGGATCCCGCCCGTCGCGGATTTCCGCCCGCGTTGCCCGTAATATCAGGTGTCAAATCCCGCGTTTCAAGAGGTTTTGCCGCGATAGGGTAGGTAGAAATGTCGCTGATTGCACATTGGCACATCACGCGGCGTCGGCCTGTCAATTTGGGTGGACAAATGCCTAGTCACGCCAGGTTGCTGGCACGTCCCAGAAGGGCTTTTGCGCTTCGCGTTGCGCGGCGCGCGGGCTGACTGCGATGTCGTCCAGGCCCTTCGCATCCAGCCGGGCCAGCGCACGGCGCGACCGCCAGACTTGCAATGCGGTCCAAAGCGAAAACGAGACGCGCGGTGCAGGCGCGATCCGGACGGCGCGGGCGATGTTGTCGATCAGGGCCATGGGGCGTTCCTTTCGTCGATCTGTGAAGCGTTTTCAGGTTTGCATCAATTTCCTTGATCTATCTGACGGATCGCGTCATATTTTCCAAACGAATGTTTTTGATCTGACGCATCAGGATTAGTGATATGAGAAATCTAGACATCACGACACTGCGCTCCTTCGTGGCGGTGGCCGAAGCGGGCGGCGTTACGCGGGCCGCCGGTTTCCTGCATCTGACCCAATCCGCGGTGTCGATGCAGCTCAAGCGGCTCGAAGAGTTGTTGGCGCTGGATCTCTTTGACCGGTCGGGCCGGACCATCGCGCTGACCGCGTCCGGCGAACAGCTCTTGGCCTATGCCCGCCGCATGGTCGCACTGAACGATGAAATCATGACGCGGCTCACCGACCAGGCGTTCGAAGGCGAAATTACCCTCGGCGTGCCGCATGACATCGTCTATCCGGCGATCCCGCAGGTGCTCAAACAGTTTCACGCCGCCTATCCACGGGTAAAGGTGCAACTCGACAGTTCATTCACCCGGCGGCTCAAGGCGGAATATGCTAAGGGTTCGCTCGACATGATCCTCACCACTGAAACCGAGCTGGATACCGCGCTTGATCCGAATGTCGAGGAGTTGACGGTGAAACCGTTGGTCTGGATCGGCGCGCCCAATGGATCAGCGTGGCGCCAGCGCCCGTTGAAACTGGCGGTGGGGCGGCAATGCACGTTTCGCCCGCGCGTCATAGATTGTCTCGATGCCGCCGACATCCCGTGGGATATCGTGGTGGAATCCGACAGTGACCACACGATCGAAGCGACGGTCAGCGCCGATCTCGCCGTGCAGATGGTGATCGAAGGCACCTCGCGCGCGCACATGGAAAAGATCGACCACAATGGCACCTTGCCTGAACTGCCCGCGCACAAGATCAATCTCTACGGCGCCGGTCCCGGGCGCAGCGATATCCACGCGGTGCTTGCCGATTTCCTGCGCCGCGCCTTTGGCGGACAGGAAACGCCATTGATGCGTGCGGTTTAACCTTTGATTCGGCACGACCGGCGCGTCGTCACCCAATTCTGCCTACCCAGAAATGGTATGGCGACGCACGAATTGACGCTTGGGCCGGTGTTTTTCAGTCGCTCTTTTGCGGCCACTCTTCTGCACCGGTCACATCCCTCACGCTGGCTCGGCCACGCGACCTGCCTTATCGAGCCAACGCTTTCGGAATTCTAACCACTTATAATATCAGCGGAAACGACGCCACGGGTGCTGTATTCCGGGTCCGGCAACATACGAATGCAGGCCACGAACTCGCCTTTAACGGGTAGCTCCAGTTGAAAAACACCCGTGTTTGCGGTACTTTTCAATGCAAGCCCGTTATACGATTGCCAAGCATGGTAGGCCTGTACCACGATGCGGCGCCTCCTACGGCGGGCAAACAAAGTGTTAGGAAACCTGATGCCACACTTGGTAGATACCCATGTCGGCAAGAGAATTCGTCAGCGTCGCTGGTTAATCGGCATGACGCAGCAGAAACTGGCGGACAGCGTCGGCATCAAATTCCAGCAAATCCAGAAATATGAAACGGGTGCAAACCGTGTCAGCGCGTCCCGGCTTTGGGACATCGGTGAGGCGATGGGCGTGCCGGTGGCATTCTTCTTTGACGGGCTCAAAGGCGACGACACCGAACAGGACGGCGCCCGCGGCGACGTGCCAAACGACATGCTCGCCGACAAGGAGGCGATGGACCTCGTGCGCACGTACTATGCGATCCCGGAAAACCAGCGCCGCCGCTTGTTTGAATTGGCCCGCGTGCTCAGCGACGTCGCCTGATCCGTACAGTACCTAAACGCTTGCGCAAAACGACGTGCTCTGTCACGCCAACGGCATGAGTTCTTTGTCTTCCCTGGCTGCGGTGGCGCACGAGATGGCGGATGCCGCGCGCGCGGTCATCCTGCCCTATTTTCGCGCGCCCGACCTCAGGGCTGACAACAAGGATGCGGACGCCTTCGATCCCGTGACCGAAGCCGACCGCGCTGCCGAGGCAGCGATGCGCGCGGTTCTGGCGCGCGCGCGGCCCGATGACGCCATTATTGGAGAGGAATATGGGGTCACACCGGGCACCAGCGGGCTCACTTGGGTGCTTGACCCGATCGACGGCACCCGGGGCTTTGTGTCAGGTACGCCGACATGGGGTGTGCTGATCGCCGTGGGCTGCGAAAACGGCCCGCAGCTTGGCCTGATCGACCAACCCTATATCGGCGAGCGTTTCATCGGCCACGGCGACACCGCCGAAATGACCGGCCCGCACGGGTCACGCACGCTGACGACCCGCGCTGCGCGGCCCTTGGCGGACGCGATCCTGTTCACGACCTTCCCCGAGATCGGCACGCCCGCCGACCGGACCGCATTTCTGCGCGTGGCCGATCAGGTGCAGCTCACCCGCTACGGCATGGATTGCTACGCATATGCCCTGCTCGCCGCGGGGCAGATCGATCTGGTGATCGAGGCGGGGTTGGCCAACTACGACATACAGGCACCCATCGCCCTGATCAAAGCGGCCGGGGGCGTTGTCACCAACTGGGAAGGCGGCCCGGTCCACAATGGGGGCCGTGCACTGGCCGCAGCCAATGCAGAAATCCACGCCGCCGCACTCCAGCTTTTGGCAGACCGATGACAAAGACCTTGATCCGGGGCGCGGATCACCTGCTGACCATGACCGACGATGGCACCGAGCTTCGGGATGCCGATCTGCGCATCGTGGACGGCCTGGTAACAGCCATTGGCCACGCATTGCCCCCTGAAAACGGCGAAGACGTCATCGACGCCACCGGCTGTGTCGTCACACCGGGCCTGATCAACACGCACCACCATCTGTACCAGTCGCTCACCCGCGCCGTGCCGGCGGCGCAAGACGCGCTGCTCTTTGGCTGGCTGCAAACGCTCTACCCGATCTGGGCGCGCATGGGGCCCGAGCACATGCATGTCTCGGCGCAGGTGGGGTTGGCGGAACTGGCGCTGTCGGGCTGCACATTCAGCAGCGATCACCTGTACATCTTTCCCAACGGCGCACGGCTCGATGATACCATCGCCGCTGCCGCGGAACTGGGCCTGCGCTTTGCGCCCACCCGCGGGTCCATGTCCATCGGGCAAAGTGCGGGCGGCCTGCCGCCTGACACGCTGGTCGAAGACGAAGAGGCGATCCTGAACGATTGCATCCGCGTCATCGACGCCTTTCATGACCGTGCACCGGGGTCCTTGTGTCAGGTGGGGGTGGCGCCCTGCTCGCCCTTTTCCGTCAGCCGCGACCTGATGCGGGATGCTGCCCTGCTCGCCAGGGACAAGGGCGTGCGCCTGCACACGCATCTGGCCGAAAATGACGAGGATATCGCCTATTCGCTGGACCAGTTCGGCTGCCGTCCCGGCCAATACGCGCAGGATCTGGGGTGGGTCGGGCCGGATGTCTGGCACGCGCATTGCGTGAAAATGGACGCTTCGGAAATCGCGCTTTTTGCCGAAACCGGAACTGGCGTGGCGCATTGCCCCTGTTCGAACTGCCGCCTTGGGTCAGGCATCGCGCCGGTGCGTGCGATGCGTGACGCGGGGGTGCCCGTGGGTTTGGGCGTTGACGGCACAGCCTCCAATGACGCGGGCTCCCTCGTGGCCGAGGCGCGGCAGGCGATGCTGCTCCAGCGCGTGGCCCGCGGCGCCGACGCAATGAGCGCGCGCGAGGCGCTGTGGATTGCCACCCGCGGCGGCGCGCAACTGCTGGGGCGCGACGATTGCGGCTGGCTGGGGCAGGGCGCGCGTGCAGATATCGCGATCTGGGATGTCAGCGGCGTGCACAGCGCAGGCAGCTGGGATCCCGCCGCGCTGGTTCTGGCGGGACCACAGGCGGTGCGCGATCTGTTTGTCGAGGGGCGGCAGATCGTGCGCGACGGTCAGATCACGACCCTCGATTTGCCTAAAGTGCTGGAACGCCATCGCGCTCTCGCACGCGGCCTCGCCGACGCCTAGACCACGTGCCGTCCGGCCACGTAGGTCGCCGCCACCGCGCGATCATCGCCCATCATGATTGTGGGAAACAACGCTTCCCAATGTCCTGGGCCCGGGCGCTGCGCTGTGCGATGGCCGGGGTCGCGGCGAGGTCCAGCACCGCCAGGTCCGCCACGCGGCCCACATCGATCCGCCCAATCTCATCCGCGCGGTGCAGCACCTGCGCCGACCCTTCGGTTGCCAGCCACAACAGCTCTGCCGCGTGCACCGCCGTCCCGCGCAACTGCGCGATTTCGTAAGCGGCGGCCATGGTGCGCAGCATCGAAAAACTGGACCCGCCGCCCGTGTCCGTGGCCAGCCCCACCGGCTGTCCGGCCCGCGCCAACCCGGCAAGGTCAAAGAGGCCCGAGCCGATAAACGTGTTCGACGTCGGACAATGCGCAAGCCCCGCGCCGACCTCAGACAGCTTGGCCCGTTCCCGGTCGGTCAGGTGGATCGCATGGCCATAGATGCCGCGGGGTCCGAGCAAGCCAAAGCGGTCATAAACATCAAGGTAATCAGGGGCTTGCGGAAACAGGTCCTGCACCCACGCGACCTCGTCAACCTGCTCGCTCAGATGCGTCTGCATCACGACGTCCGGATGCTTGGTCCAAAGCGCGCCCATCGCCTCCAGCTGCTCGGGCGTGGAGGTGGGCGCAAAGCGGGGCGTGATGGCGTACTGCGCGCGGCCTTTGCCGTGCCAGCGGGCCAGCAACGCCTTGCTGTCGTCATAAGCGCTTTGCACCGTGTCGCGCAGGCCGTCGGGGGCGTTGCGGTCCATGCAGGTCTTGCCCGCGACCACGGCCATGCCACGCGCCTCTGCTGCCTCGAATATCGCGTCCACGCTGGCAGGATGGATCGTGCAGTAGCTGGCAAAGCTCGTCGTGCCGTGCGCCAGAACAAGGTCGCAGTACCCCCCGGCGATCTCACGCGCATAGGCGGGATCGCCAAACCGGGCTTCCTCGGGAAAGGTGTAGCTGTTCAGCCAGTCAATCAGCCGCTTGCCCCATGACGCGATGATCGCGGTCTGCGGATAATGTACGTGCGCGTCGACAAAACCCGGGCAAATCAGGTGGTTGTCGTATCGCGCCTCGGTGGCCTCTACGGCTTTGGCAGCGTCGCCGAGGGCGGTGATCACACCGTCTTCGATCAAGATCGCGCTGTTTTCCTCGACGCGCACAGAGGCCTCCCACCCCTCGACAAACGGATTGCCGGAAAAGCGCAGGACGTGACCGTGGATGCGGTGGGGCAGTGACATGCGCACCTTATGGCGCGGGCGCGGGCCAGAGGCAAACAGGCACGCGATATTGTCTTCCCGCCGCGCGGCTGCATATGATCGACCCAAGGGCAGGACCACCGGGAGAGCGGCATGACCACGCCAAGCGACAGCAACGATCCCGGTTCCGAAAGCGGCGACTACGCGCTTGAGCGCAAGGATGTTGCCGCGATCCTCTATGCGGTGGACATCGAGGACCGGGATCAGCTTGCAGCACTGATGGAACCGCTGCATCCGGCGGACATAGCGGACATGCTTGAGCAGATCAATGCCTTTGACCGGGCGCGTTTGATCTGCCTCTATGACATTGACTTCGATGGGGAAATCCTGTCCGAACTGGACGAAGCGATCCGCGATGAAGTCATCGCAGTGCTCAAGCCGAACGTTCTGGCCGAGGCGGTGCGCGAGCTCGACAGTGACGATGTCGTGGACATCATCGAAGACCTCGAAGGCCCGCAGCAGGAGCAGATCCTCGACGCGCTGGAAGACAGCGACCGGGCGATGGTCGAACAGTCGCTGGCCTTTCCCGAATATTCCGCCGGGCGCCTCATGCAGCGCGAAGTGGTCATGGCGCCTGAACACTGGAGCGTGGGTGAGGCCATCGATCGCATGCGCGCGGCGCGCGAAGAGGACCTGCCCAGCCAGTTTTACCACATCGTCCTGGTCGATCCGCGCCTGCACCCAGTGGGCAACGTGACGCTGGGCAAGCTCTTGCGCTCGCGTCGCGAAACGCCGCTCAAGTCATTGATTGAAGAGACTTTTCAGATCATCCCGGCCAGCCAGGATGAAAGCGAGGTCGCCTATGCGTTCAACCAGTACCACCTGATTTCCGCACCCGTTGTCGATGACGAAGGCCGCCTGATCGGGGCCATTACCATCGACGATGCGATGGCGGTGCTGGATGAGGAACATGAGGAAGATATCCTGCGTCTTGCGGGGGTTGGCGAGGAGTCGGCGCTGTCGGACAACGTGGCGACGACGACGCGGCAGCGGTTGCCTTGGTTGTTGGTGAATTTGGTGACGTCGATTCTGGCGTCGCTGGTGATTGCGCAGTTTGATGCGGCGATAGCGCAGCTGGTGGCGTTGGCGGTGCTGATGCCGATCGTGGCGTCGATGGGGGGCAATGCGGGGACGCAGTCGCTGACGGTGGCGGTGCGGGCAATCGCGACCAAGGATTTGACCGGCGCGAACGTCTGGCGCGTGATCCGGCGCGAGGTTTTAGTAGGCCTTATCAATGGGATAGTGTTCGCAGTTGTCATGGGAATCGTGGGCGTGATCTGGTTCGGATCACCGGCACTTGGATACGTGATCGCAGCGGCTATGGTGATCAATCTGGTGGTTGCGGGGTTTGCGGGGACGGTGATTCCGGTGATCCTCGACCGGGTGGGGATTGACCCCGCGCTGGCGTCGGGGGCGTTTGTGACGACTGTCACGGATGTTGTTGGATTCTTTGCCTTTTTGGGCCTCGCAGCGGTGGTTTTGCTGTGAGCGGCGAGACGCTGGCAGAGGCCAAGGCGCGGGTGCGCAAGGCGGCATTTGCCGCGCGTAAAATTGCGCATTCGCAAGCATTTTCAGGGGCTTGCGGGATGTTGTCGTCGGTTTTGGCGGGGTATCGCGGGGTGCCGCTGGCGGGGTACATGCCGATCCGGACCGAGATTGACCCGCTGCCAGCCATGGCCGAGGCAGCTGCGCACGGCGATGTGGGCGTGCCCGTAATCGAGGCTGAAGGTGCGCCACTGAACTTTTCGAAATGGTCGCCGGACGGGTTGATGCGAGATGGCAAGTTCGGCGCGCAAATCCCTGTAATTGATGATTTTTTTGATCCAGAGATCGTAATCGTTCCGCTGGTCGCCTTTACCCGGGCGGGCGGTCGGTTAGGCTATGGTGGCGGGTTTTATGACCGAACGTTGGAGCGCCTGAGAGGGCGGCGGGCGACGTTGGCGATCGGGTTTGCGTATGGGGCGCAGGAGGTGGCGGAATTGCCGTTGGAACCCACCGATCAACCGCTGGATTTGATCGTGACGGAGGCCGAAGTTATCACAATCTGAGGCTATTTTGATGAAAATGGCCCCCGTTTTGTACAAAACCCAAGCGCCCCGACGCCGTCCAAAATGGCGTTTTGTACAATTTGCCCCCCTGTTTTGTACGTTTTCGGCGCGGGTAACCTTTCGCCCTTGTCGCCCCATTGCGCTGCGGCCTATGGAGAAACATGAAAATTCTCTTTCTGGGCGACGTGATGGGCCGGGCCGGGCGGCAGGCGATTGTGGGAAATCTTCCCACAATGCGTGCGGAATGGGGCCTCGATTTTGTCGTCGTGAACGGCGAAAACGCGACCTCGGGCATGGGGCTGTCGGGGGCGCATGCCAAGGCGCTGCTGGAGGCGGGCGCGGATGTGGTCACGCTGGGCGATCACGCGTTCGACCAGAAAGACATGCTGCAGTTCATCGAACACGAGCCGCGCATCATTCGGCCGCTGAATTTTTCCAAGGCCGCCCCGGGCAAGGGCGCGCGGGTGTTCACCGCTGCTGGCAAGAAGATCCTGGTCACCCAAGCGCTGGGGCAGGTGTTCATGAAGCGCCCCTTTGACGATCC
>JBCBCR010000069.1:0-14728 GCA_038530495.1 Pseudomonadota bacterium | reverse complement strand
TTTGACGCCGATGCGCAGGCCTGCATGGCCTTTTGCGTCCATGAGCTTGCGGATCTGTGCCGCGGCGCGATCGGTGATGGTGACAGCTTGCTTTCCGGGAATAGCGAACATCGGAGGACCCTTTCACAATGGTCGTAAAGTAGGCCCTTCGCCGCCATGCTGCAAGGGCACGGGTCGAGGGCGTGACAGCACGTCCGACAACGCATCAAGCGCTGCGCGGATCGGGGGATCGTGGCGGCTGTCGTGGTGGCAGACCAGCCACTCCTCGGTGGTGAGCGCGTCGATGATCTCGGACACGCGGACAAGGCCCGGGATCGTATCCCCGGCAAAGGTTGGCAGGACCACGCGGCCTTGGCCTGCCTGAGCCAAGGCAGCGCGCACCTGCGGGTCGTTGGCAAAGGCGGTGATCTCGGCGCGGTGGTGCGTGAGGGTCCAGGCTTCGGACGGCAGGGTCGAGGTGTCGTCGCTTGGGCCGATCCAGCCCGTGATCGTCTCGCTGGCGGCGTAGGCCGCATGTTCGACCAGCCCGGTGCGTCGTCCGGCAAGCCACGGATGGGTCGGACGGCGGTTGCGGACGCCGATGTCGACCTCGCGCCGTTCGATGTCCATGTCCATGTTACTGTTGACGAATTCCGCCTGCCATGGCGCCTGATCGTTACAGAACAGCGGCACCCGGCGGGCCAGGTAATCGGTGGTCCAGGTGCCCGCCGAAATGCGCACCCGCGGCGGCCCGGCGCGGCCGCTGATCCAGTGCGACACATCGCGGGCGGCGGCCTCCATCTTCTTGGCGCGTTCCATCAGGTCGCGACCTTCGGCGGTGGGGGTATAGCCGGCGCGGCCGTGTTGGAACAGGCGACGTTCGAGCCGGGCTTCGAGCGCGGTCATGCGGCGCGAGAGGGTGGCCTGGCTCATCCCGGTTTCGTGGGCGGCACGGCCCAACGATCCGGCGCGGGCGACGGTGGCAAAGAGGCCGATATCTGTCCAGTCAGTGATTTGCATGGATGAAAGAGTAGTCTTGATCCTGGCCTCTGACAATGGGCGCAGGGCGGCGCATATTTGGTGGTATTGCAACGCCAGAGCCAATGGAGGCAGGGAAATGAACGAGACAACGGGATATGCCGCGGAACGAACGGCATTTGCAAAAATGGAAGCCGAGATCCAAAATCGCAAACGGCGCGCGCGACGTCGGCGGATGCTGATGTGGGTGCTGCGGCGGTTGTAGGGGCAGGTGAGGACCGCCAGAAATGGCGGTCCTCACCCTAGGGTGCGATCGTCGCGCGGGGGGATGCGCGTGGTGTGATCGCAAGCCCATCCGGATGTCGCCGCGCGCCACACTACAGGCAATGCACACCGCGACATGCCATCATGGTTTAGTAAAAGTTTAATGAAATTCAGCTAAGTAACGTCCGAAGTTGACGTCACATAAAGCCGAGTTCCAGGCGTGCTTCGTCAGACATCATTTCCATGCCCCAGGGGGGTTCCCAGGTCATGTGGACGTCGACTTGTTTGACGCCGGGGAGGGGTTCGATGGCGTCGGCGACCCAGCCGGGCATCTCACCGGCCACGGGGCAGCCGGGCGCGGTGAGGGTCATGATGACGTTGACCTCGTTCTGGTCGTTGATGTCGATCGTGTAAATCAAGCCCAGCTCGTAAATATTCACTGGAATTTCAGGGTCATAGACCGAGCGGCACGCTTCGACCACGGCATCGAACAGGGGGTGTTCGGTGCTTGATGGCACGATCAGCGGCGCGCCTTCCATCATCTCGTTATGTTGGTCCATTGCGGTGGCTCCAGTGGTTCCTGAGAAAATATATAAGAATAGTCGGGCGGAGGGTAAAGGGACCGTGCGGTCAGACGCGCGCGGCGTTTTGTTCAAAATGGGCGGTGTTTTGTACAAAACGGCGGGGGCTCATCGGCCCCTTTTCGGGTCAATCGCCGTGTTTTGATGAAAACGGGGGGTGTTTTGTACAAAACGCGCGCCGCGTGCGGGTTTACGACTGGTTAGGGATTGCGTGGCGTTAACCTGTGGCGAGGGGGCGGTAAGGATTTGGTCATAAATGCCCCTCGAAGACCACGGATGGCGCCGAAATCCGCAGGTGTTGGCGTGGACCATCGGATCAGCTGAGACATCGGCGACGGGCCGCTTTGTGGCGGCAATCCGCCGGGGAAGATCGTGCCGGAGTATCGCGGCGTCGCGTGAACGTTCTGGAATTTGGTCCGGAGCAGCGGTTTGGGCACGGCCCAATCGCGGCGAGGATTGGGTCAAAAATCTGCGTCGTCGTGAGCCGTCGATCGCGCACTTTTTCTGAGACGTCGTCCCGGGCGATCCCGGGCCCGGGAGAGCGGCACGGTGATGGATGCTGCGCGGAGGGGGTGCGGAGAGTGCGTCGCGGGTGGTGCGCCGTTGGGCGCACGGAGTTCGTGGGGCTTGCGTTGGGGTGCTGTCGGGCGCGGACACGTCGCGGGGCTTGGTGCGGGGTGATATCCGGTGCGGGCGAGCGGCTTGGCCAAGGATCTTTCGTGGAGGCGTTCGGACAGAGCATCGGGGCGTCTTGCGCCGCCGGTTGCATGGCAGGCGCGGGGCCCGGTCCGGGGAACGCCCTACGCAGGTCGCGGGATCGCAGGTCGCGATGGGCCGAGGGCGCAGCGTTTTCAATGGCACCTGTTCACGCAAAACGAGAGATATTTTACCGGCGATGACGTGCAGGATATTTCGTTTCGCCGGAACGGTTGCTATGTCTGGTGTTCCCAATGTGAGCGGTTGCGGTGGAACAGGGTATGGCTGAGGACAATTACCTCAAGACAGAGCTCTATGCCAATCTGAGGAAAGACGACGTCCTGTTCGACTTTCTTCAGGAGTCGTCGCTGGACGGCCTCTGGTACTGGGATCTGGACCAGCCCGAGAACGAGTGGATGAGCGAAAGCTTTTGGAGGCTGTTCGGCGTCGATCCCGCGACGCGCGCACATTTTGCGTCCGAATGGCAGGACATCATTCACCCCGATGATCTGCAAACCGCGCTGGAGAATTTCCAAAAGCATCTTGCCGATCCGACCCATCCCTATGATCAGGTTGTCCGGTACACCCATGCGGACGGGTCGACCGTGACCGTGCGGTGCCGTGGCGTGGCCATTCGCGATGCCGATGGCACGCCGCGCCGGATGCTGGGCGCGCATAGCGACATGACCGAGCTGGCCGAAACCCGCAAACAACTGGCCGAGGCCAACGCGCGGCTGGCAGAAGAGCTGTCGACATCGAAAAAGCACCTTGCCGTGAAATCGTCATTCCTGTCGATGATGAGCCACGAGATCCGGACGCCGCTGAACGCGATCATGGGGCTGCTGGAACTGATCGAGGCAACGGCCACCGAGGAAAAACAGGCGCGGCGGGCGGGCAAGGCGCTGGGTGCGGCGCAACAGCTGTTTGCCACGCTTTCCATGATCCTCGAGGCGGCCCGGCTGGAGGTTGGGGTCATTCAGGTGCGCCCGGTGCGCATTGAAACCAAGAGCATTCTGGTGCGGATGGAGGAGGTGTTCGAAGGCATCAGCCAGCGCTATGGTTATGATCAGGATCTGCGCCTGTCGCTGGACGCCACTGCACCGGAGTTTGTATCGCTGGACCCCGGCATCCTGTTTCAGGTGCTCACCAACCTTTTGGACAATGCGGTGAAGTATTCCAACGGGTCTGCGGTGTCGCTGGCGATTGCGGGCGGGGAGACGCATTCGGAGGGGCGGTTCAGTATTACGGTTGAAGACCAAGGCATCGGAATACCGCCTGAGTTGCACGGTCAGGTTTTTGAACCGTTTCGTCAGGCCGAAAGCGGCCTGAAACGCAGCAAAGGGGGCACTGGTCTGGGGCTTTCCATTGTAAAACAACTGGTAAGTGATATGGCTGGGGTGGTCATCCTCGACAGTGCGCGCGGTGTTGGTACGCGCGTCACCATCGAACTGCCCACAGATTTTGAACCGGCGAAGGAGAAGCCGTGATGTCAAACGAAGCCGTGTTGCTGGTGGAAGACGATGTTTTCACGCTGAGCATGATGACGGAGCTTTTGGACGAATTGGGCCTGCCGCACGAGTTTGCCAAGAACGGGCAGGATTGCCTCGATCTGCTGGATCAAAAGCCTTACGCCTTTCACACCGTCCTGCTGGACATTCATATGCCGCGCAAGAACGGGATCGAGACGCTGCACGAGATCCGCGCCAACCCCAAGGATCCGCCGCGCAATGTCCGCGTCGTGGCCATGACAGCCGACACCGCGTGGCACGATCAGGCGCGTGCAGAGCAAGAAGGGTTTGACGCGGTGCTGCCGAAGCCGATCCGGATCAACAGCATCAAGAACGCGTTGGGCGGGCGGCTGGGCTCGTAAACAGGGCGCTGTGTCAGGCAGATGAATCGTCGTCCGCGTCGTCTATGTAGTCGGCCACGACGATCTCGCCGCGTTTGACCTCGTCGGCGAAGACCATCAGGTCGGCTTCGGATTTGGGCGGTTCGTCGTAGACGATGACGTAGTTTTTGTATTGCGGGTGCAGGCTGAGTTTGACGGCGTGGGCATGGTAGGCCTTGCGGGCGGCGTCCTGCTTTTCTTCCTCGGTGGGTTCGGCGGCGGCGCTGGCGCTGGCACCGCCGGGGTTTGGTTTTTTCAGCAGGGCTGCGTTGAATTCGGGGAACATGGTGCGTTTGACGTAGTTGATCTGGGCGGGGGAAAAGCCCGCGGCTTTCATTTGCGCGATGCAGCCGGCTTCGTTCTTGAACTGCATTTTCTTGCCTTTGGCGTTCTTGACGTGGCCGAGGGTCAGATCTTTGTCGCGGTCGCGGTAGACGTGGATGTGGATTTTGGACCCCGGGGCGAGGTCGAAAAAGGCGCCGTCGGCATCGACGAAGTGGTCGTGTTTGTTGACCGCGCCCCATTGGCCGCGGCGCCAGAACAGGCCGTCCTTGGCGCCGTCGTCTTCGTTGCTGTGTTTTCCGTATTTGTCAGTGAGCTCTGCGGCAGTGCGGGGCATGGTGTGGCGTCCTCCCTTGTGTGTCGGGGGGCAGGATAGTGCACCCTGCGGCCCCGCCCTATGCGGGAATTCCTGCCCCTAGAGCGACAGGTCGGCCAGAAGGCCGTAGTGGTCGGAGCCAAAGAGCGGGCGGCGGGTGACCGCGCCGCCGCCGGGGGACAGCACGTGGTCGATGGGTGCGCGCAGGAGGCCGCTGGCAAAGCTGATCACGGTTGGACCTGCGAGGCGCGTTTCGGTGGCCGCACGGATGCGGCGCAGGCGGCCGGACCAGGGCAGGATGTTGAAATCGCCTGCGGCGATGATCGGCCCGGGCAGCGTGTCGATGAGGGCGGTGGCTGCAGCCTCGTTCTTGGCGCTGTCAACGGGCCAGGGCCAGGGCAGGTGGATCGACACCAGCCAGGTGGGCGTGCCGTCGATGTCCAGCGGTGCTGCGGCAGCGGCGCGTTCGGCGGAGCAGCGCCCGTCGGCGGTGAAGGCGGTGCGGGACAGCACCGCGATGCCATAGCGGCGATCGTCCCAGCGGCAGACGTGCTGGTGCGGGTAGTCCTGTGACAGGGTGGCGAGCAGCGGGGCGGTGATGTCTGACACCTCTTGCAGGAACACAACGTCGGCGCCGGAGGCGATGATGTCGGCGGCCAGCGCGGGCGGGTGGGCGATGTCGAATTGCAGGTTCTTGGTATAGAGCCGCAGGTCATCGCCCGGGTCCTGTTCTTGCAAAAAGATCAGCACGTTGCCCATCACCAGCACACCCGCCAGCCCCATCCACACCCGCAGCCACGCGGTGCGCGTGGCATAGGCGCCGATCACCATGAGCGCGCCAAAAAGCGGACTGAGCATGGCGATGCTGTCGGCGGAGCGGTGCAGGGCGCCAGCCATGCCGTAGGCGACACCGAGGGTGGCCAGAAGGCCGAAGGTGACAAGCGCTTTGCGCATCAGCCCTTGCGGCGCACCGGGCGCGGTTTCACGCGGGCTTCGATCATGTCGTAGACCTTGCCCACGATGTCCTTGCCTGTGGCGGTCTCGATGCCTTCGAAACCCGGGGACGAGTTGACCTCGAGCACTTTTGGGCCGCTGTCGGAGCGCAAGAGGTCCACGCCCGCCTTGCCCAGACCGAAGGCGCGGGCGGCGCGGACGGCTGTTTCGCGCTCTTCCTTGGTGATGCGGACGGATTTGGCGGTGCCGCCCCGGTGTAGGTTCGACCGAAAGTCGCCCTCGGCCCCGGTGCGTTTCATCGACGCCACGACCTTGCCATCGACGACGAGGCAGCGGATGTCCTCGCCCGCGGCTTCCTTGACGAAGTCCTGCACGAGGAAGTTGGCGCGCAGGCCGCGGAAGGCGTCGATGACGCTTTCTGCGGCCTTCTTGGTTTCGGCGAGCACGACGCCTTTGCCCTGGGTGCTTTCCAAGAGTTTGACGATCACAGGGGCGGTGCCCACCAGCCCCATGATGTTGGCGGTATCCAGCGGCGAGGCGGCAAAGGCGGTCATGGGCATGCCGATTTTCTTGGCCGCGAGGATCTGATGGGCGTGCAGCTTGTCCCGGCTGGCGGTGATCCCGCCCGAGCCGTTCACGCAATAGGTGCCGATGGTTTCGAACTGGCGGATCACGGCGGTGCCGTAGGACGTGATCGACGCGCCGATGCGCGGGATCACGGCGTCATAGCGCGGCAGGCGCTTGCCGTCATAGTGCACCTCGGGCGCCTTGGCGTTGATGGCCATGTAGCAGCGGGTGGTGTTGATGACCTCGACCGTGTGGCCGCGCGCCTCACCCACCGACACCAGCCGCCGGGTGGAATAGTTGTTCTCACGGCTCAGCACAGCGATGCGCAGGGCACGTTTGGGCGCGGATTTGCGCATGGCGGCGGAGTGGTAGACATCAAAGCTGAGCTCGGGCTGGAGCCGCTTTTCACTGGCTGTGATGGTGATGTGGTCCTGCAGCGCCTGCCGGCCCAAGAGCATGCGCGATTGCATCGACGAGCGGTCGGTCAGCGTGACCTCGATGGGCCAGCTTTGGCCGCCGACCTCGAGCCGGGTTTCGATCACGTAGCGCAGTTCGCTTTCGCCGTTGGAGGACGTCACCTCGCGCCGGTCGACGATGGGGGCGGAACAGGTGATGGAGACGTGATCCTTGCCCGAGACGGGATGGACGTTGAACCGCACCTTGGGCGATTTGGCGGGGCCGAAGACCTCGATGTCGTGGGCATGCAGGGCGGATGTGCGCGCGCCGGTATCCACCTTGGCCTTGAGCGCGGGCAGGCCCAGTTCGGGCAGTGATACCCATTCTTCCCAGCCAAAGTTGAGCGTGTCCATGTATCGTGCCCCGAGTTGCTGAGCGCCCGGGATACCATGGTGGTGGGATGGGTGCCAGCGGGGAGGTTGGGTGAGCGGACGAAGGGGTGTTTGCCGCGCGCATGGCAGCGTCTGTTTTCCGCTGTGCGCGCTCATGACGACAGCCTTGTTCGCAGATACTACCCTTTGTTGAAAGGTGGACAGGCTTGGGATACCAGACACGCAATGCGATACCCACGAACAGAATTCGGTTCCAGCAATCTGCGACCAGGCATCCAAACCGATAAGGTCAAACACAGTATGTCAGAACAAAATAATCTGCCGACAGTTTGATGGCCTGGCTCATTGGTATTGCTGCATGCGTGGCTGCATTCTGGGGTCTCGGTCGCTTGCTTTTCCCCCGGTATGGCTGGACACAGGCGATTACAATCTCGTTTGACACACCGCATGGGCTGGTGAGCGGAACAGCAACTCAGACCATCTCGATCAAGATTTCACCCCGGATATTTCCGGACGCTGGCGGCCCACTGACCGATTTCACGGGAGAGGCGGTCGCGGTTGGCTTGGGTGACGGGCGGTACGTTTTCATGCTGTTGACTCGACAGGTCGTTTCGGTCCTTGGCGACAGCGTTTGCGAGGTAGACCCGGGTGTACGCGGCATGCAGCCAGCGGAACGGTTCCGACTGTTGGCCAGCCAAAAAGAGCCCTTGCCCATTCCCGAAAAAGCATTGCCACCCATGGTGATGTTTGATGACATGACGAAGTTCCAGACCATTCAGCATGTCCCGATCCACACAGCATCGGAAATCCTCGGCCACGGCTATACCTTTTCCGGGGCCGAAATTGTTGTCACGCGCACACCATCGCGGCACACTGACCACCTGCACGACTTGCTTCCGTGGCTTCCGATACGACCACATGACCCGATTGTTTCGATTGGGCGATATCCCCATGGGCATCCATTGTGCGGTGTGTCGTCCAGGTCGTTCATTTCGGACCGCGCTTAAATCGGTAGCACCCTGGAAAGCCGGCTTTGACCGTTGGGGTTGATACGATTGCAGACGGGTGCGGCTGACCAACTGCTGTTATTATCCCATTTGGCCCAGCCTTTGCCCGCCACCGCCATCACCACCGTTGCACCCGCTGTCACCCTTGGCATCGTGTGGCGTGGTCGCTAAGAGGGCGCTCTTGGCGGGTGCGAGGCGGTATGACGCGATTTTCATTTGATCTGAAGGCCACGGATGGGCGGGCGCGGACGGGGGTGATCTCGACCCCGCGAGGGGAGATCCGGACGCCAGCGTTCATGCCGGTAGGCACGGCGGCGACGGTGAAGGCGATGATGCCCGAGTCTGTGCGGGCGACGGGGGCGGACATCCTCCTTGGCAACACCTATCACCTGATGCTGCGGCCCACTGCCGAGCGGATTGACCGGCTGGGCGGGTTGCATCGGTTCATGAACTGGGAGCGGCCGATCCTCACGGACAGTGGCGGGTTTCAGGTGATGAGCCTTGCGGGGCTGCGCAAGCTGACCGAGGAGGGGGTGACCTTCAAGTCGCACATTGACGGCTCGAAGCACGCGCTGACGCCTGAGCGGTCGATGGAGATTCAGAAGCTCCTCGGCTCGGACATCGTGATGTGTTTTGACGAATGCCCGGCGCTGCCTGCCGACCGGGACCGGATTGCCGAGAGCATGCGGCTGTCGATGCGCTGGGCGCAGCGGTCGCGGGACGCGTTTGGGGACAGGCCCGGCCATGCGCTCTTTGGCATTCAGCAGGGCGGGCTTGAGGAGGATCTGCGGGGCGAGAGTGCCGAGGCGCTGACCGCCATCGGCTTTGACGGTTATGCCGTGGGGGGCCTTGCCGTGGGTGAGGGGCAAGAGGCGATGTTCGGCTGTCTGGATTACGCGCCCGAACAGCTGCCGCGGGACAAGCCGCGCTACCTGATGGGTGTGGGCAAGCCGGATGACATTGTCGGCGCTGTCGCGCGGGGGATCGACATGATGGACTGTGTCCTTCCGAGCCGGTCGGGGCGGACGGGGCAGGCGTTCACGCGGCGCGGTGTGGTCAACATCAAGAACGCGCGCCACGCGGATGATCCGCGCCCGCTCGATGAAGACTGTACCTGTCCGGCGTGTGCGCACTATTCGCGGGCCTATCTGCATCATGTGTTCAGGGCGCAGGAGATGATCTCGGGCATGCTGCTGACGTGGCACAACCTGCATTATTTTCAGGAGATCATGGCGGGCATGCGCGCGGCGATTGCGGCGGGGACGTTTGACGCGTGGCAGGCGGCGTTTCATGCGCAGCGGGCGCAGGGGGATATTGCACCGCTTTAGGCGCGTGTTGCGGGCGTTGCGGGGACGTTGGCGGGCGCGGGGCGCGTGTGGCGGATCGGCCCTTCGGGGAGGATTTTTTGAAACAGAGAAGGGGTGTGCGGGCAGTGTTGCGCGCGCGGGGGGACGTTGATCCGCTTCAGCGCCGGGGGCGCCGCGGTGTGGCCTTACCTGTGCTCCTATGGCGTGTAGGGTGGGGCGCAGAGCGGAGGCGTGTGATGTTGGACGTGGAAGAGAACTGGGTGTCGTATCTGATCCGGGGTGCGTTGCCGGAGAGCGTGGCGGTGAACATCGGGTTTGACGATGTGGACGGTGCGCTGGGTGTGCGGCGGGTTCTGATGCTGGTTCTGCCCTATGAGGCCGCGGAGGCCGGGTTCCCCTCGACCGATCAGATCGACGCGATGGAGACGGTTGTGCAGGCACTGGTGCCGCTGCGCGATGCGATGGGCCTGCAGGAGATGGGCTGGCGCACCGGGGCGGGGCGCCGGGCGCTGTGCTGGCTGGTCCATGAAGGCGACGGGCAAGGACTGGCGCAAGAGGTCACGCAGGCTGCGGCCCAGTTGTGGGAAAGGGCGCAGTGTACGCTGTTGCCGGATGCGGCTGACGTGGTGTACCGCGATGTTCTGGCACCGGATGCCGCAGCGTGGCGGATGATCCATGACGGATCCGTTCTGCGCAAATTGGCCGAGCACGGTGACATCGCCGAGGAGCCGCGCAAGATCGACCACTGGCTGGTGTTTCAGACCGATGCGCAGGCCGAAGCCTGTGCCAGGGCGCTGCGGACGCAAGGGTATGCCAACTTTGCCACCTTTGCCGGGAAAGAGGGCACGGACCTGCGTTGTTCCCATTTCGGACCCGCGACCCTGTGGGAGATCGTGGACCGAACCACGGCGCTGGAGGCGCAGGCAGAGGCCTGTGGCGGAAGTTATGACGGGTGGGAGAGCAACCTTGTGCGCGAGGCGGGCATTGGTGCCGAGCTCGCGCGCAAGGACGGTTGGGACCCGGACGCGCGAGAGCACTGAGGCTGTCGCGGACGCGCGGGAGGTGCTGGCTGTTTCTTGCGCGTGAGGGCCGGACCGGCGGCGTTGCCGCTGCCCGCGCCGGTCTGGCGTGACATCTGTTCCGGACGCTGAGGTGCAGCGGCTGCTGAAGACCTGACCCCGTGGAATGCGCGTTCAGATCGTGGCGTGATCGCTGCCGTTGCCGTACAGGCGGCGGTCGTATCCGACGGTTGACCAGTCGCGGTGCTGGGCCCAAGCCGTCGTTGCGCCAGCCTTCGACAATCTCATTCAGCGCACGTGATGGACTGTGAAGCAGCGTGACCCGCGCCTGTGGTGAGCACCGTCGGCAACGAGGCGCAGATCGCTTTGCGCGGTGGCGTGATTGTGTCTGGTCCCGGTTTCCGTGAACGTGTTGAAGGCCAGCCCATCCGCTGGGCCGCGCGGTCCCAATTGGGCGGGGTCGCCGAGGCCGTTGGTCATCAGCACCGCAAAAAGCGCGGGGCGCTGGCGCGAGATCAACGTGAACATGTCCTGCGCGTTACCGCCGGTGTCTTGCATTGACATGGGGGCAGGGCAGGGGGGCCGGGCGGGATCCGTTAAATTTCTACACACAATCCTTGCCGGAACGTTGCGGTCATTAAGGCCTTGGTAACGGGCACGGGCCACATTTTGCGCCGTGGATGGAATGGGATGAGGTCGCCATGGAAGCGGTCAGTTTTGAGCAAGGTGCAGATTGGGCAGCCGTGGCCCCGTTGATACAGGCGCGCCAGCAGGAGATGGCCGCGCGGAGCGGCGGTGCCGATCGGGGTGCTGTGCAGATGTCGGCGCTGGGCGAGCGGTTGAAGCTGGAGCGGTTGCAGAAAGAACAGCAGTTGAGCGGGCTGCGCAGCGTTGAGGCGCGCTATGACGTGCGCACGGCAGAGGCGGCGCAGGGTGAGGCCAAACCGGCATCGCCCGCGCCCGAGCGCGCGGACGTGCGGCCCACGGAAGCGGAACAGGAGCAGATCAAGGCGCTTGAGGCGCGCGACCGCGAGGTGCGGCGGCATGAACAGGCGCATGCCGCCGTGGGCGGGCAGTTTGCCGGCCCGCCGACCTATACCTACCAGATCGGGCCGGACGGGCGGCGCTATGCCGTGGGCGGGGCCGTGTCCATCGATGTATCGCCAGTGCCTGGTGACCCGGCCGCCACCATCGAAAAGATGGAGGTGGTCAAGGCGGCGGCCCTTGCGCCCGCATCGCCATCGGCCGCCGACAGGCAGGTGGCGGCGCTGGCCACGGCACAGCGGGTGCAGGCGATGGCCGAGTTGATGGCGGTGCGCGGTCAGGACCGCATGTCGCTGATGATGCCTGCGGGCGAACGCGCCACCGTGGACAAGCGCGCGTGAGCGGCGTGTCGCCGCGGGGTCAGGAATTCCGCCATACCGCGCGCGGCCCCGGGCGCGTATCAAGGGTGCATTCTCACACCCTGGGGAGGGATGACATGCCGTTTACGATTTTCGCATTTTCCTGGTTCGCAGTGTCCATTCTGGCGGTACTGGTGCTGGTCTGACCCGACGCCGCACCTGCGGGACGTCACCGACAATTGATTGCTGAACTTTTTTGCAAGACGCTGTGCGGCGCAAACGCGCAACGTGCACGGGCGCAGTATGGCGATTTATCTTGGTCGTGCGGACACTTAGGGCCGGGCCATCGCGGCGCGCCCCTGCAGGCAGCGTGCGGTGCGTTTACTTTTCTATCTCGAGTTTGCGCCATCCCATTGCACCTGCGGGCACACGGGTTCATTGTGCTGCTTGAAACGGACGTCCTGTGACCACAGGTTAACAAGTCCGAAGCAAGGAGACAGCCCAAGGCTGCCGCAGATCGGGGTCGTGCTGTCTTGCCAATGATAAGGAACAGAGCATGAAAGAGCCTTTGAACGCGTCCTACCCGGTGCTCCCCCTGAGGGACATCGTGGTGTTTCCGCATATGATCGTGCCGCTTTTCGTGGGGCGCGACAAATCGGTGAAGGCGCTCGAGGAAGTGATGGCGGACGACAAGCAGATCCTGCTGTCGAGCCAGGTGGACCCGAGCGAGGATGATCCGGAACCTGCGGGCATCTTCAAGGCGGGCGTGCTGGCCAATGTGCTGCAACTGCTGAAACTGCCTGATGGCACTGTGAAGGTGCTGGTCGAGGGGCAGGCGCGGGTGCGCATCACCGAGTACCTCGACAATGACGTGTTTTTCGAAGCGCGGGCCGAGTACCTGACCGAAATGCCGGGCGACATGGCGACCACGGACGCATTGCTGCGGTCGGTGGCCGAAGAGTTCGAGCGCTATGCCAAGGTCAAGAAAAACGTGCCGGAAGAGGCGCTTGCCGCCGTGAGTGAAACCACGGAACCGGCCAAGCTGGCCGATCTGGTGGCGGGGCATCTGGGCATCGAGTTGGAGCAGAAGCAGGACCTTCTGGAGACGCTGAGCGTGAGCGAGCGGCTGGAGAAGGTGTTTGGCCTGATGCAGGGCGAGCTGTCGGTGCTGCAGGTCGAGAAAAAGATCAAGACGCGCGTCAAGTCCCAGATGGAGCGGACGCAGCGCGAGTATTACCTGAACGAACAGATGAAGGCGATCCAGCAGGAGCTGGGCGATGGCGAGGACGGCAAGAACGAGGTTGCCGAGCTCGAAGAAAAGATCGCGGCCACCAAGCTGAGCAAGGAAGCGCGCGAGAAGGCGGATGCAGAGCTGAAAAAGCTCAAGAACATGTCGCCGATGAGCGCCGAAGCGACCGTGGTGCGCAACTATCTGGACTGGATGCTGTCGATCCCGTGGGGCGTGAAATCCCGCGTGAAGAAGGATCTGGGCCGGGCGCAGGATATCCTGGATGCCGATCACTATGGCCTTGAGAAGGTCAAGGAGCGGATCGTCGAGTATCTCGCTGTGCAGCAGCGGTCGAAGAAGATGAAGGGGCCGATCATGTGCCTCGTCGGCCCTCCCGGTGTGGGTAAGACCAGCCTGGGCAAGTCGGTGGCGCGGGCCACCGGGCGCGAGTTCATTCGCATCTCGCTTGGCGGTGTGCGCGACGAGTCTGAGATTCGCGGGCACCGGCGCACCTATATCGGGTCGATGCCGGGCAAGATCATTCAGGCGCTAAAAAAGGCCAAGACGACCAACCCGCTGATCTTGCTCGATGAGATTGACAAGATGGGGCAGGATTTCCGGGGTGACCCGGCGTCGGCCATGCTGGAGGTGCTGGACCCGGAACAGAACAACACGTTCATGGATCACTACCTTGAGGTCGAATACGACCTGTCGAACGTGATGTTTCTGACCACGTCCAACAGCTACAACATGCCGGGGCCACTGCTTGACCGGATGGAGATCATTCCGCTGGCGGGCTACACCGAGGATGAAAAGCGCGAGATCGCCAAGCAGCACCTGATCAGCAAGCAGGTCAAGAACCACGGCCTCAAGGCCAAAGAGTTTGACCTGACCGATGAGGCGCTGAGCGATATCATCCGCTATTACACCCGCGAGGCGGGGGTGCGGAACCTCGAGCGTGAGATTGCCAAGGTGGCGCGCAAGTCGCTGACCAAGATCGTCAAGAAAGAGGTTGAAGAGGTGACTGTAACCTCTGAAAATCTCGACGACTTCCTGGGCGTGCGTAAGCATCGTTACGGGCTGGCCGAACAGGATGACCAGATCGGTGTCGTGACCGGGCTGGCCTATACGTCGGTGGGCGGGGATCTCTTGCACATCGAGGCGCTGAAGCTGCCGGGCAAAGGTCGGATGAAGACCACCGGGAAACTGGGCGACGTGATGAAGGAAAGCATCGACGCGGCCAGTTCCTATGTCCGGTCGGTCAGCCCCGAGATCGGCGTGAAACCGACCAAGTTCGACACGCTGGACATCCACGTGCACGTGCCCGATGGCGCCACGCCCAAGGACGGGCCAAGCGCCGGTCTGGCGATGGTCACGTCGATCGTGTCGGTGCTGACGGGCATCCCGGTGCGCCGCGACATCGCCATGACTGGCGAGGTGTCCTTGCGCGGCAATGCGATGCCCATCGGCGGGTTGAAGGAGAAACTTCTCGCGGCCCTGCGTGGCGGCATCAAGACGGTGCTGATCCCGC
>JBCBCR010000068.1:0-14743 GCA_038530495.1 Pseudomonadota bacterium | reverse complement strand
CAGCTGTTCGGCCTGGGTCGATTGCGGCATGCCTTGCGTGCTGGTCCACAGAACATAGCCTCCGAAGGCAAGGCAAACCGCCACAACCGGCGCGAGGAAACGTTTCATCAGCAAGTGTCCCTTTAGCTGTGTGAATTCTTTGTCAGGATATGGGTCCCCAAACGTTCTAGCGCCAGTCGCAAATCGTCGTCGGCCACAGGCGCGGCCAGACCTTTTGCGGCGGGAGAGGGTTCGGGGGGTGTGTCATCTTTGGTCTCGTCAGGCCGCTCGAACGCGACCTGCCCATCGGCAAATCCGGTGGCGGCGGTCTGCGTAATGCGGATGTGTTTGATCGCCTGATGCCCGTAGACACTGTTCACGCGGGCGCGCAGCTGATCCTTTTGCATCTCAAGCATCGGCGCGTGCGCACCCTTGGTCAGCAGGGTCAGCGTCGCCCCCATGCCGCCGCGGCCATAGCTGACCTCGACAGGGCGTGAGATCGCCGCAATGTCGGGGCCTGCAATCTCGGCCCATTGGGTCAGCAGTCGGCTTTCGCCGAACCCACGCTTGGCGCTGGCATCACGGATCCGGCCGGTCAGCAAATTTGCTGTCCGTTTGAACCCATTTGTACTGGCGCGGCGCGGTGGCATGGCTATCTTTCGGTCACTGTTGCCAAAGCATAACGGAACCTTCGCGATGCGCCAGCGTCAGAGCAGAGGAGTGACATAAAAGGTGCGTGATTCAGGAACGCAAGAAACAGGCGCGCGCGCGGCGGACCTGCTTGACTGGTACGACGTGCACGCCCGCAAGATGCCCTGGCGCGTATCACCCGCAGACAAACAGGCAGGCACGCGGCCGGATCCATATGCCGTGTGGATGAGCGAGATCATGCTGCAGCAGACCACCGTTGCCGCGGTCACCGACTATTTCCGCGCCTTTATATCCCGGTGGCCGACTGTGTCCGACCTTGCCGCCGCCGATGATGCCGAAGTGATGGGCGCATGGGCCGGGTTGGGATATTACGCGCGCGCCCGAAACTTGCTGAAATGCGCCCGGGCTGTGGTGGCCGAACATGGCGGGCAGTTCCCCGCGGACCACGCTGCGTTGCTGAAACTGCCCGGGATTGGCCCCTACACCGCAGCGGCGATCTCGTCCATCGCCTTCGACCTGCGACATGTGGTTGTCGACGGAAACGTCGAACGGGTGATGGCACGGCTGCATGACGAACATACCCCCCTGCCTGCCGCCAAACCGATCCTGACCGAATATGCCGAGGCATTGACGCCGCGCGCGCGCCCCGGTGATTACGCCCAAGCCGTGATGGACCTTGGTGCAACGGTCTGCACGCCGCGCGCGCCCGCGTGCGGCATTTGCCCGTGGCGCAATCCGTGTGCGGCACGGCTGGCAGGGACAGTGCAGGAGCTGCCGAAAAAGTCGCCCAAAAAGGCCAAACCGATACGCCATGGCACTGTATATCTGGCGCAGCGTTCCGATGGCGCGTGGCTGCTGGAGACACGCCCGGACAAGGGGCTTTTGGGCGGGATGCTTGGCTGGCCCGGATCGGAATGGGTCGACGCATCACTGCCCCGGGGCACTGCTCCGCCAATTGCGGCGGATTGGGTGCAAATATCCGGCGAGGTGCGCCACACGTTCACTCATTTCCACCTGCTGCTCGACGTCATGCACGCCGAACTGCCGCAAGATTCGATACCAGATCGCGGCCACTTTGTGCCACGCGCAGATTTCCGACCCTCCGATCTGCCCACGGTGATGCGAAAGGCCTTTGATCTCGCCACCCGCTGACCGCGGCGCAATGACATTGCGTCACACTTGGCAGATCGCGAATCTGCGCGCTATCTTCCGCGCGAAATCCCGTATGAGGTGAGCCGTCATGACCGTTGTCGAAAAACGCATTGCCCGGTGGCAAAGCGCAGCGCCTTTCTGGTTGTCATTCCTGCTGGTCCCGCTCGTCGGTATCAGCGCCGCCTATGGCGGGTGGGCGATGCTGCTGCCGATCCTCGGGACGTGGTATACATTTGGCATCCTTGACGCGGCCCTTGGCCTGGACAAGGAAAACGCCGATCCGGAAACCACGGATGACGATCTATTCTGGTACCGCAGTCTGACGATGGCCTGGGTGCCGCTGCAGTTCGTGATGCTGTTCGGGCTGATCTGGTACGTGTCGGACGCCCCGCACCTGACCAGCTGGGAAAAGCTGGGCGTGTTCTTTGGCGTGGGCGTGGTGACCGGCGCCATCGGTATCAACTACAGCCATGAATTGATGCACCAAAAGGACAAGGTCGAACGGTGGTTGGCCGACATCCTGCTGGCCATGGTGCTGTATTCGCATTTCCGGTCCGAACACCTGCTGGTGCATCACCGCTATGTCGGCACGCCACGCGACCCGGTGACGGCGCGCATGGGCGAAGGGTTCTATCGTTTTTACCCCCGCGTGCTGAAACAGTGCTTTCAAAGCGCGGTGAAAGCCGAGCGCGACATGCTCGCGCGCAAGAACCTGCCCGCCACCGACCTGTCGAACCCGTTCTGGCGCTATGCGGCGTTGCAAGGCGGGTTCCTGCTGCTGGCGCTGATCCTCGGCGGTTGGACCGGTGTCGGGTTGTTCCTGATGCAGGCTGGCGTTGCGATTTGGCAGCTCGAGTTGGTCAATTACGTGGAACATTACGGCCTGACGCGCAAACATCTGGGCGAGGGCAAGTACGAGCACGTCCAGCCGCGCCATTCCTGGAACGCAGCGCACAAGGCATCAAACTGGTTGCTGATCAATCTGCAGCGCCATTCCGACCACCACTTCAAACCCAACCGGCGCTTTCCGGTGCTGCAAACCTATGACGAGGACGAGGCACCGCAGCTGCCCTATGGATATCCGGTGATGACCATTGCAGCGATGTTTCCCGCGGTTTGGCGGAAGGTGATGAACCCCCGCGTGCGCAGATGGCGCGAGATGTATTACCCCGAGATCACCGATTGGACACCCTATAACAAGTCCGCGAACCCGCTGCCGCGGTGATCAATCGGGTTTTGCCGGCAGAGTGCTGCCAAACTCGCGCATGGCACGGATAATCGGTTTGGCGGCCTGACCAGCCTCTGACAGCGTGTAGACCGTTTTTGGCGGATGCGTTGGAACCACGTCGCGCGTTATCAGTCCGCCATCTTGCAACGCTTTCAATCGCGCCGACAGCGTGGTCGGGCTGATACCTTCGAGTGTGCGTGCGAAATCCTGAAACCTGTGCGGCCCGTCAAGGATCAGGTTGCGCAAGATCAACAGGCTCCACTTGTCTCCCAGCAAACTGGCGCTGCGGGCAACCGGGCAATTGGGACGCGGCAGGATTTCCATGTCTTCGCTCTACGCTCATGCAGGCGGATTGACAACATTTCGACAATCTACTACATTTTTTGTAGTAGCTATAGGATTTGAAAATGACAGTCCCCGACTATGCCATCCTTCTCGTTATTGCCGTTACCCTGTTCGTAGCCATCGGCGTCACTGCCTTGCTCACTTTTGGTCTGGTGCGGGCCGACGACACACCTGCGGCAAAACGGCGATTTGCCGTAAAGGTCATAGCGGTCGTTACGCTTTGGATCGCAGGCGCGCTTGCGCTGGCCTATAGTGGTGTGCTGGTGCCGCGGGCGGATACTTTTCCGATCCTTGGTGCGTTGATCGTCGGCGGTACAATCGCTGCAAACGTCGCGCTTTTGCGCAGTGCCACAGCCAAGAGCGTGCTGAACGCGATCCCGGCGCACTGGCTGGCTTCGATACAGGTGTACCGGATGATCGGTATCGTGTTCCTGTTGCTAATGGCAGACGGCCTGTTGCCGCGGTATTTCGCGTTTACCACGGGTTGGGGCGATATCATCGTGGGCATTGCTGCACCAATGGTCGGGTATCTGCTGTGGCGCGATGTGCAACGCTATGCCTGGGTCGGGCTGGGCTGGTGCGCAGTGGGCATTGCCGACCTGATCCTGGTTCTAATTAAGGCCGTGCGCTCCGCGCCGGGACCGCTGCAGGCCGCAATCTACAACCCGCCAACTGAAATCGTCGGTTACTTTCCGTTTCCCATGATCCCGCTGGTCATCGTACCAATGTCGTTGATCCTGCACGTGCAGCTGATCCGCGCCCTGACCATGCATGCGACCCCGGCTGGCAATCGCACCCTCCGCCTATCCTGAGCGATCGAGCACCCAGACCGGCAATGGTTCAGCCACGCCGCGCACCTGCTGATCGGGTGCGCGGCGCAGCTGTCCCGACTCTCCCGCCGCCGCGACCACTGCATCGCTAATGACCGCCCGAACCTCGAGCCCCCGGGTCAGTGCCTCGAGACGGCTGGCCACGTTCACCGTGTCGCCCAGGACCGCAAACTCGAGCCGATTGCTCCCGATGTCGCCCAGCACCACGGGGCCAAAATGCAGGCCAAAGCGCGCGTCTATTTCGATCAATCCGTCCACCCTGCGTTCGGCGTTCAGCTTGTCCATGCGATCCGCCATCTGCTGGACGCAAGCCAAGGCACGTGCCGCATCATCTTCGCCCGGCATCGGGGTGCCAAAGGTCGCCATCAACCCATCGCCCAGGTATTTGTCCAGCGTGCCTTCATGCGCAAAAACCTCCGCCTCCATCCGTGCATGAAAAGCGCGCAGGGTGTCGATCACCTCTTCGGGCGGGCGGCCATCGGCATAACTGGTAAAGCCTGCGATATCGACAAACAGCACCGCCGCGTCATGACTGCGGATCTGGCCCAGCGGTTCATCCTTGGTCGACAACTCCGCGACAACACTGGGCGAGAAATAGCGCGCAAGGTTGGTCCGCTCGCGCGCCATTTCCGCGCTGTTCAGCACGAGGTTCTGGTACCGCCGCACCGCCACGGCAAGGATGCAAGCAACCATGAAAAACACCACGACCTGCTGAAACCGCAAATCCCAATTCACCGAATTCGGATCGAACGTGTGCGCCAGATCAGGACGGTCCGGCCACATGACCTGCGCCCCCGCGGTTAGCTCCGGATAGGTTTTGCCAAAATACCAGACAGCCAACGTGCCCAGCAGCCACAACCCCGCAGTCCAGTTGCCCACCGCAATAATCGTGCGCCACGAATAGGTCAGCACCCCCGCCGCCAACAGCACATAGAAGTACTGGAACACTTCAAAATGAAAGATCAGCGCCGTCGGAACGGGATCGGTGACAAAGGGGTTCGGCACCAAAAGTGCCACCGTCATCAGCGCCAGATCGGCAAACAACAGCGCCAATTCAGCGCGCGATTGGCCGACACGGCCTACACGACGTTGGGCAAGCCCGACAAGGACAAGGCACAGCAGCAGTCCGTGATACCACAGCACGTTCCAGTTCGGGTTCAATATGACCAGCAACACGGCGGTTGCCGACAGAGCACCTATCCGCGCCTTGACGGCCAGATCCATGCCTTCGCGTTTGTTCCGCTCCAGCGCCTCGCGCGCGTGCCGGTGCGCGGGAACCGCGTCGTCGCGGCTGTTGTCGCCCGCTGTTCGAACTGTGCCGCTGATATCCACCATGGGGTCACCTTTCTGCAGTTGCACAGAATGTAAACCGGATTAACAAAAAAGCCCCGCCAAAAATGGCGGGGCATAGGTGCAGTGCCTTTGGCATGCCTTGGGTAAGGCCGCAGGCACCTGGCGGTGTTCGGTAATTCGTGTCTAGTCGTGCATCTCGGCGCGGATCTGCTGGCGCAGCACGTCGATGGGCACCATCTTGCCCTCGCGGCGGATACACCAATAGGTCCAGCCATTGCAGCTGGGCGCATTTTCCAGATGCGCGCCGACCTGGTGGATCGACCCCTTGATATCGTCGCCGATCAGCGTGCCATCGGCGCGCACCTTGGCCTTGTGGCGCTTGTTCATGGAATACAGCTCTTCGCCCGGGCGGAGCATGCCGCGTTCGACCAGTTGGCCAAAGGGCACGCGCGGCAGCGCCCGTTTGCTGGCCGACACGGTCAGCGCCTCGCGGTCAAACTTGCGCACCTTGGCCAGACGTGCCTCCGCCACCTCGCGATAGGCGGCCTCGCGCTCGATCCCGATAAAATCGCGGCCCAGCATCTTGGCCACAGCACCTGTGGTGCCCGTGCCAAAGAACGGGTCCAGCACGACATCGCCCGGATTGGTCGACCCGATCAGCACGCGGTGCAACAGGCTTTCGGGCTTTTGCGTCGGATGTGCCTTGTCACCCGCGGCATCCTTCAGCCGCTCGTGGCCGGTGCAAATCGGCAGCACCCAGTCGCTGCGCATCTGGATGCCTTCGTTCAGCGCCTTCAGCGCCTCGTAGTTGAAGGTGTACTTGCTGTCCTCGGACTTGCCCGCCCAAATCATCGTCTCATGCGCGTTGGTGAACCGCTTGCCACGGAAATTCGGCATCGGGTTTGACTTGCGCCACACTACATCGTTGAGGATCCAGAACCCTTCGTTCTGCAGGGCCGCACCCACGCGGAAGATGTTGTGATAGCTGCCAATCACCCAGATCGCACCGTTGGGTTTCAGCAAACGACGCGCAGCGCGCAGCCATTCCGTCGTGAATTCGTCATAGGCGCGGAAGCTGTTGAACTGGTCCCAGTGATCATCAACCGCATCCACCTTGGAATTGTCTGGCCGGTGCAGCTCACCCTTCAGCTGCAGATTATACGGCGGATCGGCAAAGATCAGATCAACGCTGCCCGCAGGCAGGCTGTTCATCACTTGGATGCAATCACCCGCAATAATCTGGTTCAAAGGAAGCGCTTCCGCGCCCTTCACATGTTTCGTCATTATCTGCCTCTGTCCCTGGCGCTTGTTGCGCTCATTGGTTGGCCTAAAGATGAGTCAGTGACGATTCGCGGTCAATTTCTTTTTTGAATCAATCGGTTGAGAATTTCTCTTGATACAAGATATTGTGCACAGGCCGGAAACTGCATCTATGCCATGGGGTCACACCCAGATTTTCCAGCGCGGTTCTGTGGCTTTTTGACGGATATCCCATGTTGGTCTCCCAGCCATAGCCGGGATGCTGTTGCGCCAAATCCACCATGATCCGATCACGACATATTTTGGCCACAATTGAGGCCGCCGAAATGCTGACCGAACGGGTGTCTCCCTTGATCAATGGCGTGGCCGACATGCGCAATCCGGGCGGCACATGGCGCCCGTCGACAAGCACGTGATCCGGCGCGGTGCGCAGCCCTTCGACAGCCCGGCGCATCGCCAGAAACGAGGCCTGCAGGATGTTGAACCGGTCAATCTCGACGACGCTGGCATGGGCCACCGACACTTCGGCACTGGCACAAATCGTATCATACAGCGCCTCGCGCCGCCTCACGCCCAGCTTCTTGGAATCGTCCAGCCCCTCGGGCACCGCTTCCAAATCCAGAACCACAGCCGCCGCTGTGACAGGACCGGCCAGCGGCCCACGGCCCACCTCGTCGACCCCGGCCACGCGCCCCTCCGCCTGCGTCTCGAAAAAAAGATCCGGCACCGCTGCCCCTTCATCTTGCAAGGAAAACTCCCGCCGGAGGCATAAAAGTCAAATCCCGCGCCACACCACAAGCACATAAAAAAGAGCGGCGCCCGAACGCCGCTCTTTCCAGTGTTCCGCCCCTAGGGGAAGGGCGGTGCTGTGCCCGCTCTTACCGGCGGGCCAATTGGTATCCTTCGCGGCGCAAACACCGGGCGCCAAAGCCCGCGCGCCAGCCGCGGTCAGTCCAGAACTGGCGGTGGCAGCGCGCTGGCAGGCTGCGGGCATATTGGTAGTTCCGGTTCAGACACCGCTGACCAAAGACGCGGCGCGGCCCGTCATTTGTCTGAAAGCTACGCAGACATTGCTGCGGCAACAGCTTGCGATTGACCCGCGGCGGCAGCGGACGCACCGGCGGGTTGGTATGCACGACAGCCCGCTTGTCCTTGCGCCGGTCCGCGATCACTGCCCCGATCACCGCCAGCCCCAACAGCGCGGCAATCGCCGCAGCCTCATCATTGGCGCGGGCGGGGGCTGCGCTGAACCCGGTGATGGCGATGGCTGTCGCCGCAACCAGGGCAATGAAACGTTTGTGGATGTACAGGGTCATGGGGTCGCTCCTCTCGGGTGATGCGTTGTGATGACCTCACCCTCGGCCGGCCCCTGCCAGACAGGCAATAACACCCCCCTGTTATCCGATATCATGCCCGCCAAGCCGCAGATGTTATTGAATATCGCGAAAATTGCCCGCACTCTGAGCCTATGAAAAAACTGATCTACATATGCGTCGCACTGGCGTTGGGTGCCGGGGCGGCACAGGCCCAGTGCTATGCCGATTACAAGGCGAAAAAGGACGATCCCTTGCGCTTGCACTACGGCGTGGCGCAGATCAGCGGCGCTTGCGATCCGGGCAGTGCATCGGCGGAACTGAGTGCGCGTTTGGCGCAAAGCGGGTGGGTGCTACTGCAGGTGCAATCCGTCTTCGGGCCCGAAGGTCTTGATCAAAGGAAAGACAGTGCAGGATCCTACTACCTCCGCTTCTGACATGCGCCGCGCCAGCGGCCGTTTGGTGGCGCTGGGGGTCGGCGGCATCCTGTCGCTGCTACTGGCCGCCGCGGCCATCCTGTTGCTCACCCTGCCCGACAGCCGCGCCTTTGACGCCCGAGTCGAACGCATGTTCATCGAAAACGCTGACCTCACCAGCCAGGCCGAAATCAAACTGCTCGAAATCCTTGCCCAGTCCGGCACCGCCTTTGCCGACACGCTGGCCAGCTACCGACTGGTAATCTTTGTCCTGCTCGTCTTCGCCACCGGCATGATGATCGCCGCCCTCGTTTTCCTGGTGCTCATTGTCGGTTTCAACCGCCGCCTGGCTCAGATCGAACGCGCGGGCATTCAGGTCAATTCGCTGCTGATCAGCCGCGAAGAAAACACCGTCTACCTCAACAACCTCGGCTTCAAGCTGACCGACGCCGCGATGGAAACCATGTCGGTGCTCGCCGAGGCGCGGATGGACGATGACGTCCTCACCGGGTCCGAAATCGAAGCCATGATCTCGGGCCGCATCGCCGCCGACTGCGAAGAGGCCGCGGGCGCCACCCGGATCAAGCGTTTGCGCGACGGTTTGGGCAACCAGATCGTCAGCGAACTTCTGGTCAAAAACATCGCGCGCCGCGGCTACATGCTCGCGGTGGAAAAGGACGTGATCAAGGTGCTCTGACACCTTCGACACCGGCGCACCCGTCCATTCTTCTCTGTTTCAAAAAAATCCCCCCCGGAGGGCCGAGTTGCCAAGCGCGCCCCGCGGCGTATTCTCGCGCCAAACCATCCAAAGGAATTGCACCATGCCCGCCCCGCACAATCCGTTCAAAGCCGCGCTCAAGGCAGGCGACACCGTCATCGGCTGCTGGCTGTCCATCGGCGACCCGCTGACCACGGAAATCGCCGGCACGGCTGGCTTCGACTGGCTGCTGATCGATAGCGAACACACCCCCTACGACATCAGCCGCATGCGCCTGCAGCTGATGGCGCTCGAAGCCAGCAACAGCCACGCCGCTGTGCGCGTGCCGGTGGGCGCAACGTGGATCCTGAAACAGGTGCTCGATGCCGGAGCACAAACCGTTTTGGTCCCGATGGTCGAAACCGCCGAAGAGGCAGCCCAACTGGTGCACGACGTGCGGTATCCCCCGGTTGGTGGGCGTGGCGTGGGATATTCCGGTGCACGATGCTCGAAATTTGGCGCGATCACCGACTACGGCCCCACGGCGGACGATCAGGTTTGCCTGCTGATTCAGGTCGAAAACCGCAAGGGCATCGAAAACCTCGATGCGATCCTCACAGTTGACGGAATCGACGGCGTGTTCATCGGGCCCGCCGATCTGTCGGCTGATATGGGTCACATGGGTCAGCTCACCCACCCCGAGGTGACCGCGACCATCAAGGACGCTTTCAAGCGGATCGAAGCGGCAGGCAAGGCGCCCGGCGTGCTCGCCACCACGCCCGAAATGACCGAAGACATGCTGGCATCAGGCGCGCGTTTCGTGGCCACCGGGCTGGATCTGCTGATCCTCGCCCGCGCCCTGCGTGATCTCGCCGACAAATGGGTCCCCGACCGCAGCGCATAAGCAGTAGACCGCCACCGGCGGCGCAGCAGATGAAAACCGACGGAAATTCCGCTAGCCTGCGTTACAGGACCGAACCACCAGACAGGTAGATCCATCGTGCGCGCCTTCGATCCGGAACTGGCTGAGATCCGATTTGGCTACGGGCTGTCGCCTGGCGTCGCCCCGCCAGCGGGAACGGATGACATGCTGGACGGGCTGACCGGCCCCGATGACTTGGCCGTCCGTTTTCCGGTCGAACCGTTCGATACCTTCCGCGCGCGCATGGTCGACGTTGCCGAAGCCAACCGCATGCGACGTAAAAAACGCGGCACACCCGAAGGCGAAGCCGCCAAAAAGCGCCGCAACCAGTTGAACGCCGTCGCCCGCAAGGACGGCTTGCGTTGGGCCGGGCACATGCTGTTGCGCCAAATCTGGACGCCCACCGCCTTTCGCGAGCGGCTGGTCACTTTCTGGGCCGATCACTTCACCGCCCATGGCAAGCGCGGCGTCAGCCGCCGCGCCACCTCGCCCTATATCGAAGAGGCCATCCGTCCCAACATTGCCGGCGCATTCGAAGATCTGCTGCAAGCCGCGGTCATGCATCCCGTCATGCTGTTCTACCTGGATCAAATGCAATCCATGGGCCCGGGCAGCCCGCGCGGCAAAGAACGCAAAAACGGGCTCAACGAAAATCTCGCCCGCGAGGTGCTGGAATTGCACACGTTGGGTGTGAACGGCCCCTACACGCAAACCGACGTGCGGCAACTGGCCGAGCTCTTCACCGGCCTGTCCTTTATGCCTGACCGCGGCTTTGTGTTTCGCCCCGGCTTTGTGGAACCGGGACCCGAGACTGTGCTGGGCGTGACCTATGGCGAAACGGGCGGCACATCGCCGATCCGTGCGGCCCTGCGCGACCTCGCCCGCCACCCGGTGACCGCGCGCCACATCGCGCGCAAGCTGGCCGTGCACTTCGTGGCCGACAGCCCAGATCCCGATCTGGTGGACCAACTGACCGCACGCTATCTCGACACGGGTGGCGATCTGCTTGCGCTTTATGAGGCGCTCCTTGCGCACCCCGCGGCGTGGCAACCAACCCTGCAGAACATAAAGCCGCCGCTCGATTTCATGGCGTCTGCGATGCGGGCGCTCGCCGTGCCCGAAGGCAAGCTGATGCGCTTTGGCGAACGCAAGATGCGCCGCGTCTTGTCCCGTCCGCTGACCGCCATGGGCCAGCAATGGCAAAGACCCGGTGGTCCGGACGGCTGGCCCGAAGAAGACCCGCACTGGATCACGCCGCAGGGCATTGCTGGCCGGGTCCAGTGGGCCATGAATGCGCCGGAATTCATCCTGCGCGTCCTGCCCGACCCACGCGATTTCGTGACAACAAGCCTTGGCGCGCGCGCCAGCGACGTTGTCCGCTTTGCCGCCGCATCCGCCGAAAACCGGCGCGAGGGGATCGGTCTTGTGCTGATGTCCCCCGCGTTTCAAAGGAGATGAAGGCCATGCAGATGACCCGCCGCGACATCCTGCGATCCGGTCTGATCGGGTGTTCGCTGGCCGCCAGCCCGCTGATCACACCAGTCACCTTTGCCGCAACACCGGGCGACAATCGTTTGGTTGTGATCATCCTGCGCGGTGGTATGGACGGGCTCGACGTGGTCCGCCCCTACGGTGACCCGATGCTGCGACAGCTGCGCCCAACGCTTTCAGGTGGGCCGGATCAAGGGGCACACGACCTCGACGGGTTTTACGCGCTGCACCCGGCATTGGCGCCACTCGTACCGATGTGGCGCGCGGGCGAACTGGGCTTTGTTCAGGCCGTCTCGACCCCCTATCGCGACAAGCGCAGCCATTTCGATGGCCAGGACCTGCTCGAAGCCGGAACCGAAACCATGGCGGGCGTGCGCGATGGCTGGCTAAACCGCATGCTGCAGGCGGTGCCCGGCATCACGGCACAAACCGCCTATGCGATCGGGCGCAGCGACATGAAGCTGTTGCAGGGACTGGCCGAGGTTTCGAACTGGTCGCCCGAGGTGTCGCTTGGCCTTAGCCCGGTGACCGAACAGCTGTTGACACTGGTCACAGAGAGCGATCCGGCCTTGCACGCCGCATGGCAAGAAGCACAGGTGCTCGCCGCCCTCGATGCCGAAGCCGAAATGGGCCGGGACCCCTCTCGCCGCGGCGCGCATGTGAAAATCGCCGAATTCGCAGCGCAGCGCCTGTCGGGAGATGCCCGCATCGCCGCCTTTTCGCTGGGCGGTTGGGACACGCACAGCGGCCAGACCCGCGCGATGAACCGCGCCTTGGGACATTTGGCCGATGCGCTCACGACGCTCAAATCCGATCTGGCTCCGCCGGTCTGGCAGCGTACCACGGTCGTGGCGATGACCGAATTCGGCCGCACAGCGCGCGAAAACGGCACCCGCGGAACCGACCACGGCACCGGCGGCGTGATGGTGATGGCCGGCGGCGCAGTGCGTGGCGGGCATGTCCACGGGGACTGGCCGGGGCTGGCGCCTGCCGACCTTTATCAAAACCGCGACCTGATGCCGACGCGCGATGTCCGGGCGCACGTGGCGTGGATCATGGCCGGTCTGATGGGGCTCAGTCGCGCGACGCTCGAAGACGCGATCTTTCCCGGTCTCGACATGGGCGGCGATCCCGGGCTCCTGCTCTAGGTTGAATTTGGCCTCGGGTCGGCAAATGCCTGTTTCCGGCCTTCAAAAAGTTCCCTAACGTCCCGACATGACGTCGCAATACCAGATCAACCATGCGCCCGTGCCTGGCTGGACACCGCCGCCCGTGCCCGATCCCGCGCTGGTGCTGGAAGGCGCATATGCGCGCCTCGAACCGCTTAGCGCAGACCGGCACGCCGCCCTGCTGTACCGTGCTTTTGCCAATGCCGACCGCGTCTGGGATTTTTTGCCATACGGCCCGTTTTCGTCCTCGGCGCAGTACCACCGCTGGGTCCGCGACCACGAAAAACGCGCCGATCCGCATTTCTTTGCCATCTTCAACACGGCAACCGGCGCCTATGAAGGCGTCGCCAGCTATCTGCGGGTACATCCCAATGCGGGCAGCATCGAGGTCGGCCACATCAATTTCAGCCCGGCCCTGCAACGCACGCCCGCAGCGACTGACGCCATATTTCAAATGATGGGCTGGGCGTTCGAGGCTGGCTATCGTCGTTTCGAATGGAAATGCGATGCACTCAACGCCGCGTCACGCCGCGCGGCGCAACGGTTCGGGCTGAGCTATGAAGGCATCTTTCGTCAGGCTGCGGTGGTCAAGGGCCGCAATCGCGACACTGCATGGTTTGCCGCCATAGACACCGAATGGCCCGCCCTCAAAGAAGCCTTTGGCGCATGGCTGCACCCGTCCAATTTCGACGGATCAGGCCAGCAGAAGGAACGTCTCGCGGACCTCACGCAGCTTGTCCGCGTCTCCAGCGATCCCGGCTTGCCCTCCACGTCCTGAAACCCGCCCATAACCCCACAACAGGACCGTCAAATCGCCGCTTTCGTGGCCAAACGCGCTTGCACGAGACCGGCCACATGCGCCATCTCGGACGCCACGCCCAGCCCCCGCGCCCGTTGCGCTGCAAGTGCCGCCGCTGCCATCTCCAGATCGGTGTCACACGCGCTCCGCGCCACTCCGGACAGGAACTGCGCGACGTAATCGGCGGTCTGCCCGTCCGCCGCGTCCTCGATGATATCCGCGGCATGCAGCATGTCGTCGCGAAAGGCCAAGGGATCGGGTTCAATCACGTCCTCGGTGACGGGACGCGGCCCGGGCGGACGCCGTTCTTGAGGCAAGTAGGCCAGAATCGTTTCCTGAAACACTGCCAGCGAGGTCACCGGTTTCGCCATGAACCCATCGCCCCCGGCCTCAAGCACCTCAGCCTCCGTTCCCGGGTCGCCCGATATGCCCAGCACAACGTCGGGCCGGTGCTGGCTGACCGCCAACTCGCGGATCAGGTCGGTGCCGCTGCCATCGGGCAGGCCGATGTCGATCAATGCCACCGAAGGCCGGTACACCTGCAAATGCCGCCGCGCCGCGCGCATCGTATCCGCCCGCCTGATCCGCGCCCCGGATCGCAGACATAACAACCGCATCGCCTCACAGGCATACCGGCTGTCTTCGATCACCAGCACCGTAAGCCCCAAAAGCGGGCGCAGCGCCGTCGGCGCGGGATAGTTCGGTTTGAAAGGGCCGTCGCTCTCCATCTCACTCTCCTTGCCTATGCGACTCAAAGGTTAAGTGCGGATGCCTAACAGCGCGTTAATTCGCCCCTTGTGCGGCCCCTTGTCCGGCCCGCATAAGTGCTTACCTTTTGACCGCAGGAGCACCTTTCATGATCGGACGCCTCAACCACGTGGCCATCGCTGTCCCCGACCTCGACGCCGCAGCCGAACAATACCGCAGCGCGCTGGGGGCCACTGTCGGCGCGCCTCAGGATGAACCTGATCACGGCGTCACAGTCGTATTCATCGAACTGCCGAATACCAAGATCGAACTGCTCTACCCCCTCGGCGAAAACAGCCCGATCCAGGGGTTCCTCGACAAAAACCCCTCGGGCGGCATCCACCACATCTGCTACGAGGTTGGCGATATTCTGGCCGCGCGCGACACGCTAGAGGCCTCGGGTGCGCGCGTGCTGGGTTCGGGCGAGCCGAAAATCGGCGCCCATGGCAAG
>JBCBCR010000067.1:0-14774 GCA_038530495.1 Pseudomonadota bacterium | reverse complement strand
CCAGCGCATAGTAGCCGGCGAACAGCGGCTCGCCCCGCGCACCGTGCGTGCCGCCATAGACGCGCCGCCCCTGTCGATTGTCAAAAAGCGCCTCCTTGATCTGCACCTCGATCAGCTTGCGCTTTTCCTCGACCACGACAATCAGGTCGAGCCCCTCGGCCCACTCTTCGAACCCCGTCATGTCCAACGGCCAGGTCTGTCCTACCTTGTAGGTGGTGATGCCCAGCCGCTCGGCCTCTGCCGCGTCCAGACCCAGCAGGTGCAGCGCGTGCGTCAGGTCCAGCCAGTTCTTGCCCGCAGCCACGAACCCAATCTTGGCCCCCGGCTTGCCCCAGACACGCCGGTCCATGCCATTGGCGCGCGAAAACGCCTCGGCTGCGCGGGTCTTGAACTGCACCAGCCGCCGTTCCTGTTCGATCCGGTCATCGACCAGCCGGATGTTCAACCCGCCCTCGGGCATCTGGTATTCAGGCGGCACAAAGGACAGCCGATGCGGGTCGCCGTTGACCACCGATGTCGCCTCCACCGTGTCCTTCATCGTCTTCAGACCGACCCACAGGCCGGAAAACCGGCTGAGGGCGAAGCCGTATAGGCCGAAATCAAGGATTTCCTGCACACCTGCGGGTGAGACGATCGGCATGTAGGCGTCGACCAGTGCGAATTCCGACTGGTGCAAGACGGTCGAACTTTCGCCGGTGTGGTCGTCGCCCATTGCCACCACCACACCACCAAGCGGTGAGGTGCCCGCCGTATTGGCATGCTTGAACGCATCGCCACTGCGGTCCACGCCAGGCCCCTTGCCATACCACAGGCCAAACACGCCGTCGTACCGGCCCTCACCCCGCAGTTCCGCCTGCTGCGCACCCCACAGAGCTGTTGCCGCCAGATCTTCGTTCAGTCCGGGTTGAAAGGTGACCTCGGCCTCGGCCAATTGCTTGGCCGCGCGCATCATCTGCATGTCGACCGCGCCAAGAGGGGAGCCACGATAACCGGTCACAAGACCTGCAGTGTTGTGGCCTGCTGCCACATCCCGCGCTTTCTGCATCAACATCAGTCGCACCAGCGCCTGCGTGCCGTTCAGCAGCACATGCTGCTTGTCCAGATCAAACCGATCGTTCAGCGAAACCTGTCGTACGTTCATCGGCTTGCCTCCCCGCACGCCATACTGTTGCACAGATTTACGTTAGATATAGGTCACAATTGCTGACCTTCAAAGCAAATAATTCTCGATCCGCCGCATCCCGCCGCAGGTCGGGAAATCCTGACCATGCCCACGCCGAATAATGCAGCGCTCGCGCGGGTTGTCCGATCATAGCACGCCAAATACAGCCGCAGAGGACAAAACCATGGTCAAGCTTGCATCAGACAACACCCAAACCCCGGATCTTTCAGCCGATTATTACCGCAAAGACGGCTGGCTTAACTATGTCGGCGACCACGATCACCCGCATCTGTCGATCTTCCCGCACCCGCAGACGGCCGGCGCATGGCTGCGAATCCCAATTCCCGGCAAATGGGGCCTAAACGTGCAGGGGTGGAAATTGCACATCGGCGCGCATCCCGACGACCAGCAAACCCTGTTCAACGTCCTCGCCCCGGTTTTGAAACGGGAACGAGCGTCGCACAAGTTCCTGCCCACCGATATCGCCGCGACCCACAATGTCGGCTCCGGCACGACCTATAACCGCAATCCCCAAGCCTACAATGCCGAAGGCAAGGCCTGCGTCATCTATCCCATGGACCCTACCGATCTCGTGCGCCTCGCCCGCGTCGTCAGCGGCGCGATCGCAGCCCACAACGCGCGTGTCACGGCCATGGACGCCGACACAAAAGCAAGGGATGAGGGCGCGCCAGACGGGTACAAACCGGCACTGATCCGCCCCTTTCCCGGCAAAATCCCCGGCGAACTTGACTTGAATATCTCGCTTTACACTTTCACGCGCTACGGTGGCTTCTCCGGCCCCATGACCGAGGAACCATCGGGCGCCAAGATCTTTAATCCCTACACGCAAGGGTACATCGACGACCCGCGTGCGCGCACGCCCTTTCCAGCGTTTTCCAACGACATCCCCAACCAGATCCGAGCGGTTCGCGTAAACGGCGCATAGGCGGAAACCGGGCGCATCGTTCAGGCGCAAATTCGCGCGATCTTATTGGCGAGACCGCGGATTTGCCCGCCCGACACCCATGAGCGCTTGCACCCCCCTGTGACAAACAGGTAACCAGATCGCAGCAAATGGGTGGGAAACACGGGGGGCCTCGCAACAGGCGTGGCACGGAAAACCTCATGGATTGGGACAAGCTGCGAATTTTTCATGCGGTGGCCGGTGCAGGCAGCCTGACGCACGCTGGCGATCAACTGCACCTCAGCCAGTCCGCCGTCTCGCGCCAGATCCGCGCACTCGAAGAATCGCTCAACGCCACCCTGTTTCACCGCCACGCGCGCGGCCTGATCCTCACGGAACAAGGTGAGCTGCTGTTCGACGCCACCTCGGCCATGAACAAACGGCTCGACACCGCCTCTGCCCGTATCCGCGACAGCGAAGAGGAAGTGTTTGGCGACCTGCGCATCACCACCACGATCGGCTTCGGCACCCTCTGGCTCGCGCCGCGACTGTCCAAACTCTACGAACAATACCCCGACCTGCGCGTCGATCTCATGCTCGAAGAACGCGTGCTCGACCTGCCCATGCGCGAGGCCGACGTGGCCATCCGCATGAAAGAGCCCAGCCAGGCTGACCTGATCCGCAAGCGGCTGATGACCGTGAAAATGCAGGTCTACGCCACACAATCTTACCTTGACCGCCACGGCACCCCGCTCGAACCCGAAGACGTAGCCGACCATCGCCTTATCTGCCAGAACGTGAACGCCGCGCAGGTCGGTGCGGGCGCCAGCATGGTGCAACACCTGATGAGCTATCAGGTCCGCTCGCTGCTGACGGTCAACAATTATTACGGTGTACTTCAAGCGGTGCTGCAGGATTTGGGCCTTGGCGTTCTACCCGATTACCTGTCGCTGAACGAGGATCGGCTGGTACAGGTGTTGCCCGACTTTGAATCCGCCGAAGTCCCGGTTTTTCTGGCGTACCCAGAGGAATTGCGCCATTCCAAGCGCATCGCTGCCTTCCGCGACTTCGTTCAGGACGAGATCATCGCCTACCGCAAAGGCCTCCGTGAAAAGCAGGACAGCTAGTGCCCAAAAATGCAGCTATGCGCGCAATGCATAGCGGGAATGAGGACGGGTAAGGATTCCCTGCCTTGATAATGTGCACCCTGCGGCCTAATTCTAATGCATGAAGACGACGGTGCGTTTCGCATCATCTTCATACCTCCCTGTTGGACTTGGCCGGGCCGTGCGCTCGGCCATTTTTTTTGTCGCAGACCCAATATCAGCGGCTCTTCTCAGCGCAACCAATCGAAATTCAATCATGTTCGCTTGGCCGATAACTCAGTTTCGCGCGCCGCGATTTCCCCGGCGAAAAAGTCTACTAAAGATTTAGTTTGACAACGCGCCACACGTAAAACTAGCGTGATACCCGTTGGGAGGGTCCAACACAAAAAATTAGGGAGGAATAAAGATGCGCAAGTATCTTATCTCCGCGACGGCCGTTTGCGCCCTCGTCGCGGGGTCCGGAGTTGCTTTGGCTGATGAGGCCGCAGCCCAAAAATGGATCGACCAGGAATTCCAGCCGTCAACGCTGTCCAAAGACGAACAGATGGCCGAAATGAAATGGTTCATCGACGCCGCCGCGCCGTTTTCGGGCATGGAAATCAACGTGTTGTCCGAAGGCATTCCAACGCACGGCTACGAATCCGAAGTACTGACCAAGGCGTTCGAGGAAATCACCGGCATCAAGGTGAACCACCAGATCCTCGGCGAAGGCGAGGTGGTGCAGGCTGTGCAAACGCAGATGCAGACACAACGCAACCTCTATGACGGCTACGTCAACGACAGTGACCTGATCGGCACGCACTCGCGTCTGCAACTGGCCTATAACCTGACCGAACAGATGGCGGGTGACTGGGCGGCGACGACCTCGCCCACGCTGGATCTCGATGACTTCATGGGCATTCAGTTCACCACAGGCCCCGACGGCAACCTTTACCAGTTGCCCGACCAGCAGTTCGCGAACCTCTACTGGTTCCGCAAAGACTGGTTCGATGACCCCGATCACCAAGCCGCGTTCAAGGCCAAATATGGCTATGACCTCGGCGTGCCGGTGAACTGGTCTGCTTATGAGGATATCGCCGAGTTCTTTTCGAACGACGTGCAGGAAATCGACGGCGTCCGCATCTATGGCCATATGGACTATGGCAAACGCGCGCCTGACCTCGGCTGGCGGATGACAGACGCATGGCTGTCAATGGCCGGTGCAGGGTCCAAGGGTGAACCGAACGGCGTCCCGATCGACGAATGGGGCATCCGCATGGAAGCGGGCAGCTGTAACCCCGTCGGTGCCAGCGTCGAACGTGGCGGTGCCGCCAACGGCCCGGCAGCGGTCTACGCGATTCGCAAATGGGACGAATGGCTGCGCAACTACGCCCCACCCGGAGCGGCAAGCTTTGACTTCTACCAGTCGCTGCCAGCGCTCAGCCAGGGCAACGTGGCCCAGCAGATCTTCTGGTACACCGCCTTTACCGCCGACATGGTGAAGCCCCGGTCCGAAGGCAACAACACCGTCGATGAGGATGGCAACCCGCTGTGGCGGATGGCGCCCTCGCCGCATGGCCCCTACTGGGAAGAAGGCCAGAAAGTCGGTTACCAGGACGTGGGCTCGTGGACCTTCCTGAAATCCACCCCGTCGGATCGGGCACAGGCCGCGTGGCTCTATGCGCAGTTCGTGACCTCCAAGACGGTGGATGTGAAGAAATCCCACGTGGGTCTCACCTTCATCCGCGACAGCTCGGTCAACCACGAGAGCTTTACTGAACGTGCGCCCAAACTGGGTGGTCTGGTCGAGTTTTACCGGTCGCCTGACCGTGTCGCGTGGTCGCCCACCGGCATCAACGTCCCTGATTATCCCAAGTTGGCCCAGATCTGGTGGCAGCAGATCGGTGACGTGAACTCGGGCGCGTTTTCCCCGCAAGAGGCGATGGACCGTCTGGCCGAGGAAATGGACGTGACCATGGCCCGGATGCAGGCCGCTGACGAGGCTGCCAATGTCTACGGCGGCTGCGGCCCACGCCTGAACGACAAGCAGTCGGCGGAGTTCTGGTTTGCCAACGGCGGCGCCAAGCCACCACTGGAGAACGAGAAGCCTCAGGGCAAGACCGTCAACTACGACGAGCTGGTTGCACGCTGGGCGCAGTGACGCCAGCGTGACGCCAAACGGCAGGGCGGTCCCAACCCGCCCTGTCGCATCCACTTTCGGGTTTATGACATGACCATCGAGCTCAAGGCCGCCGTGAAGCGTGTGCGCGGCATCACCCACATCAAACCCACGGCGCTGACCCTGCATCCGGGGCATTTCAACGTCCTGCTGGGCCAGACCGGCGCGGGTAAGACGTCGCTGATCAAGCTGATGGCGGGCCTCGACCCGCTGACCGAGGGGCAAATCCTGTTTGATGGCGAGGACGTCTCGCGCCTCAACACGCAGCGCCGCAACATCAGCCTCGTGCACCAGTTTTTCGTGAACTACCCGCACATGACCGTGTTCGACAACATCGCCTCCCCGCTCAAGGTGGCGGGCATGGCCAGATCCGAAATCGAAGGCCGCGTGCAGGAAGCCGCAGACATTCTACAGCTCTCCCCGATGCTGCACCGCCGCCCACAGGAACTGTCCGGCGGCCAGCAGCAACGCTGCGCCCTCGCCCGCGCGATTGCCAAGGAAAGCCGCGCCGTGTTCCTCGACGAACCGCTGGCCAATCTCGACTACAAACTGCGCGAAGAGTTGCGCGAACAGCTGCCCGAGCTGTTTGCCGGTCGCGGGGCCGTGGTGGTCTATGCCACTTCGGAACCCGAAGAGGCCCTGCTTTTGGGCGGCGAAACCGCCCTGATGGAGGACGGCCACGTCACCCAGTTCGGCCCGACCGCCACGATCTACCGTGCGCCCGCGACACTGGCCGCTGCCCGCGTGTTCTCCGACCCGCCGATCAACGTGCTCGACATGTCCGCGGCGGGCGGCACCATCTCTGCGGGCGCAATCTCGTGGCCCGACCCGTCCGGTGTGATGGCGGGCCACTGCACCTTTGCCATCCGCCCGCACCACGTGCACCCCGCACGCCAAAGCGATACCGACATCGCCGTGACCGGACGCGTGATCGTGACCGAGCTTTCCGGCTCGGAATCCAGCGCGCATTTCGAGGTCAATGGCCGACCATGGGTCAGCCTCGCCCACGGCGTCCACCCATTCGAACTGGGCGAGGAACACACGTTCTACATGGACCCGTCCCACGGGTTCATCTTTGCCGGTGAGGCTGCATGATGGCCAAGATCACGCTATCCAACCTGCGCCATTCCTACATGCCCAACCCCGCGGGCGACGCCGACTACGCCCTCAAGAAGATCGACGTGGCGTGGGAAGATGGGGGCGCCTACGCGCTCCTCGGCCCCTCGGGCTGCGGCAAATCCACCTTGCTCAACATCATCTCGGGCCTGCTCACCCCGTCTGACGGACGCATCCTGTTCGATGACCAGGACGTGACCGACCTGCCGCCGGACAAACGCAACATCGCGCAGGTGTTCCAGTTCCCGGTGATCTACGACACCATGACCGTGCGCGACAATCTCGCCTTCCCGCTGCGCAACCGCGGCGTGGACGAGGGCAAGATCGCAAGCCGCGTGGCCGAAATCGCCGCAATGCTCGAGGTCGAAGACCTGCTCGACACCCGCGCCGCCCACCTTGCGCCCGACAACAAGCAAAAGATCTCAATGGGCCGCGGCCTCGTGCGCGATGACGTGAACGTGGTGATGTTCGATGAACCGCTGACCGTCATCGACCCGCACCTGAAATGGAAATTGCGGTCCAAGCTGAAGGAACTGCACCAGCGCGTGAAGGCGACGATGATCTACGTCACCCACGACCAGACCGAGGCGCTGACCTTCGCCGATCAGGTTGTCGTGATGCAGGAGGGCGAAGTGGTCCAGATCGGCACGCCGGTCGAGTTGTTCGAACGGCCAAAGCACACGTTTGTGGGCCACTTCATCGGCTCACCGGGCATGAACATCCTGCCCGCCCAAGAGACGTCGGGCGCCGTCACCTTCCAGGGTCAGACCATCGCGCTCGAAGGGGCCGTGACTGGCACCGGCGGCAGCACCCAACTGGGCATCCGCCCGGAATATGTCGCCCTCAGCGACAGCGGGATCAGCGCCCGGGTGCGCAAGGTCACCGATGTCGGGCGCCACGCGGTGGTCGAGACGATGGTCGGCGACACGCTCGTGCGCGCCGTGGTGGATGACGCGCAGGTCGAACAGGGGGCCGAGGTGCACCTGAGCTTCCGCCAGGACCAAACCCGCCTCTACCGCGACGGCTGGATCGCCACGGAGGCCACACCATGAGCCTCACACCCCCCGTCCCGAGCCCGACCCGGGACCTTGCCGCGTGGACCAGAGCCCCGGGATCAAGCCCGACGCACGACGATAAGGAAATCCACGTATGAGAACCGAAAACCAACGCGCGTGGTTCTTTGTCCTGCCGGTGCTCGTGCTGGTCGCCTTCAACGCGCTCTTGCCGATCATGACAGTGGTCAACTACTCGGTGCAGGAAACCTTCGGCAACAACGTGTTCTTCTGGCAAGGGCTTGACTGGTTTGAACAAATCCTGCGATCCGAGCGGTTCCACGCGGCCCTCGGGCGCCAGTTCCTCTTTACCTTCCTGATTCTGATCATCGAGGTGCCGCTGGGCATCATCATCGCCCTGTCCATGCCGCGCAAAGGGTTCTGGGTGCCCGTCTGCCTCGTTCTGATGGCGCTGCCGATGCTGATCCCGTGGAACGTCGTGGGGGCGATGTGGAACATCTTTGCCCTGCCCAAGATCGGGATGCTGGGCTATTTCATGAACGACGTGCTCGGCATCACCTATGACATGACCCAGGACCCGCTGGCCGCTTGGATCACGATCATCGTCATGGATGTCTGGCACTGGACCTCGCTTGTGGTGCTGCTCAGCTATGCGGGCCTCGTGTCGATCCCCGACGCCTACTATCAGGCGGCCAAGATCGACGGCGCGTCACCGTGGAAAGTGTTTCGCTACATCCAGCTGCCCAAGATGAAGACGGTGCTGACCATCGCGATCCTGCTGCGCTTCATGGACAGCTTCAACATCTACACCGAACCCTTTGTGCTGACGGGTGGTGGGCCGGGCAACTCGACCACCCTGCTGTCCATCGACCTGGTCAAGATCGCGCTGGGTCAGTTCGACCTCGGCCCGGCCGCCGCGATGAGCCTGATCTACTTCGCCATCACCCTTCTGGTGAGCTGGCTGTTCTACACCCTGATGACAAAGGATGACGAGACATGAGAAAACGCTCCCTCATCCCGATCCTCTACATCCTGTTCCTGATGCTGCCGATTTACTGGCTGGTGTCGATGAGCTTCAAGTCCACGAACGAGATCCTGTCGGGCTTCACCTTGTTCCCGCAGACCTTCACGCTCGACAGCTACAAGGTGATCTTCACCGATCCCAGTTGGTACTGGGGTTACATCAACTCCATCATCTATGTGTCTCTGAACACGGTGATTTCCATCGCCGTCGCCCTGCCTGCTGCCTACGCGTTCAGCCGGTACCGCTTTCTGGGGGACAAACAGCTGTTCTTCTGGCTGCTGACCAACCGCATGGCGCCCGCGGCGGTCTTTGCCCTGCCGTTCTTCCAGCTGTATTCCAGCGTCGGCCTGTTTGACACGCACCTCGCTGTCGCGCTGGCGCATTGCCTCTTTAACATCCCCCTCGCCGTCTGGATCCTCGAAGGGTTCATGCGCGGCGTGCCCAAGGAACTGGACGAGACGGCTTATGTCGATGGCTATTCCTTCCCGCGTTTCTTCGTCACCATCTTCCTGCCAACGATCAAGGCGGGCGTGGGCGTCGCGGCGTTCTTCTGCTTTATGTTCTCATGGGTCGAGATGCTGCTGGCCAAGACGCTGACGGCGGTGGCGGCCAAACCGATCTCGGCCACGATGACCAAAACCGCGTCCTCGGCGGGCTACGAGCTGGGCCTTCTGGCTGCCGCGGGCACGCTGACAATCATCCCCGGGGCCATCGTGATCTATTTTGTCCGCAACTACATCGCCAAGGGCTTTGCCCTGGGGCGGGTCTGACATGAGGGGCGCGATGCGATATCTGGCGCTGCTGGCCGTTCTGCCAACCACCGCACTGGCCCAAGGCTGGGGCAACGTGGCCAAACCCGCGGAAGAGGAAAGCTTTTCCTGGACAGACCCTCTGTGGCCGTCGTTCTGGATGGCGTGGACACCGGCCACCTTTGCGCTCTTTTGCTTCATCTTCGGGGCCATCGCTCTGATCGGCGTGCTCGAAGTGTTCAAATACCGCGACGGTCTGGAACGGCGCGGCATCCTTGGCCTGACCACGACACTGGGTGACCGGCTCTTCATCATGCTTCTTGGGACGGCGTATATTTTCCTTGCGTGGCTTGGACTTGTCGGGCAACCGCTGTGGTGGCCGCTGGCCATCAGCCTCGCATGGGGCGTCTTCTGTTTCCGAAAGGTGTGAGATTCTGTTTTGAAAAATACGATGTTCAGGTTTTACTCAGCACGCGTGTTGAGCGAGCAGTGGCTTGGTGCGGTTAGGCGATGAAAAAGAAAAAACACGATCTGCTGACCGACGTGGAACTGGAGTTCATGACTGAACTCTGGGCCTTGGGGGAGGGGACTGTGCGCGACGTGCTCGCCAGACTGCCGGAAGACCGCAACCTCGCCTATACGTCCGGGGCCACGATCCTGCGCATTCTGGAGCAAAAGCAATTCGTGACCAGCCGCAAAGAAGGCAAAAGCCACGTCTATTGCCCCGCGCTGACCAAGGACGCCTACCAATCCCGCTCGCTGCGCGATCTCTCGCACCGGCTCTTTGACGACGCGCCTGCGTCGCTTGTGGCGCGGCTCGTCGATGACGAGGCGCTGACCGAAGAGGCGCTCGGGCAGATCCGGGAACTGCTGGATCGGAGGTTGAAAGATGACGGGGGCTGAGGCGCTGCTGGATGCGTTCATCAATGCAAACATCCTGTTCCTGATCGGCTACGGCCTTTGGATGCTGGTACGCGCCGCCATGCGCCCCTTCGGCCTGAGCCAGGCGTTTGGCGTCCATCTTCACCTGCTCCATGCCCTGTTCATCGCCATTGTCGTTGCACCGCTGGTCGTCGCAGGGGTCCGCGCGCTGCAACAGGCTGGGCTGGCCCAAGGCATGACCGTCAACCTGTCTGACGCCGTGGTGGCCTACTACCTGAACGGCGGGTTCGAGATGAAGGCCTCGGAGTTCGAGGCGCTCGTGCTGATGCGCGACGGCTTTGCCTTCAACCTGCTGAACGCCAACGGATTTCTCGCCCAGGCCGTGATCGCGGTCTTTCTTGCCGGCGTCGTCATCGGACTGGTCCGGCTGACGCATTCGGTGATCTGCCTCTACCGGATCGTCGCCAACAGCTATGCGTGGCGCGGCACCCGCCGCATTCAGATTCGGCTGTCCGACCGGACGCTGGTGCCCTTCTCGACCCGCGGGCTCTGGCGCTACTACGTGGTGATCCCGTCGCACATGCTGGGCCAAGGCGACGAACTGAAGGTCGCGCTGGCGCACGAATTTCAGCACATCCGCCAGGGCGATCTGGAATGGGAAGTCGCGCTTGAGGCCCTGAAACCGCTGTTCTTTTTCAACCCGGCCTACCGCGCGTGGAAACTGCAGGTGGAATACCTGCGCGAATTGACCTGTGACAAACAGGTGCTGTCGCGCGGCACCATTCAGGTGCGTTCCTACTGCGAAACACTGCTGTCGGTGTGCCAGAAGACCTTGCGCCGCGACCGCGCCTTCGTGATGGCGGTGCCCAAGGTGACACTGGTCACAGCCGACCGCGTTTCGCGCCTGCGCGGCGGGCAAAGTTTTCTGGAACAGCGGATCACATCAGCGATCGAGGCGCGCCAGCCCCGGCGCCAGCGCCTGATCTTTTGCGCGCTTGCGGTGCCGCTGCTGGCCGCGATGACGCTGACCGGCCTCGCCATCCAAAGCCCCGGCGACTGGAGCCACGACCGCCTGATGCTGTCGACCGTGGTCAACCTCGACCGCCTGGACGAGATCAACCGCCTGTCCGCATTCGGTCGCGTCCGGAACTGAACAGGCAGACCGCGCGACCACAGGCTTTAACGCGCCCGCCACGCAACGCCGGCGCAGCGCCCCCTCTCGTCACGCGCATGTGTTGACCCGGCAGCACAGCGTGCCTTGCCTTGGCACGCGCCCGCGCCACCTTTTTTGCATCAGTTTGGGAGGCACCACATGTCCTTGGCACCACGCACCGCCGCGCTGTTGGTCACCGCAGCCTTGATTTCACCCAACCTCGTCCACGCGGACCTGACCGCAGCCGATGTCTCGGTTCTGTCTGAACCCGTTCGCATGATCGTCCGGTCGGCCGATGGTGAGGTGCTGGGCACAATGGAGGGGTTCTCGGCCAAAGGCGACCGCGCCCGCCTGTTTCTGACCACCCGCGGGCAGACCATCTTTCCCCGCACCGGGGGCAAGGATATCCGCGTGACCACACGACCCGACCAGCTGACCTTGCAAAACGGTGAACTGGTAATGGACGCCACCGCCCAGCGCATCCGCAACACCGCCAACATGTCCTTCACCGACGACAGCTCTCCCATCACCATCGTGCTGGTCAACTGACGCCGCAAACGCGCATGTGATTCAAAACCGCGGCGTTGATGAATAAATCGCCGTGGCCCTGTGTTATGCCTGTATACAGCCACAAAAGGATCCTACCATGCTCCGCCTGACAAAATCCCTCGCCGCCCTTGCCCTTGTGCTCACGACCAGCCCGCTCTGGGCCGGCCTGACCGAGTCTCAAACCACGTTGGTGGAAAAATCCATCGGCACCAAGGTGCTCACCTCCGACGGGGCCGTGATCGGCACCACCAACGGCGCACGCATTTCCGCGACCCGGGCCCGCATCTACGTCAAATCCAATGCAGGCTCGATCCTGCGGCCCCGCGGTGCCACGGCCACGCTCATCGCGGACCCCAGCACCCTGACGCTCACCGATGCGGGCCTTGTTGTGCCGGTGGACCGGCAATTCATTCGCACCGCCGACGGCAACTTCTTCCCCGATGACGAAGGCGCGCTTCTGATCGTCCTGCCCTGACATTCCGCACACTGGGACGCGGCCCCCCTTCCCCCTGCCGCGTCCCCCCTGTAAGAGGTCGCGAAACCAAACGCGTCGGGGGAAATGCGCGCATGACCGAGCCAGCCATTACAGACGATCTTATCGCCTCTCACGGCATCAGCCCGGACGAATACCAACGCATCCTCGACATCATCGGCCGCACGCCTTCCTTCACCGAACTGGGCATCTTTTCGGCCATGTGGAACGAACACTGTTCCTACAAATCCTCCAAGATCCACCTCAAGAAACTGCCCACCACTGGCCCGCAGGTGATCTGCGGCCCCGGTGAAAACGCGGGCGTGGTCGATATCGGCGACGGGCAGGCCGTGGTCTTCAAGATGGAAAGCCACAACCACCCCAGCTACATCGAACCCTACCAGGGGGCCGCCACTGGCGTGGGCGGGATCCTGCGCGATGTCTTTACCATGGGCGCGCGTCCCATTGCGTCGATGAACGCGCTGTCCTTTGGCGAGCCCACGCACCCCAAAACCCGCCAGCTTGTCCACGGCGTGGTCGAGGGCATCGGCGGCTACGGCAACGCCTTTGGCGTGCCCTGCGCGGGGGGCGAGGTCCGGTTTGATCCGGCCTACAACGGCAACTGCCTCGTGAACGCCTTCGCCGCAGGCCTCGCTGATGCAGACAAGATCTTCTACTCCGCCGCCTCCGGCATCGGCATGCCCGTCGTCTACCTCGGCGCCAAAACAGGCCGCGACGGCGTCGGCGGCGCCACCATGGCCTCCGCCGAGTTTGACGACACGATCGAGGAAAAGCGCCCCACCGTCCAGGTCGGCGACCCCTTCACCGAAAAGCGCCTGATGGAGGCCACGCTGGAACTGATGGCCACGGGCGCCGTCATCTCGATCCAGGACATGGGGGCTGCGGGCCTCACCTGCTCGGCTGTCGAAATGGGTGACAAGGGCGGCCTCGGCGTCCGCCTCCACCTCGAAAACGTCCCCGTGCGCGAAGAGAACATGACCGCCTACGAGATGATGCTGTCCGAATCCCAGGAACGCATGCTCATGGTCCTGCGCCCCGAGCTTGAGGCCGAGGCCAAGGCCGTGTTCGACAAATGGGACCTCGATTTTGCCATCGTCGGCGAAACAATCCCCGAGGATCGTTTCCATATCGTCTACAATGGCGAAACCAAAGCCGACCTGCCCCTGTCGAAACTCAGCTCCGAAGCCCCCGAATACGACCGCCCATGGGAACCGACCCCGGCGCCCGAACCGCTTGCGGATGTGCCCGGCATCGACCCCATCGACGGGCTCAAGGCACTGCTCGCCGCGCCCAACTACGCGGCCAAGGCGTGGGTCTACGAGCAATACGACACCATGGTCATGGCCGACAGCGCCCGCATCCCCGGCCTCGGCGCGGGCATCATGCGCGTGCACGGCACCGACAAGGCGCTGGCCTTTACCTCCGACGTGACCCCCCGCTACGTGCAGGCGAACCCGGTCGAAGGCGGCAAACAGGCCGTGGCCGAGGCTTACCGCAACCTCACCGCGACAGGCGCCCTGCCGCTCGCAACCACCGACAACCTCAACTTCGGCAACCCGGAAAAGCCCGCCATCATGGGCCAGTTCGTCGGCGCGCTTGACGGTATCGGTCAGGCCTGCACGGCCCTCGACATGCCCATCGTGTCGGGCAACGTCTCGCTCTACAACGAAACCGATGGCGCTGCGATCCTGCCCACGCCCACCATCGGCGCCGTGGGCCTGCTCACGCATACCGACGAAATCATCGGCTGCGACGTGCGCGACGGCCACGTGGCCCTGCTGCTCGGCGACACCACAGGTCACCTGGGCCGCTCCGCCCTGCTGGCCGAGGTGTTCAGCCGCACCGACGGCGACGCGCCGCACGTGGACCTCGCTGCGGAAAAGGCACATGGTGATTTCATCCGCGCCAACCGCGCGCTGATCACAGCCTGCACCGATCTCTCCGACGGTGGCCTCGCGCTGGCCGCCTTCGAACTCGCCGAAGCCGCGGGCGCTGGCCTCACCCTCGACAGCGCCGACACCCCGTTCCTCTTCGGCGAGGATCAGGCCCGCTACCTCATCGCGTGCAATTTCGACAAGGCCGAAGCCCTGATGATCGCCGCAGGCCAGGCCGGCCTCACGATCCAGTCGGTGGGCAAATTCGGCGGCGACACGGTCAGCTTCGGCCCCGCCTCCGCCCCGCTCGAAGAGCTCAGCGCGATTTATCGCAACAGCTTCGCAGAGACTTTCGCTTAACGGCGCCCGGACATGCCACCGGGGTGGCGCCGCAGACTTTTGCTAGCAAAAGTCGCTTTCCGCCACTGCAACAGGCGTAAACGCCTGTTGCGGTTTGGGCTGGAGCCGTCCTCGCGTGATCTTGAAGGGACGGGGACGGCACGCTTTGCCAAGAAAAATCGCCGAGGGGCCCCGCCCCGCGGGGATACGGCTATTTTACTTGGGAAAGGGGGGTGGCCCTGTCACGCCAAA
>JBCBCR010000066.1:0-14996 GCA_038530495.1 Pseudomonadota bacterium | reverse complement strand
GGCGATGCCTTTCCCGATGACAGCCACCGCTTTCGCGACCTCTTTGATGCGCAAGATCAAAGGTTTACCTACCGCGTCTACATGACCATCGGCGGCGAGGTGCCTTCGGATGTGCATGAGCAGGACGCCTACCTCATCACCGGATCACCGCTGAGCGTTCTGGACGACCTGCCTTTTCTACCTGCGCTCTACGACTTCATCCGCGCCTGCGACGCCGCGCGCAAGCCGCTGCTGGGTGCCTGTTTCGGGCATCAGGCGATTGCTGTGGCTCTGGGTGGTCAAGTCGCGCGGGCCGATTGGAACATCGGGATCGAGACGCTGACGCTGTCGGGCCAGCATCCATGGATGACGCCTGCCGCGCACGAGATCGCGCTCTACCAGTTCCACCACGACACCGTAACCGCGCTCCCCGAAGGCTGCGAAACCTTCGCGACATCAACGGCTTGCCCGATTGCTGGGTTCACTAAGGGCGATCACATCCTCACTACTCAGGCGCATCCCGAATTCACAGATCCGTTTATGCGCTGCGTGCTGAACGCAACCGCCTCGCACCTGACCGATGCCGAGGTCGCAGGTGCCAAAGCCACGCTCGACCACCCGTCACAAGGCGCGCTGTTCGCCCAGTGGGCGACGCGGTTTTTCGGGGGAACCCCATGAAAAACCTCGCAGATCACGACAGCTTCGTGGATGGCGTGCCACATGACACGTTTGCCCAGATGCGCGCCGAGGCGCCGCTGCACTGGACCCCGGAGTTTGGCGGCGCGCGCGGGTTCTGGTCGCTGACGCGTCACGCCGATATCGTCGCCGCACAAAAGGACCCCGCGACCTTTTCCAGCGCCCAGGGCATCCGGATCGAGGACCAAAGCCGCGAAGAATACCTCGCCCGTCGCACCTTTCAGGAAACAGACCCGCCCGAGCATTCGACCACCCGGCGCAAGGTGAACCGCAGCTTTGCCAAACCGGTGATCGCCCGATTTGCGCCGTTAATCCAAGAGCTTGCCCGTGACATCGTCGCCGAGGCGCTGGAGCATGCCGAATTCGACGGCGTCGAGAAAATCGCCAAGCGTCTGCCCATGCTGATGCTGGGCCGCATCCTCGGCGTGCCCGACGACGATCTCGATTGGCTCGTGTCACGGGGCGACGCGCTGATCGGCAACACCGACCCCGACTTCACCGACACCATCGTCGACAAGGTCGACACCGACGCCTACCGCATGATGCCGTTCCGGTCGCCTGCGGGGGTGGAGTTGTTCGACTATGCCGACGCGGTGCTGGCAGGCACCAAGGAGGTCGCGCCCGACGGTATCGTCGCCACCGTGATGCAGGGCGACGAGGGGGCGATGACCCCGCTGGAGTTCAAGAACTTCTTTTGTCTGCTGGTGGCGGCGGGCAATGACACGACACGCTATTCCATCGCCATGGCGCTGTGGCTGATTGCGCAGGATAATCAACTGCTTGCGCAGATGGCCCGGGGCCACGTCTGGGACACTGCCGCAGACGAGATCATCCGCCTCGCCGCACCCACACTGCATTTCCGCCGCACCGCCACTCGCGATGTCGAGATGCACGGAGATACGATCCGCGCAGGCGACAAGGTGCTGATGTGGTTCGTGTCCGGCTGTCGCGATGAGGCTGTATTCGAGGCGCCGCACACCGTCCGTCTGGACCGCACGCCGAACCGTCATCTGGCCTTTGGCCAAGGCGGCCCGCATGTGTGCCTCGGCATGTGGCTGGCGCGGCTCGAGGTCACTGCTGTCCTGCAGGAACTCACCGCGCGGCTCATCGGTCTGGAACAGACCTCTTCGCCCTCATGGACCCGCTCGAATTTCATCTGCGGGGTCAAGTCCCTGAACTTACGCCCAAAACTGAGGTAGCCCACATGCGCACCCGCCCCCTGTTCTGTGATCTGCTGAACCTGCCGCGTGGCAAATACGTGCCCCAGTCTGTCTCTGCTGGTGGGCGGGTTGGCTTTGCGCGCGGGGTCTTTGGCACCACCTTTGACCGTGACCTGATCCCGGTGCCGGGGGCAGGGGTGATGGACGGGATCCCTGATGTGGATCTGGTGCTCGATACCACCCGGCGCGATTGGCAGCCAGAGTGCGAGATCGCGTTGGGCATGCTGCACGCCGACGGCGCGCCCTTTCCACTCTGCGCCCGCGGGCGGTTGCAGGCGGCGGTGGACGCGTGGGGCGCGCGTGGGCTGCGCCCTATGGTGGGGCTGGAGATGGAGGCCTATGTCTTTGCGCAAGGGGCGGACGGCGTCTGGGCGCCCTATGACACGCCCGGCGCGTTTGTTTATGGCACCGGTCCGCAGAACGATCCGGCGGGCCTGATGGACGCGGTGTGGCGCGCCGCCGAAGGCGCCGATCTGCCCGTGGAATCGATGAACGGGGAATATGACAGCGGCCAGTTCGAACTGACGCTGCAGTTTTCCGACGCGCTGACCGCTTGCGATAACGCGTTTCTTTTCAAGACGATGGCACGCGAGGTGGCGGCGCAGATGGGCCTGATGCTGACCTTTCTGCCCAAGCCGATCCCCGAACGCGGCGGCTCGGGCCTGCATGTCAATTTCAGCTTCGAGGATGCCCAGGGCGCCAATGTCATAGCACCTCAGGGCAGCCTGTCGGATGTGGCCAGGGGGGCGATGGCGGGGTTGATCCATCATCATGAGGGGCTCGCGGGGGTGCTGGCCACGACGGTTAACAGTTACGACCGGCTGACCCCTGCGTCGATGGCCGGGTATTGGGCGAACTGGGCGGAGGATCACCGGTTGGTTACCACACGGTCGTCGGTGGCGTCGCCGAAATCGGCGCGGCTGGAACACCGGATGGCGGATTGTGCGACCAATCCCTACCTCGCCGTGACAGCGGTTTTACAGGCGGCTTTGCAAGGGGTTGAGCAGGGCTACGACCTGCCCGCGGCCGAAGATCTGGACGGGCTGGAACACACCCGCGCGACGCGGCATGTGCCGTCATCCTTGGACAAGGCGCTGGATGCGCTGGATGCGGACAAACGGCTGCGTATGGCGGTGGGAGAGGAGATCTGCGACGCGCTGATCTTCCTCAAACAGGACGAGTGGAAGCGGCTCAAGGACAAGTCGGTGGATGCGGTGCGGGACTATTATCTGCCGTTTGTCTGAGCGGGGGTTAACGCGGCGCACGGTGCCCCGACCGCGCCGTTTTGTTCAAAATCACCGCCAAAACGTACAAAACGCGCGCGCCAAAACCGGCCAAAACCGGGCCATTTCCGCGTTTTGATGAAAATGGCCCCTGTTTTGTACAAAACGCCAAAAATCCCGCGTTAACGCACGCTTCACACTCCCGCGCCCGTTAACCTTTGCGCAGCACCGTCAACCCTTCCTTAACCCCCTGCTTCATTTCGCCAAATAAACCGCCCCCGGAGGGCCGATCCGCCACACGCGCCCAACGCTAGGTCACGACACCTCCGGCAGCCCCACCAGCGCGCGCCCCTCATCCGTCTTCAGCGAAAAGTCCTTGCCGCGATATGCGTCGCCCTTTGGCCCCATGAGCATCGCGATGGCCTCGCCGACCCATTCGGGCGGGATGTGGGCGTCCCAGTCCAGCGTGCTGACCGGGTTGATGCCGGAGGCCTTGATCTCGCGCTGCATGTCGGTGGCGACGGTGCCCGGGGACAGGCCTATCACGCGCACGCCTGCGGCGCGCATTTCGGTGTCGGCGCAGCGGGTGAGTGACAGGACCGCGGCCTTGGTCGCGCAATAGTGGCTCCAGCCTTCGAGCGCGCCGGTGGCCGCGCCGGACGAGATGTTGATGATCGTGCCTGATCCGCGCGCGGCCATTTGCGGCAGCACGGCGCGCAGGCCGTGGTAGACGCCCTTGAGGTTCACATCGACCACCGTGTTCCAGCCCGCGACATCGCTGTCTTCGATGCGGGCGATGGGGTCGATGAGGCCCGCGTTGTTCACGAGCACGTCCACCTCGCCTGCCGCAGCGATCAGGGCCTCGACCTGGGCATAGTCGGCGACGTCGCAGGGTACGGCGAGACCGCCGGTTTCCTTGGCCAGTGCGGTGAGCGCATCGGCCGAGCGAGCGGCGAGCACGACGCGCGCGCCGCGGGCAGCGAGCACGCGGGCGCTCGCGGCACCGATGCCCTTGCTTGCGCCGGTGATGACAACGGTTTTGCCGGTGACGTGGTCCATGGGAAGGCTCCTGTAAGTTCGGGTTTGTTGTGCCGGGTGGGGCGGCAAAGTGCAAACCGGTCTACGCGGTGCGTGGAGTGCAAAAAAGAATGACCAGCGCAAGATATTCGTGCAGGATCAGCATCAATGGACACGGACACCCTGAAAACCCTGCAAGAGGTTGCCGCACGCGGCAGTTTTGCGGCCGTGGCGCGGGCGCGGGGGGTGGACCCATCAAACGTGTCGCGCACGGTGGCGCAGGTGGAGGCGCAGTTGGGGTTCCGGCTGTTTCAGCGCTCGACCCGCGCGGTGCAGCCGACGGAGGCGGGCGCGCTGTATCTGGCGCGTATCGCGCCGCTGCTGGAAGAGCTGGATCAGGCGCGGGATGCCGCCGCGCAGGTCGTGGCGCAGCCTGCAGGCCGGGTGCGGCTGACGGCGTCGGTGGCGTTCGGGACCGAGGTGATCGTGCCGCTGTTACCGGGGCTGCGCACGGCCCTGCCGGAGGTGTCGCTGGAGATGGTGCTGAGTGATGAGAACGTCGATCTGCTGGCCGGGCAGATCGACATCGCGCTGCGCCTTGCCCCCGCGCCCAAGGGCGATCTGATCAGTGTGAAGCTGATGGATACGGGTTACCGCGTGGTGGCGTCGCAGGACTATCTCGCCCGGCACGGGCGACCCACGGCGCCGCAGGATTTGTCGGCGCACGAGGTGTTGCGGATGACGCTGCCGGATCACCGGGCGCAGTGGCAGTTTCGCCGTGATGGCGTGACAGAGGCGGTGCCTGTGTCTGGCCCGCTCTTGATGTCGAACGTGCTGGCCCTGCGCGCGGCGGCCTGTGCGGGGCTTGGGCCTGCGTTGCTGGCCGATTGGCTGGTGGCCGAGGATTTGGCGGCGGGGCGGCTGGTGGACCTGTTTCCCGGCCGCGAGGTGGCCGCGTCGGGGTTCGAGACGGCGGCGTGGCTGCTGTACCCGTCGCGGGCCTATCTGCCGCGCAAGGTGCGGGTGGTGATTGATTATTTGCGGGGGGCTTTGGGGTGAATGCGTCGCAATTTGCGACCTCCGATCAAGCGCTTAATCTAGAGAACACCGCCTGACAGGCACTGTCAGGCCGCGACATGAATACAGGCATGCCTTTGGCATGACCCGCCCCCCGTCAAACCAGAGGTTTGCCTACGGCAAAACGGCGGCGCGATTGGGCCACCCCGCGGACCAGCGCGTGCGGAGAACCGATTAAGCGAGGTCGTCGGCCCATGGCGGGTTGGCCCCGGCGCGCGACACCGTCACCGCGGCGGCGCGGGCGGCGAAGGTGAGCATTTGGGTCAGGGTGTCTTCGGTCAGCGTTGTGAGGCCTTCCGGCGACAGCGCGCCTTTGGCGCGCAGCTGGTGCAGGATGCCTGCGTTGAACGTGTCGCCTGCGCCCACCGTGTCGACCACGGTGACCTTTTGGGCGGCGACGCGGACCGTCGGGCCGCCAGAGACATACGCAGTCGCGCCCGCGCTGCCTTCGGTCAGGAGCAGGAGTTTGGGGCCCATGGCGAGCACCGCCTGCGCCTTGGCCGCCAGATCGCCGTCGGGCAGGAGCCACGTGATATCCTCGTCCGACAGTTTCACGATGTCGGCGCGGCGCATCAGGCCCATGAGGCGGGTGCGGTAGGCACCCTGATCGGCGGCAAAGCCGGGGCGGATGTTTGGGTCGACCATCACGGGCAGATGGGCGGGGACATCGGCGGCCATGGTGGCGAGGCTGTCGGCCACGGGCGGGTTGCACAGCGAGATGCCGCCGAAGAACAGCGCCTCGGTCCCGTCGGGCACCTCGGGCAGGTCGTCGGGCAGGATCGCGCGGGTGGCGGTGTTGTCGTCGTAAAAGCTGTAGGTGGCCTGACCGTCCTTGAGGTGCACGAAGGCGAGCGTCGTGTTGCGGTCGCTGGGCACGGCGTGGCGCGTGTCCACGTGGCTGTCGCGCAAATGCGCGGTGATGCGGGCGCCGAAGGGGTCAAAGGAGAGCCCGGTGACCAGCCCGGTGGGCACGCCGAGCCGCCCGAGGGCGACGGCCGTGTTCAGCACGGCCCCGCCCACGTGGGGGGCAAAGGCGCCGGTGTCGTTGGGGATCATGTCGATCAGCGCTTCGCCTGCGCACAGGATCATGGCAGTGCCTCCGTCAGGGTGATGTCAGCGGGCGCGCTGCGGGTCAGGACGGTGTCGACATTGGGCATGTCGTTGCCTGCGATCCACGCGGCGGCGTCGGGTTTGCCGTGCTGCTGCCAGCGGGCGACCAGCCGGTCGTGCAGCACGTCGCGCGGCGGGGTGAGGGCGATCGACAGCGACCAGTGGGGGCGCAGGGCGTCCCACGGGGCGTCGTTCAGCATCAGGTAGTTGCCTTCGACCACCACGGTGTCGCAGGTGGCGGGCACGCGGCCTGCGCCCGCGATGGCCATTTCGCGGCTGCGGTCGAAGATCGGAAAGATCAGGTCGGCGGGCTCTTGCAGGGCGGCGATCAGGCGGACAAAGCCCGCGGCGTCGAACGTATGCGGCGCGCCCTTGCGGTCGCGGGTGCCGTCGGCGATCAGCAGCCGGTCGTCGAGGTGAAAGCCGTCCATGGGCAGGGCCACGGCGCCGTCGATGGCGGCGGCGAGACGGGCGGCGAGCGTGCTTTTGCCGCTGGCGGGCGGGCCCGCGACGGCGATCACACGGCGGGTCGGCGCGGGCGGCAGCGCGGTGATCCGCGCCACCAGAGCCTCGAACTGCATCTCACGCGGCCATGGCGGGGGTGGCGGCACCCGTCATGTAGGCCACGGCGTCGGACATGGAGTGATCCTTGGGGTCGATGACGCAGAGCCGTTTGCCCAGACGGTGCACGTGGATGCGGTCGGCGACCTCGAACACGTGGGGCATGTTATGGCTGATCAGGATGATCGGGATGCCGCGCGATTTGACGTCCTGGATGAGGTCGAGGACGCGGCGGCTTTCCTTGACCCCCAGGGCGGCGGTGGGTTCATCGAGGATGATCACCTTGGACCCGAAGGCCGCGGCACGGGCCACGGCGACGCCCTGACGCTGACCGCCGGACAGGGTCTCAACGGCCTGATTGATGTTCTGGATCGTCATCAGGCCCAGTTCGGACAGCTTTTCGCGGGCGATCTCTTCCATCTTCTTGCGGTCGAGTTTGTGAAAGACCTTGCCCATCAGTCCCGGTTTGCGCAGTTCGCGGCCCATGAACATGTTGTCGGCAATCGACAGGGCCGGGGACATGGCGAGGGTCTGGTAGACCGTTTCGATCCCAGCCTCGCGCGCGTCGATGGGCGAGCGGAAGTGGACCTCTTGCCCTTCGAGAAAGACCTGGCCCTGGTCGGGGATCACGGCGCCCGAGAGCGCCTTGATCAGCGAGGATTTGCCCGCGCCGTTGTCGCCGATGAGCCCGAGGATTTCGCCCGGCATCAGTTCAAAGTCGCAATGGTCGAGGGCCGTGACCTTGCCATAGCGTTTGACGAGGTTCTTGGCGTGCAGGATGGGCTGGGTCATGCCGACACCTTTCTGATCTCAGCGGCTTTGCCGCGAACACGGGCCGCGTTGCTTGCAACGCCGAGAGGGCATTGGTCGATGCTGGTCATGCCGACACCTTTCTGATCCACTGATCGATGGCCACCGCCACGATGATCAGCATCCCGATCAGCATGAAGGTCCATTGCGGGTCGGCCCCGGCCATGCGCAGGCCCATTTCGAACACGCCCACGATGAGCGCACCGAAGAACGCGCCATAGATCGAGCCGCGCCCGCCAAAGAGGGAGATGCCGCCGATCACCACCGCGGTGATGGACTGGATGTTGCCGATCACACCCGTCGAGGCCGAGGGGGTCACGGCGGTGAACCGCCCGATCATCACCCAGCCCGCGATGGCGCAGATCAGGCCCGACAGGATGTAGACGGACATCAGCGTCTTGTGCACGTCGACACCGGCGAGTTCCGCCGCCTCGGGGTCGTCGCCCACGGCATAGACGTGACGGCCCCACGCGGTGGAGCGCAGCGCATAGGCGAGGCCCACGACGATCAGGATCATCAGGATCACGCCAAAGGTGAACGTGGCCCCGCCCAGCGACACCTTGTTGCCGAGGAACAGCAGCGTCGGCGCATCCTCGCGCAACTGGCTGCCGCGCAGGGTTTCGTTGCGCGAAAACAGATAGGTGGAGGCGAGCACGATCTGCCACATGCCCAGCGTCACGATGAAGGGCGGGATTTTCACGCGGCTGACGAGAAAGCCGCTGAGCGCGCCGATGGCGGCGCCAAATGTGAGGCCGATGAGCAGGCTGGCCTCGGCCGGGAGGCCGTAGCGAAAGGTAAACTGGCCCATGATCACGGTGCAGAGCACGGCAACGGCGCCGACGCTGAGGTCGATGCCCGCGGTCAGGATCACCAGTGTCTGGGCGGCGGCCAGAACGCCCACGATCTGCACCTGTTGCAGGATCAGGGTGAGGGTGCCGGGTGAGAAGAACCGCTGGCCGAGGATCATGCCAAAGAGCGCAATGGCAAAGACCAGGATGATCATCGGCACGAGGGCGGGGTTGACGTGCAGCGCGTGCTGCACCTTGCCCAGAATGCCTTTTTCTTCGTCTTCGAAATGCGCAACTTCGGTGTCAGCGCTGCTGACCACGCTTTCGTAATCTTGTGTGTCTGCCATCTGCTGTGCCTCCCTAACCGACAGCGTACCGCGGTTTCCCCTTTTTTCGACGAAAAAAGAGGGGCGGGTCGCGCGTGGCAACCCGCCCCGTCATGTCAGGCGGTTAGCCCCAGCAGCGGTCGGTGCCTTCGGCGACCGAGATGCTGTCGACCCCGTCAACCGGCGCATCGGTCACAAGGCCCACGCCGGTGTCGAGGAAGTCCTTGCCCGGCGTGTTGGCGGGCAGGGTGCCGTCCTTGGCGAACTGTGCAATCGCCTCAACCCCCAGCGAGGCCATGAGCAGCGGGTATTGCTGCGAGGTGGCGCCGATGACGCCATCGGCCACGTTCTGCACGCCCGGGCAGCCGCCGTCGACGGACACGATCAGCACGTCGTTTTCACGTCCGATGGCCGACAGCGCCTCGTAGGCGCCTGCGGCTGCCGGTTCGTTGATCGTGTAGACCACGTTGATCTCGGGGTCCTGCGCGAGGCAGTTTTCCATCGCGGTACGGCCGCCTTCTTCGTTGCCGGCGGTGACCTCGTTGCAGATGATGCGCGGATCGTCTTCGTCACCCCAGCGGGCGGGGTCCTTGATGTCGACGCCAAAGCCTGTGAGGAAGCCCTGGTCGCGCAGCACGCCCACGGTGGGCTGGCTGATGGCCAGATCAAGCATCGCGATCTTGGCGTCTGCCGCACCGTCGCCCATGGTGGCCGCGGCCCATTTGCCGATCAGCTCACCGGCAAGGAAGTTGTCGGTGGCAAAGGTGGCGTTGGCTGCGTCAATCGGTTCGAGCGGGGTGTCGAGGGCGATGACCAAGAGGCCCGCCTCGCGCGCCTGTTCCACCGATGGCACGATGGCGGCGGTGTCCGACGCGGTCAGCAGGATGCCCGACGCGCCGTTGGCGATGCAGGTCTCGATGGCGGCCACTTGGGCCTCGTTGTCGCCGTCGACCTGACCGGCATAGGCGTTGAGCGTGATGCCCAGTTCCTCGGCCTTGGCCTGCGCGCCTTCGCGCATTTTGACGAAGAACGGGTTGGTGTCCGTCTTGGTGATCAGGCAGGCCGAGGTGCCGTGCCCGTCGGCCATTGCGGCACCGGCCATCGCGGTAAAGGCACAGACCGTGCCCAGCAGTAATGTCTTCATGATATCCTCCCAATTGCTGACAACCCCGGAATGGGAGGCCGTCAGGATGCCCTAAGGGAACGTGATTCCTCGGCGCTGTCAATTAATAATTCAACTTGATTTATTAATCCGGCGTCGTAGGCTGTGTTCCGGGAGGACCCTGTCATGGCACAGGATCAGGTGCGCGATTTCTCCGGTGGGATCAACCAAAGCGGTGTGCGCGCGTTCAATGAACGGCTGCTGCTGTCGATCCTGCAGCGCAGTGACGGGCTGTCGTCGGGGGATCTGGCGCGGCGCACCGGGCTGTCGCCGCAGACGACGTCGGTGATCCTGCGCAAGATGGAGCAGGACGGGCTGTTGGTGCGTGGGGACCGGGTCAAGGGCAAGGTCGGCAAGCCGTCGCAGCCCTTTACGCTGAACCCGGACGGGGCCTTTGCGGTGGGGCTGAAACTGGGGCGGCGGTCGGCGGATCTGGTGGTGCTGGATCTGGCGGGCCGGGTGCGCAGCCAGTTGCGCCAGACCTATGATGCGCCGCGCCCCGGCCCGGTGATGCAGTTCCTGCATGACGGGTTTCAGGACCTGACCAGCGACATGGACCGCGACATGCGCGCGCGCCTCGGGGGCCTCGGGATCGCCGCCCCGTTCGAGCTGTGGAACTGGACCGAGGTGCTGGGCGCGGACGCGGGTGACATGGCGGCGTGGAAGGAAACCGACATGGTCGCCGAGGTGTCGGATTTCACCGGGTTGCCGGTGCAGATGGTGAACGACGCCACCGCCGCGTGTCGGGCCGAGCATATCTTTGGCATCGGGCGGGCATTCCGCGACTACGTCTATTTCTTCGTCGGCGCGCTCATTGGCGGCGGCGTGGTGCTGGATCACGCGGTGTTCGAGGGCAACCAGAAAAACGCGGGCGCGTTCGGATCACTCATGGTGCCGGCCCGGGACGGGATGGCGCGCCCGCTGATCGATCTGGCGTCAATCCGGTCATTGGAGATGCGGCTGGAGGCGGCAGGTGAGGCGCCGCGGCAGATCTGGGAACGGGGCGACTGGGACCACCTCGAGGCGCATGTCGCGCCGTGGATCGAGGAAACCGCCGATGCGCTGGCCGCAGCCAGTGTCGCCGCCAGCGCCGTCATAGATTTCGAGGCGGTGGTGATCGACGGAGCGATGCCTGCAGCCATTCGTGCCCGTATTGTCGAGCGGGTCACAGCGCTTCTGCCCGGCAAGGACATGCGCGGGCTCAACCGCCCGACCATTGCAGCGGGTCAGATCGGTGCGAACGCGCGCGGCATTGGTGCGGCCGTGGGGCCGATCATCACGCAATTCCTGCTGGACCGGCCCGCGACTATGTTTGACCACCACTGACCCTTTCGGCAGCCCCCGCCAGCACGAAAAGAAAAGACGGCACCTAAGCACCGCCTTTCCCCTTCATCTTGCCAAAAAAAACTCCCCCCGGAGGGCCGGGCCGCCACCCGACCTCAGCGGTAGTACAGCGACTGCCCGTTGGCAAAAAGCTGTACCTTGTCCGGGGTCGCCGTCACCTTGACGCTGTGGCCGCGCAAGTCCTTGTGGATGCCGGGCATCTTGGCCAGCACCGCGTCGCGACCGTCTTCGGGGTGGAAGTAGAGGATCGTGACCTCGCCCAGGGCTTCGGTGAAATCCACCGTCGCCTCGTAGATCGCGTCGCTTTCGGTGGCGGTGAAATCCTCGGGGCGCACGCCCACGTTAACCTTGAGACCCTTGTCAGCATCGGTGGTCGGCACAGCCGACACGGCCGTCAGGCCCGAGGCCATGCGCACCTTGGTCTGTGCGCCGGTCTCGATAATCTCGCCGGGCATCAGGTTCATGGCAGGCGAGCCGATGAACTGGGCCACAAACTCGTTTTCGGGGCGTTCGTACAGTTCCAGCGGCGTGCCGACCTGCGCGATGCCCTTGTTGGCGAGCACCACGATGCGGCTGGCGAGCGTCATCGCCTCGACCTGGTCGTGGGTGACGTAGATCATCGTGCTGTCGGGCATCGACTCTTTCAGTTGCGCGATCTCGATCCGGGTGGCGACGCGCAGGGCGGCGTCGAGGTTCGAGAGCGGTTCGTCAAAGAGATACACCTTGGGGTCGCGCACGATGGACCGGCCGATAGCCACGCGCTGGCGCTGGCCGCCCGAGAGCGCCTTGGGCAGGCGGTCGAGGTATTCTTCGAGCTGCAGGATGCGGGCGGCGCGGGTCACCGCCTCGTCAATCTCCTCGCGGCTTTTCTTGGCCAGTTGCAGCGCAAAGCTCATGTTGTCGCGCACGGTCATGTGCGGATAAAGCGCGTAGGACTGGAACACCATGGCGATGCCGCGCTGTGCGGGCGGTACGTTGTTGACCACGGTGCCATCAATCTCGAGCGTGCCGCCGGAGATGGTTTCCAGCCCCGCGATCATCCGCAAAAGCGTGGACTTGCCACAGCCCGACGGGCCGACAAAGACGATCAGTTCGCCTTTTTCGATGTCGAGGTCGATGTTCTTGAGCACGTCGACCGTGCCGCCATAGGTCTTGGCCACATCAGTGAGTTTCAGGTCAGCCATTGGTTTTCCTCCCGTATCCCGACGTCAGCTGCGCTGCGCCAGTGTCATTTGCCACGGTCCCAGCGTGACCGTGCCGCCGTCTGGTGCGACCGCGCCCAGATCGGCGCCGATGCCGGTCCAGGTGCCCGCGGGCATGTCATGCGTTGCCGTGTCTTCGCCCATGTTGAAGGCGCAGTGGATCTCTTCTCCGCCCAAGCTGCGGGTAAAGTGCAGCACGTTGCCGGTCGCCTGCACCTTGTCGTGGTCGCCCTTGATCAGGGCGGGGTGCGCGCGGCGCAGCGCCAATGCGCGGCGGTAGAAATGCAGGATGGCCTGCGGGTCGTCTTCTTGCGCGGCCGCGGCCTGGCGCAGGTGTTCGGAGGCCACAGGCAGCCACGGCTTGCTGTTGCTGAACCCGCCGGAGGTGTTCGACGCTTCCCACACCATCGGTGTGCGACAGCCGTCGCGGCCCTTGAATTCGGGCCAGAACTCGATCCCGTAGGGGTCTTGCAGGTCCTCATAGGCCACGTCGGCTTCGCCCAGGCCCAGCTCTTCTCCCTGGTACAGGCAGACCGAGCCGCGCAGGCACATCAGCACCGTGGTCAGGCAGCGTTGCGAGGCGGGCGACAGGTTCCAGCGGGTGGTGTGGCGCACCACGTCGTGGTTGGAGAACGCCCAGCAGGCCCAGCCATCCGACACCTTGTCATCCACGTCCGACATAACCTGGGCAAAGCGCGCCGCGGTGGGCGCGTGGCCGGACAGGAATTCGAAGCTGTAGCACATGTGCACGCCGCGGTCCCCGGCGGTGTACTGGCCCATGATCTCGAGGCCCATCTGCGCGTCGCCCACTTCGCCCACTGCGGTGGTGGCGCCGTATTCGTCCAGCACGCCCCGGAACCGCGCCAGAAAGTCGAGGTTTTCGGGCTGGTTCTTGGAATAGAGGTGCAGCTGGTGGTTATAGGGGTTCACGCGGGGCGCGATGCTTTCGTCGCGCTGGTCCTTGGGCAGGGCCGGGTTCGACCGCAACTGCTTGTCATGGACATAGAAGTTAATCGTGTCGAGGCGGAAGCCATCGACGCCGCGTTCCAGCCAGAACCGGGTCACGTCCAGCAGCGCATCCTGCACGGCGGTGTTGTGAAAGTTCAGGTCCGGCTGCGAGGTCAGAAAGTTGTGCAGGTAGTACTGCTCGCGGCGGCTGTCCCATTGCCAGGCCGGGCCGCCAAAGATCGACAGCCAGTTGTTGGGCGGGGTGCCGTCCTCCTTGGGGTCGGACCAGACGTACCAGTCGGCCTTGGCGTTGTCGCGGTTCACGCGGCTTTCGGCGAACCACGGGTGCTGGTCGGACGTGTGCGACAGCACGAGGTCAATCATCACCCGCAGGCCGAGGTTGTGCGCGGTTTCGACCATCTGGTCGAAATCGGCCAGCGACCCGAACATCGGGTCGACGTCGCAGTAGTTGCTGACGTCATAGCCGAAATCTTTCATCGGCGAGGTGAAAAACGGCGAGATCCAGATCGCGTCCACGCCCAGCGACGCGACATGCGGCAGGCGCTGGGTGATGCCCGGCAGGTCGCCGATCCCGTCGCCATTGCTGTCCTGGAAGCTGCGCGGGTAGATCTGGTAGATCACCGCTCCGCGCCACCAGTCCTTGTCACCGGCGCGCAGCATGTCCGCGCCAAGAGTCTTATGTTCAGTCATCATCATTCCTATTTCACCGACCCGGCCAGCAGGCCGCGGACGAGATAGCGTTGCATCGCAAAGAACACCGCCAGCGGCACCGCGATCGACACGAACGCGGCGGTGGCGAGGATTTCCCAGTTGCCGCCCCGTGTGCCCAGCAGTTCAACGATCTGGTTGGTCATCACGGTGGTTTGTCCGGTGGCGTCGATCAGGAACACCTTGGCCACCAGCAGATCGTTCCAGGTCCACAGGAACTGGAAGATCGCAAAGGATGCCAAGGCGGGGAACGACAGAGGGAGGATGATCTTGGTGAAGATCTGGAAATCCGTCGCGCCGTCCACCTTGGCGTTTTCGATGATGTCGCGGGGCAATCCAACCATGTAATTTCGCAAGAGGTATATCGCGAGTGGAAGGCCAAAGCCGGTATGGGCGAGCCAGACGCCCAGATAGCCTTTGCCGATGCCGATCCCGAGATGCAGTTTCAGCAGGGGGATCAGCGCCAGTTGCAGCGGCACCACCAAAAGACCCACCACGCACGCAATCAAAAGGGCGCGGCCCGGGAACTCCATCCACGCCAGCGCATAGGCGGCAAAGGCCGCGATCACGATGGGTATGATGGTGGCCGGGATGGTCACGGTGAGCGTGTTGAAGAACGCCTTGGCCATGTTGTCGGTGTTGGTGCCCGACAGCAGGATGTTTTCATAGTTCTCGACCGTGAAATCCGGCGGTTGTTCCGAGGTGACAAAGGCGCGTTGCCCGCGGCCCGAGATCTGGTCGTCATTGCCCGACCAGACATAGTTGCCGTCGACGTCCACGGTCAGCGTCTCGCCATCGCCCAGA
>JBCBCR010000065.1:0-15056 GCA_038530495.1 Pseudomonadota bacterium | reverse complement strand
CCGGATTGCACCGCTTCGGCCACGGCCACGCGGTCGTCTTCGTCGCGCAAGGGGGGCTTGATCTTGAAGAAGGTGCGGTAGTCAGCCACGTCCAGCGCGTTCAGCGTCAGGTGGTGGATCGAGGTGCCCGCGGTGATGTCGAACCCGTTGCCCTTGGCCCGTTCCAGCGGGGGCAGGGCGCGGGCGGTGGTGATCTGGTCGGCGTGATAGCGCGCCCCGGTCATCTCGATCATGGCAATGTCGCGGTCGAGGCCCATGCGCTCGGCCATGGGCGAGACAGCAGGCAGGCCGCGGAGCGAGGCGAACTTGCCCGAAGTGGCGGCGGCCCCGGCGCTGAGGCCCGGATCCTGCGGGTGACCCAGCACCAGCGCGCCGAGGCTGCGGGCATAGCTGAGCGCGCGGCCAAAGACCTTGGTGTCCTGCACCACGTTGTCGCAATCGGTAAACGCCACGGCGCCTGCGTCGAGCAGGAACCCGATCTCGGTCATCTCGCGCCCCTGCCGCCCTTTGGTCAGGGCCGCCATGGGCAGGACGTTGACCGGGGCGGCTTCGCGTGCGCGGCGGATGACGAATTCGAGGGTTTCTGGGTTGTCGATGGCCGGGTCGGTGTCGGGGCGGGTGACCATGGTGGTGACGCCACCGGCGGCGGCGGCCTGACCGGCGGTGCCAAAGCTTTCCTTGTGCCGCTCGCCCGGCTCACACACCTTGACGCCGATGTCGATCAGGCCCGGGCCCAGATGCTTGCGCCCGCAATCGACGGTGGTGCGCGCCTCGGGCAGGGGGCTGTCATCGGTGATGATCGCCGAGATGCGCCCGTCGGTGATACCAAGCGCCCCGGTGGTGACGGTGCCGCCCTCGGGGTCGATCAGCTTGGCGTGGGTGAGCAGCAGGTCGGTCATGCGTCGCCTCGTTGGACGTTACGGAGCAATTGGTAGACCGCGCGCGGGTCTTCGAGGCGCTCGAACCCGATGGGGGCGGTGCCCTCGTTGCTGAAGTTGCGGGCTTTTGGACCCGTGGCGAACCAGACCGCGCGGGCGCGTCCCTCGTCCAGTTGCAGGGGGGTGTCTGGGGTGATGGGATAGCTGTCGAGCGTGCGGCCGGTCAGTGCCGCGTGCCCGATGAAGGCGCGTGTGTTGGTCAGGGTGTAGAAAGTGCGGCGGCGCTGGAAGGCGGCCCAGAAATGCTGTCCGACAAAGAAATAGGCGCCGATGCCGACGAACAGGACCGGGATGATCAGCATGTCGGCTTTCGGCTGTGCGATCAGGGCAAAGAGCGGCAGGGCGGTCCAGGCGGCCATGAAGATGACGCTGAAGACGCTTTCGAATTCCAGTTGCACGCGGCCCGAGGGTTTGCCCTGCCAGATGATGCGTTCGTCGGGGTCGAGCAGGCCCTGCCATTCGTCATCCGCGGTTGGTGTGGCGGTCGCGGTCATCCGGCGATCCTGATGAAGACATAGGTGAAGAGGCCCAGCCCGATCAGCACGATCATGGCGATGCGGCCCGACATGGCAGCGTCGGAGGGGCGTTTTTTGACCGTTTCGGGTGGGGCAGAGTGCGGCGCGGCGCTGTCGGCGGTGAGGGGCGTGTCGCTGGACCAGTCGGTGCGGGTTTCGCCGTAGGTCCCGATGAGTGTCAGCGACGCGGCGGGGCGCAGGGTTGCGGGGCGGTCGGCAAAGGCCAGCGAGTAGAGCACCAGCACCCAGCCGCCCAGCGCATCCAGCTTGGCGCGGTCGGGGGCGATCTGGTCCTCGGGGATGCCGGCGCCGTCGATCAGGTAGCCGGACAGGCCGATCTCGGCGATGTCGGCCATGGGGACAAAGACCACGTGATCGCCGTCGAGCATCTCTCCGGTGCCGAGCGCTTCGGCGATGGCTTCGGGGCTGTCCTTGAGTGATGCGACCTGCGCGTCGGTCAGCGACAGGGCAAAGACGCGGACGACGCCGCGTTCGCGGGCGGGGACCTCGATCATGCAGCCCCCCGCAGATCGCGCAGGTTGCGGGCCAGAAGGTCCATCGCGGCCATGCGGACAGCGACGCCCATTTCGACCTGGTCCTGGATCACTGAGCGGTTGATGTCATCGGCGAGCGTGCCGTCGATCTCGACCCCGCGGTTCATGGGACCCGGGTGCATGACGATGGCGTCGGGTTTGGCGTGGGCCAGTTTCGTGGCATCGAGGCCGAAGCGGTGGTAATATTCGCGTTCGGACGGGATAAAGCCGCCGTCCATGCGTTCGCGTTGCAGGCGCAGCATCATGACCACGTCCACGTCGCGCAGCCCCTCGGCCAAGTCGTCGTAGACCTCGACCCCGAACTCGGCGATGCCCGCGGGCATCAGGGTGGGTGGGCCGACAAGGCGCAGGCGGTTTTCCATCTTGCCCAGCAGGATGATGTTGGAGCGCGCCACGCGGGAATGCGCAATGTCGCCGCAGATCGCGATGTTGAGCCGGTGCAGCCGCCCCTTGGCCCGCCGGATCGTCAGCGCATCCAGCAGCGCCTGCGTGGGGTGTTCGTGGCGTCCGTCGCCGGCGTTCAGCACCGCGCAGTTCACCTTTTGCGCCAGAAGGTCCACGGCACCGGAATGCGGGTGGCGCACCACCAGCAGGTCGGGGTGCATCGCGTTGAGCGTCATGGCGGTGTCGATCAGCGTCTCGCCCTTGGTGATGGAACTGGCCTGCATGGCCATGTTCATCACGTCCGCACCCAGCCGTTTGCCCGCCAGTTCGAAACTGGACTGCGTCCGGGTGGAGTTTTCAAAGAACATGTTGATCTGCGTCAGCCCCGCCAGGGCGTCGCCGTGCTTTTCGGGGGCGCGGTTCAGGGCCACGTAGTCTTGGGCCAGATCGAGCAGGGTCACGATTTCCTCGGGCCGCAGGTGTTCAATCCCCAGGAGGTGGCGGTGGGTGAAGGTCATGGCAGGTCCGAGCAGTGATATAGGTCGGGTTATAGGAACCCGGCCCGGGCGGGGCAAGCGGGCGTTCAGGCGTTTTGCTTGGGCGCGGGGCGGGTTACATGTGGGGACATGGATTCGCAGGAGTATCACGCGGCGCTGGCGGCGCTGGCCTGGCAGGTGGAGCTGGGGGTTGATGCGTGCATCGGGGATGCGCCCGTCAACCGTTATGAGATCCCCGCCGAGGCGCCCAAGCCCAAGGCGGCGGCGCCTGTGCCCGAAGCGCCTGTTGTTGCGGCATCCGTCGATCCGGTGGCCGAGGCGCAGCGCGCCGCGGACGGGGCCGCCGATTTGGATGCATTGCGCGACGCGCTGGCGGCCTATCCGCATTGCGAACTGCGCCGTGGCGCGCGCAACCTCGTGTTTTCGGACGGGGTGCGCGGGGCGGACGTGATGCTGGTGGGCGAGGCGCCGGGCCGGGACGAGGACCGCGAGGGGCGGCCTTTCGTGGGCCGGGCCGGGCAGCTTCTGGACAAGATGCTGGACGCCATCGAGCTGAGCCGGGCGGAAGGCGCCGAAAGGCCGGTGTACATCACCAACGTGCTGCCGTGGCGCCCGCCGCAGAACCGCGACCCGAAACCGGACGAGATCGCGATGATGCAGCCGTTTCTTTATCGCCACATCGCACTCGCGCAGCCACGGGTGCTGGTCGTGGTGGGCAACCATGCCTGTCAGGCGCTGCTGGGCAAACGCGGGATCACCCGCCTGCGCGGGCAGTGGACCGAGGCGCAGGGTCTGCCTGCGCTGCCGATGTTCCATCCGGCTTACCTGTTGCGCAATCCGGGTGCCAAGCGCGAGGCGTGGGCGGATCTCTTGAGCCTGAAGGCACGGCTGCGCGATGGTTGATCCGATCCTTTTGCTGGCGTTTATCCCGGCGGGGCTGGCGCTGAACCTCACACCGGGGGCGGACATGATGTTCTGCCTTGGTCAGGGTCTGCGCGCGGGGCCGCGTGCGGCACTGGCGGCAAGTGCGGGCATATCGCTGGGCGCGATGGTGCACACGGCGCTGGCCGGGCTGGGGCTGGGCGCGGTGGTGGCACAGGTGCCGCTGGCGTTCGAGGTGATCCGCTGGGTCGGGGTGGCCTATCTGCTGTGGCTGGCGGTGCAGGTGCTGCGCCGCCCGTCCGCTGCCCCCATGCCGCAGGCGCGTGCCCGCGCCTTTCGCGCCGGATTGATCGTGAACCTGAGCAATCCCAAGGTGATCCTGTTTGTGCTGGCCTTTGTGCCGCAATTCGTGGACCCCGCCGCAGGCCCGGTGCTGGCGCAGTTCCTGATCTTTGGCGGGCTGTTGGCGCTGGGCGGGTTTGTGATCAACGGGGCGGTTGGTGTCTTTGCCAGCGGCGCAGGCGCGCGGTTGGCGCGGGGCAGCCGGGTGATTGATTACATCTCGGGCGGGGTCTTTGCCGCGTTGGCGGTCCGACTGGCCATATTGGAGCGCGCATGAGCCGGATTGACGAAGCCCTTGATTTCATTCCCATTCGCATTGCGGTGCTGACCGTCAGCGACAGCCGCAGCCTGTCCGAGGACCGGTCGGGCGACGTGCTGGTGGGCCGGATCGAGGGGGCGGGCCACGTGGTGGCCGACCGCAAGATCCTGACCGACGAGCGTGCGGATATTGCCGCGCAATTACGCAGTTGGTGTGATGATCCGGCGATTGACGTCGTGATCTCGACCGGTGGGACGGGCCTGACGGGCCGTGACGTGAGTGTCGAGGCGCATCGCGATGTCTATGAGAAAGAGATTGACGCCTTTGGCACCGTGTTTACCATCGTGTCGATGCAGAAGATTGGTACGTCGGCGGTGCAAAGCCGGGCGACAGGCGGCGTGTGCAATGGCACCTACCTGTTTGCGCTGCCGGGCAGTCCGGGCGCCTGCAAGGACGCGTGGGACGAAATTCTGGGGCGCCAGCTCGATTACCGGCACCGGCCCTGTAACTTTGTCGAGATTTTGCCGCGGCTCGACGAAAATCAGCGCCGGAAATAGCCGCGCTTTGCGTAAAACAGGCAAATCTTGGTATTCTTGGGCCGCCGCCTACATGTAAGGCGAGGCACCGAAACGTTGTAGGAACCTAAAAACATGCGCTTTTTGCGGCAAAGCCTGATGGGGTTGGTGCTGGCGTCGCTGACACTGGGGCTGCTGGTTTATGCGGCGCAACTGGTCGGTGGCGCAGTGCAGGACCGTATGGGCCGCGACCGGTCCGGGCCGCCTGCGCGCGAGCGGGTGTTTGCCGTCAGCGTGGTCGAGGCGCAGGCCGGGACCGAGACGCCGGTGCTGGAGAGCTTTGGCGAGGTGCGCAGCCGCCGCACGCTGGAATTGCGGGCCGCGGCGTCGGGCCGGGTGGTCGAGCTGTGGGACGGGTTCGAGGACGGAGGTGCTGTGCGCGCGGGCGACGTGCTGTTGCGGATTGATCCGGCGGATGCGCAGGCGGCGTTGGACCGGGCCGGGGCGGACCTGCTGGATGCCGAGGCCGAGGTGCGGGACGCCGAACGCGGGCTGACACTGGCGCGGGACGAAGAGACGGCGGCGCAGGCGCAGGCCGATCTGCGCACCCGCGCGTTTGAGCGGCAACAGGATCTGGCCGGCCGCGGCGTGGGCACGGCGGCCGCGGTCGAGGACGCGGAACTGGCTGCCGCGTCGGCGCGTCAGTCGGTGCTGTCGCGCCGGTTGGCCGTGGCACAGGCCGAGGCGCGGGTCGATCTGGCCCAGACGCGGCTGGCCCGCGCGCGCATTGCGCTGAGCGAGGCGGAGCGGATGCTGAGTGACACCACGGTCACCGCGCCCTTTGACGGCACCCTGTCGGCGGTGAATGTCGCCTTGGGGCGGCTGGTGTCGGCCAATGAAAAGCTGGCCGATGTGATTGATGAAACCGCGCTGGAGGTGTCGTTTCGCATCTCCACCGCGCAATATGCTCGTATCCTGGGCGATGAGGGCGATCTGATTGATGCGCCTGTGACAGCGGTGCTGGACGTGGCGGGGGTCGATCTGACCGCGCGCGGTCAGATCAGCCGCGCCAGCGCGGGGGCTGGCGAGATGCAGACCGGGCGGTTGCTGTTTGCGCGGCTCGAGACAGCGCCGGGGTTCAAGCCCGGTGATTTCGTGACCGTGCAGGTTCAGGAACCGCCGCTGGAGCGCGTTGTGCGCTTGCCTGCGTCGGCGATTGATGCGGCGGGCACGGTGCTGGTGCTGGGCGAAGACGACCGGCTGGAGACCTTGCCGGTGCGGCTGATGCGGCGACAGGGCGATGACATTCTGGTGCGTGGTGCCGATCTGGTGGGCCGCGAGGTGGTCAAGGCGCGTACGCCGCTCTTGGGTGCCGGGATCCGCGTGCGCCCGTTGCGCACGACCGACGCGCCCCCGAGTGATGAGCCTGAAATGGTCGAGCTGACCGAGGAACGCCGCGCGCGGCTCGTGGCCTTTGTCGAGGCGAACCCGCGCATGCCTGCCGAGGCCAAGGAACGCGTGCTGGCCCGGCTGAGCGAGGCCAAGGTGCCCGCGCAGATGATCGCCCGGCTGGAAAGCCGGATGGGCGGCTAGGGCCGTGGCGCGTCCCTTTGGCATCCCGGCGGCGGCGGGCGGCATCCTGAGCTATTTCACAAGGCATCGGACCGTGGCGAACCTGCTGCTTCTGGTGATGCTGGCGATGGGGATCGGCGCGATCCCGAACCTGCGGGCGCAGTTCTTTCCCGATGTGATCATCGACGACGTCACCGTGCGTGCCTCGTGGGACGGAGCGGGGCCGCAGGATGTCGATGCGGGCATCGTGCAGGTGCTGGAACCGGCCCTGCTGGCGGTCGAGGGGGTTGAGAGTGCATCGTCCCGGTCCACCGAAGGCTATGCGCGCATCACGCTGGAATTTGCGCCGGGCTGGGACATGGGCCGGGCTGCGGACGACGTGCAGACCGCGGTCGACCAGGTCACCACGCTGCCCGAGGGCGCGGATGAGCCAATCGTGACCCGCGGCGCGTGGCGCGACCGGGTGACCGACGTGGTGATCACCGGACCGCTGGAGCCGGAACAGCTGGGCCTGTTTGCCGACGAACTGGTCACGCGGCTTTTTGCCGAGGGGGTCACGCGCACCACCATTCGCGGGGTCGCTGCGCCGCAGACGCTGGTCGAGGTGCCGTCGCTGGCGTTGATCGCCAATGACGTCACTATGGCCGAGATCGCGCAGGCCATCGCCGCCGAGGTCGATGCCGACCCCGCAGGCGACGTGACCAGCGCCAATGCCCGCGTGCGCACCGGCACCCAGAAACGCACCCCCGAAGAGATCGGGGGCATCGTGCTGCGCGCCAATGCGGATGGTTCAAAGCTGCGCATTCGGGATGTGGCGACGGTGCTGCAGCTGGGCAGTGACCGGTCGCGCAGCTATTTCGTGGGCGATGATCCGGCGGTGTCGATCCGGGTGGACCGGTCCAACACCGGGGACGCCATCGGCATTCAGGCGCAGGTCGAAGAGGTTGCCGCCGAGCTGCAATCGGTGTTGCCGCCGGATGCCACGGTCGAGCTGATCCGCACCCGGGCCGAGGCGATCACCGCGCGTCTCGATATCCTTGTGGACAATGCGATTGTGGGCCTCGGCCTTGTGGTGGCGCTGTTGTTCCTGTTTCTGAATGCCCGCACGGCGTTCTGGGTGGCCGCGGGCATTCCCGTGGCGCTGTTTGCGGCCATCGGGCTGATGTATCTGGCGGGCATCACCATCAACATGGTGTCGCTGTTTGGCTTGATCATCACGCTGGGGATCGTGGTGGACGATGCCATCGTGGTGGGTGAGCACGCCGATCACCGGCACAAGACCTATGGCGAGGATGCCTTTACGGCGGCGGAAAACGCGGCGCGGCGCATGGCAATGCCGGTCTTTGCCGCGACGCTGACCACGGTGATCGCGTTCTTTGGCCTTGTGGCCGTGGGCGGGCGGTTTGGCGAGTTGATCGTGGACATCCCATTTACCGTGATCGTGGTGCTGATCGCGTCGCTGGTGGAGTGTTTCCTGATCCTGCCGCATCACATGGCGCATGCGCTGGCGGCGACGGACAGGCCGCGCTTTGGCCGGGGCAAGTTGCTGGTGGCGGTTGTCGCCCTTTTGGGGCTGAGTTTCGTGGCCGGTGGTGCGCTGAGCTTTGTCGCCATGCCCGAGGCGGCGTGGACCGCGCTGATCCCTTACGCGGCCATCGGGCCGGGCCTGCTGGCCGCACTGTTCCTGATCCAGCCGCGGCGGCGCAAGGCCGCGTGGGTGCAGGTGATGGGGACCAAGGGGTTGGACATGCCGTCGACCATCGTGGGCGGCGGGTTCATCTGGATGCGCGAGCGGTTGTTCCGCCCGTTCATGGCGGGGGTAATCACCGCGCGCTACGTGGTGCTGGCGGGCGTCGTGATGATCCTGGCCAGCCAGATTGCGCTGTTTGTGCGCGGCGACGTGCAGTGGCGGTTCTTTAACGCGCCCGAGCGTGGGTCGGTGACCGGCAATTTCGCCATGGTCGAGGGGGCCACGCGCGAAGACACGCTCGAGATGATGCGCGCCATGCAGGAGGCCACGGAACGGCTGGGCGCGGAATACGAGGAACGCCACGGGCTGAACCCGCTGGCCTATGTCATCGCCGAGATCGGCGGCAATGCGGGCCGGGGTCTGGCGGGCGCAGACAGCAAGGACAGCGATCTGCTGGGCGGGATTTCCATCGAGCTGATCGACGCGGACCTGCGGCCCTATTCCTCCTTTGCCTTTGTGGGCGAGTTGCAGGACACCGTGGTGCGGCATCCGCTGGCGGAGACCATCAGCTTTCGCGGCTGGCGGTCGGGGCCCGGAGGCGATGCGCTGGACGTGGAATTTTACGGCGCGGACAGTGACACGCTCAAGGCCGCGTCACAGGATTTGCAGCGGCGCCTGGCGCAGTACCCCGAGGTCAGCGCAGTGCAGGATAGCCTGGCCTATGACAAGGAAGAGTTGATCCTTGATCTGACCGCGCAGGGCCAGAACTTGGGCTTTACCATCGACGCGCTGGGCCGCGCCTTGCGCGACCGGTTGAACGGTATCGAGGCTGCGACCTATCCCGACGGCCCGCGCAGTGCCGAGATCCGGGTAGAGCTGCCCGCGGGTGAGCTGACGGCGGATTTCCTTGACCGGACGCAGATGCGCACGCCTGATGGTGCTTATGTCCCGCTGGCCGATATCGTCAGCGTCGAGCGGCGCACCGGCTTTTCCACCGTGCGGCGCGAGAACGGGCTGCAGGTGGTGAACGTCACGGGCGATATCTCAGAGGATGATCCAGCGCGTGCCACCGAGATCACCGAGGCGCTGGCCAATGACATCCTGCCCGACATCGCCGCCGTGCGGCAGATCGAGTTCCGCATTGCGGGCCTTTCGGAGCAGGAAGACCGGTTCCTGCGCGACAGCATGACCGGTCTGATCCTGTGCCTGACGGGTATTTATTTTGTCCTGGCCTGGGTGTTTTCCAGCTGGACCCGGCCGGTGGTGGTGATGTCGATCATCCCGTTCGGGCTGGTGGGTACGATCTATGGCCACGCGATCTGGGATGTGCCGTTGAGCATGTTCACGGTGGTCGGATTGCTGGGGATGACGGGGATCATCATCAACGATTCCATCGTGCTGGTCACAACCATCGACGAATACGCGAAAGAGCGCGGGATCATCCCGTCGATCATCGACGGGGCGGCGGACCGGTTGCGGCCCGTGGTGCTGACCACGCTGACCACAGTGCTGGGCATGACGCCGCTTCTGTACGAGGGATCGGTGCAGGCGCAGTTTTTGAAGCCGACGGTGATCACGCTGGTCTATGGCCTTGGGTTCGGCGTTGTGTTGGTGCTGCTTGTGGTGCCGGCGCTGGTGGCGGTGCAGGCCGATGTGGCGCGGCTGGTGCGGGCGATGCGGCGCGGGCTGAATGCGCCAGCGGCCGGGCTGCGCTGGGGGCTGATCGCGCTGTGGGCGCTGGTGCTGGCGTGGCTGGCGGCGACGCTGGGGCACACGATTGTGCAGGGCGGTCTGCCGGTGGCGCTGGCGGATCTGCTGCCCGAGGGCGTGACGCTGGAGCCGATGCCACTGGCGCTGGCGCTGTTTGCAGGCGGCGTGATGGCGGCGGTGAGCGTGGTCTATGTGCTGGCGGCGCTGGTCTATCAACTGACCCGGTTGCGCGCGGCCTAGGGCGCGGGGTTTTCTGCAGTTATAACTGAGGTCTTTTGCGCAGGTCGTCGCGTGTGCGCCACTCGAGCGGTGCAGGCGGCCTAGCCTGCGGTGCAGCCGCGGATATCGACGGCGTAGTCGCCGCCCAAGACCGTGATCCGGATGGCCGAGCGATCGACCGAGAAGGGCCCGCCCGAGGGGTGCATCATCTCGGATGTTGCGGTCAGCGTGTTGCCTGCGCGTGTCGTGGCCGGTTCGCTGACCCAGATCGCGGGGTTGCCTGCCTCGATCACCGCCTCTTCGGTGCCGCCGGTGTGGGGCAGGGTGATGCGCGCGGTGACGCGCATGCCGTGATCGGACGGTGCGATGGCGCAGGTGGCATCCGTCACGCCCGCCTCGCCCGCGGAATAGGGCATGTCGGCTAGGGCCGCCACAATGGCGGGTTGCGGGGACGCGGCGGGCGGGGCCAGTTCGGCGTTCACCTCAAGCTCGTAGGGGATGCATACGTCGGCGCAGACGCCCATCGACACCGTGGTGCGCAGGCGCATCGGTTTGTCGCCGCGTTTGGGCGTGATGTGCAGGGGCAGCACCACCTCGCCACTGTAGCCCACCGACCGCATGCCGTTGTCGGCAAAGACCCGGGGCGTGGGCCACGAGATCTGCACGTCGTCGATGTTGCGCGCACGGCTCCAGTCGAAATGCGGCGGGATGCCCGCGTCACCGGGGGCGCGCCAATATGTCTTCCACCCTGGCGCAAGTGTCAGGCGCAGCGCTGCCACGCGGCGCCCGTCGGGCAAATCCCAGCCGCTGAGGGTTTCGGCCCGGACCACGGGATCGTCCATGCTTTGCCCAAGGGCGGGCAGGGCGGCACACAGGCCAAGGGCCAGCGGGGCGAGGATGCGCGGAAAACGGCTCATGACCGCTACATGACAATTGCGCGGCTGAAATCCAACTCACGTTTCGGTGGGATGCGCGCTGATCTGAGGGGTTGCCGGGGGCGGGGCCTGCGGTCATGCTAAACCCAGACGCGAGGAGCCCATGGCCGAGGACGACATCCTGGATCTGACTGGCAACCTGCTGGTTGCGATGCCCGGCATGGGTGATCCACGATTTGAGCGGTCGGTGATCCTGCTGTGCAAGCATTCCAGCGATGGGGCGATGGGGCTGATCGTGAACAAGCCCGCGCCCGAGATCGCGCTGGGCGATCTGCTGGACCAGCTGGAGATCGACGCCAAGGGGCCGTGCCGCAGCATGTCGGTGCATTTCGGTGGTCCGGTGGAGACATCGCGCGGCTTTGTGCTGCACGGGCCGGGCTATCAGTCGCGGTTGCAGAGCATGAAGGTCACGCCCGATGTTGCCATGACGGCCACGATGGACGTGCTGGAGGATCTGGCCGAGGGCGAGGGGCCGGACCCCGCGCTTGCGTTGCTGGGCTATGCCGGTTGGGGGCCGGGGCAGCTGGAAAGCGAGATTGCGCGCAATGACTGGCTGACGGCGCAGAGCACGGCGGCGCTGGTCTTTGGCACGGAAGATGACGGCAAGTGGTCGGCGGCAATCAAGAGCCTCGGGATTGATCCGCTGGGCCTGTCGTCGGCTGCGGGCCGGGCCTAGCGCACGGCGGCGCGGCGCAGCCTGTCATTGATAGCGCGCCCCAGCCCGGTGTCGGGGATCGGGGCGATGGCGGCAGGTGCGCCGCGTGCGTCGAGCGCGTGCAGCATGTCAAAGAGGTTGGCGGCCGCCTCAGCCAGGTCGCCCGTGTTCGACAAATTCAGATCGAAGGTGCCGGGGCCAAAGCCGACATACGTTTCGCCCACGTGCGCGGTCGCCGCGTTCAGGCGCAGCGGCACGCGCGGTGCGTAATGCGCGGCAAGCTGACCCGGCGCCGTAATCTCGGGGCCTGTGGCGGCAAGGGGTCCTGTGACGGCTTCGATGTCTTCGACAGCCACGCCGCCTGCGCGCAACAGCGCCAGCGGGTGGCCGCCCACGATGGTGGATTCTAGGCCCACCGGGCAGGCGCCCCCATCCAGCACTGCGTTGATCTGGTCGCCAAGACCGGCCAGCACATGTGCGGCGCGTGTCGGGCTGATCCGGCCCGAGGGGTTCGCAGACGGCGCGGCCACCGGCCCGCCGAAGGCGCGCAACAGCTCTTGGGCCAGCGGATGGCCGGGGATACGCAGCGCCACGGTGTCGCGGCCCGCGGTCACCAGTGACGCGATGCCGTGATCGGGTGCCAGTGGCAGCACGAGGGTCAAAGGCCCGGGCCAGAATGCATCCGCCAGCCGTTGCGCGGTGTCGTCAAAGCGGGCGATGGCCTGCGCCTGCGCCATATCGGCCACGTGCACGATCAACGGGTTGAAGCTGGGCCGCCCCTTGGCCGCGTAGATCGCCGCTACAGCCGTCCCGTCGCGTGCATCTGCGCCGAGGCCATAGACCGTCTCGGTCGGGAAGGCGACCAGCCGCCCCGCGCGCAACAGCGCCGCGGCCTGGGCCACGCCATCGCTGTCGGGGGTCAACGTCGCTGCCAAAGCCATGAGCTTTCGGGTCCTTTGCCGGTTCTGTGACGCGGCGTTTGAGTTGCGGTGCACGTGTGCGGTGCGCATCTTGGTGCGTGAATTTGGCCGGTGTAAGCGGCCCAAGCGTTCTTGCCAAGACACTGTATTCGGAGGCTGACCCATGCCCTATCGCGCCCCTGTTGATGACTATGCCTTTCTGTTTGATCACGTTGTCGGCCTTGACGAGGTCGCCGCCACCCCCCGGTTCCAAGACGCCACGCGCGATGTGACCACCGCCATTCTGACCGAGGCTGGCAAGATGTGCGAAGAGGTGATCGCCCCCCTGCAGCGCCCCGGTGATCTGCATCCCGCGCGGCTGGAAAACGGTGTGGTGCGCACCTCGCCCGGCTATGACGAGGGTTATCGCGCGATTGCCGAGGGCGGTTGGATCGGTATGGCCGCCGACCCGGAATATGGCGGCATGGGCCTGCCGATGACGGTGACCACGGCGGTGAACGAGATGATGAGTGCCGCCTGCCTGTCGCTGCAACTGAACCCGCTGATGACGCAGGGCCAGATCGAGGCGCTCGAGCATCACGCCAGCGACGAGATCAAGGCGCTGTACCTGCCCAAGCTGATCTCGGGCGAATGGTCGGGCACGATGAACCTGACAGAGCCGCAGGCCGGATCGGACGTCGGCGCGCTGTCGTCAAAGGCCGAGGATCTGGGCGACGGCACCTATGCGATCACGGGCCAGAAGATCTATATCTCGTGGGGCGACAATGATTTTACCGAAAACGTGTGCCACCTTGTGCTGGCCCGTTTGCCCGGTGCGCCGGCAGGGACCAAGGGGATTTCCCTGTTCCTCGTGCCGCGCAACCTGCCCGATGAGAATGGCAATGCCGGTGTCGCCAACGGGCTGAAGGTCGTCAGCCTCGAGCACAAACTGGGCCTGCACGGCTCGCCCACCTGCGTGATGCAGTATGACAACGCCAAGGGCTGGCTGGTTGGCCCCGAGGGCGGCGGCATGGCGGCGATGTTCACCATGATGAACAACGCGCGCCTTGGCGTCGGCGGGCAGGGCATTGGCGTCGCCGAAGGCGCCTATCAGCACGCGCTGGCCTATGCGCTGGATCGCAAGCAGGGCCGCACCGAGGGCGAGACCGGCGCCATCATCGACCACGCCGACGTGCGCCGGATGCTGATGACCATGCGGTCCGAAACCTACGCCGCGCGCGGCATCGCGCTGATGTGCGCCAAGGCGATCGACATGACCACCGCCACCGGCGATGCAGGTTGGAAGGCCCGTGCCGCACTGCTGACCCCCATCGCCAAGGCCTTTGGCACCGATATCGGCAACGAGGTCGCGGGCATGGGCATTCAGGTTCACGGCGGCATGGGTTTTGTCGAGGAAACGGGGGCCGCGCAATACGCCCGCGATGTGCGCGTCACCACAATCTACGAAGGCACCAATGGCATCCAGGCGATGGACCTTGTGGCGCGCAAGATGATGGACGGCGGCGAGGCGGCCAACCGCCTGATGGACGAGATCGAGGCGATGGCCGAGGCCGCGCGCGACGTGCTGCCCGATCTGGCCGAACCGGTGTGGCAGGCCTGCGAAAGCCTGCGCGAGACGACCGACTGGATGATTTCCCAGAACCACCGCGCGCGCTTTGCCGGTGCGGTGCCATACCTGCGCGCCTTTGCCCGGGTGCTGGGCGGGCACGTGCATCTCGCCTCGGCCATGCAGGATGCCAACGGCCCACGCGGCAAGCTGGCGCGGTTCTACATCCAGCGGCTCTTGACCGAACATGCGGGGCTGTTGGCGCAGGCGCAGGCGGGGGATTACGATATCTACGCCCTGACGCCCGACGAATTCGCGGCCTGAGCCATGGCAGACGGCGCCCCCGCGGGGCTGCGATACCCGTGGGACACGGCCCCCGATCATGGTGCGGCCATCGAGGTGGCCGACGGCGTCCTGTGGGCGAGGCTGCCGCTGCCGATGAAGCTGGACCACGTCAACGTCTATGCGCTGGATGACGGGGACAGCTGGACGGTGATCGACACCGGCTTTGCGTCGAAAAAGACCAAGGCGTTGTGGCAGGGCCTGCTGGACGGCCCGATGGCGGGCAAGCCGGTGGGCCGGGTGATTGTCACCCATCACCATCCCGATCATGTCGGGCTGGCAGGTTGGTTCCAGACCGAGCATGGCGCCGAACTGCTGACCACCCGCACCGCGTGGCTGACTGCGCGCATGCTGACACTGGATGTGCAGGACACGCCCACCGCCGAAACGCTGGCCTTCTGGCGCAGCGCAGGCATGGCGCCCGACATCCTTGCCGAACGCGCGGCAGAGCGCCCGTTTAATTTCGCCGACATCGTGGCCCCGATGCCCTTGGGTTACACCCGGATCAAACAGGGCGACGTGATCCGCATCGGGGGCGTGGCCGTTGCCGATGTGCACGTCCCAGTCGCGCCTCCCGATGC
>JBCBCR010000064.1:0-15136 GCA_038530495.1 Pseudomonadota bacterium | reverse complement strand
CAGATGCCTTACGGGCAAGTCGACCGATTGTCGAAACTGATCCCCGTTGAAGGGGTGAAACCTGTGTCTATTGAGAAGGCACTGAAGGACGAACCCCGCCTGCGCGAGGAGGCCCGCAACGAAGAGGTTGTCGACCGACTTCTGACCTACGGCCAACAAGTCGAAGGGCTTCTCAGGAACGCCTCCACCCACGCCGCCGGTGTGGTGATCGGAGACCGCCCGCTCGACGCACTTGTCCCGCTCTATCAGGACCCGCGCTCCGACATGCCCGCGACCCAGTTCAACATGAAATGGGTGGAACAGGCCGGGCTGGTCAAGTTCGACTTTCTGGGCCTGAAGACGCTGACCGTGATCCAGAACGCGGTGGAGCAGATCCTCGGCTCGGGTCGCAAGTTGCACATCGCCGCCGACGGCACCGAGCTTTATGAACCGGCCCAGGGCATGGAGAACGACATCGGCGGCATCCCGCTGGATGACGAGGCCAGCTACAAGCTCTATGCAGCCGGCAAGACCGTCGCCGTGTTCCAGGTGGAAAGCTCGGGCATGATCGACGCGCTCAAGCGGATGAAGCCCACCTGCATCGAAGACATCGTGGCCCTCGTCGCGCTCTACCGTCCCGGACCGATGGAGAACATCCCGAAATATTGCGAGGTCAAGAACGGCCTGTCCGAACGCGAACTTCTGCACCCCACCGTCGATCACATCCTGGACGAAACGCAGGGCATCATCGTCTACCAGGAACAGGTGATGCAGATCGCGCAGGAGATGGCGAATTACTCGCTCGGTGGCGCTGACTTGTTGCGCCGCGCGATGGGCAAGAAAATCCAGGCGGCAATGGACGCCGAACGGCCCAAATTCCTCAAAGGTGCCGCAGAAAACGGCGTGGACGAGGGCAAGGCGCTGGAGGTGTGGAACCTCCTCGACAAGTTCGCGAACTACGGCTTCAACAAATCCCACGCCGCCGCCTATGCGGTGGTCAGCTACCAGACCGCATGGCTCAAGGCGAACCACCCGGTCGAGTTCATGGCCGGCGTGATGAACTGCGACATCCACCTTACGGACAAGCTGGCGGTCTATTTCGAAGAGGTCCGCAAGGGGCTCGACCTGCCGTGGGTGCCGCCCTGCGTGAACCGCTCGGATGCCACGTTCAAAGTGGTCGATGGCGCGCTGGTCTATGCGCTGGGCGCACTGAAAAACGTCGGCGTCGAGGCGATGCGGCTGGTGCAGGAGGCGCGCACTGAAAAACCATTTGTGAACCTCTTTGATTTCGCCCGCCGGGTTGATTTGAAACGCGTCGGCAAGCGCCCGCTCGAAATGATGGCGCGTGCAGGCGCCTTCGACCAACTCGACCCCAACCGCCGCCGCGTGTTCGAAGCGCTCGATCCGCTGGTCGCTTATTCCGCGGCGATCTTCGACCAAAAGGCGTCAAATCAGGTCTCTCTCTTCGGCGAAGCGGGCGACGACCTGCCCGAGCCACGCCTGTCGCCAGTGAATGACTGGCTGCCCGCCGAGCGATTGGCCGAGGAACACAAGGCGGTGGGTTTCTACCTCTCCGGCCACCCGCTCGATGACTACGCCGGCGCGCTGAAACGCAAGGGGATCGTGACCCTCGACGAGGTCACCGAAAAAGCCCAGGGCGCGCCCTTGGTGGCCAAGCTTGCAGGCGTCGTGTCGGGCCTGCAGGTGCGCAAGTCAGCCCGCGGAAACCGGTTCGCGTTCTGCCAGATGTCCGATCACACCGGCGCCTACGAGGTGACGCTGTTCTCCGAAAGCCTCGAAAAGTCGCAGGACAGCCTGCAAACCGGCGCCAAGGTCATCGTCACGGTCGAAGCAACGATGGAGGCGGACCAGTTAAAGCTGCTTGGCCGATCGGTCGCGCCCATTGACAGCGTCGTGGCCGACGTCACCGGCATGGGCCTACGCCTCTACATCGAAGCGCCGGGTACGTTGGGCGCAGTGTCCAGCGTGCTCGAGGGTGCGGCCGAGGCCGCCAAAGGTGCCGCACGCGGACCGATATCGGTGTGCCTCATGGACCCGGATTTGCCCGGCGAGGTCGAAATGGACCTGGGCCGCGACTTTCCGGTCAGCCCGCAGATCAAGGGCGCGCTCAAATCACTCAGCGGCGTGGTCGAAGTAGAAGAACTGTAACGCACGCTCAGGCAGGGCGCGCACGTCGGGCCACGAGGGGCGGCGGCGGACAGCGGCCCTTCGGGGAGGATTTTTGGGAAACAGAGAAGATTGGACCAATTTACCTAAAATTAACCGCGGCGCTGTTTGCTGATGCGGCACCGAGAGCAGGGATGCGAACCGGTGTAAACGGAGAAGGCCCTTGGTCCGCCGGGATCAAGGGCTGGATCCGGTCCCTTCTCTGTTTCAAAAAAATCCTCCCCGAAGGGCCGATGGGCCATCCGCGCCGTCGGTGTCAGTAATGCGGCGGCCGTTCGTCGCCGATGATCACGCCGCCGCCCCCTTGGGCCTCGCGGTCGGCCTCGCGCGCGATCAGCACCTCGACCTGTCGCTTGAGCCGCGCGATGTCGGCGTCCTGCCGCGCGATCACGTCTGACAGCTCGTCCACGCTGCGTTCCAGATGGGCAATACGTTCCTGCAGTTCGGTCATGACACGCCTCCTGCGGCCTTGATGTGACGCGCAGCGCCCGGGCGCAAGCCCCGCCTTGCCCCACAGGCGCGCGTGGTCTAGTCACGCGCCCGAACCGATCGGAGACTGGCGATGGCCAAACCCAAGAAGACCCCCCGCCCCAAGGCGCAAACGCCCAAGGGGTTTCGCGACTATTTCGGCAGCGACGTGACCGCGCGCGCCGAGATGCTGCAGAAGATCGCCGGGGTCTATCATCGCTATGGCTTTGACGCGCTGGAATCCTCGGCCGTTGAGACGGTCGAGGCGCTGGGCAAATTCCTGCCCGATGTCGACCGCCCGAACGAAGGCGTGTTTGCGTGGCAGGAAGAAGACGGCGACTGGCTCGCCCTGCGTTACGATATGACGGCCCCGCTGGCCCGCGTCTACGCCCAGCACCGCAACGACCTGCCGAACCCGTATCGCCGCTACACGATGGGGCCTGTCTGGCGCAACGAAAAGCCGGGGCCGGGGCGGTTTCGCCAGTTTTATCAATGCGATGCGGATACGGTGGGCACGGCCAGCATGGCCGCCGATGCCGAGATTTGCGCGATGCTGTCTGACTGCCTCGAAGAAGTGGGCATCCCGCGCGGCGACTACGTGATCCGCATCAACAACCGCAAAGTGCTGAACGGTGTGATGGAGGTTGCGGGCCTTTCGGGTGACGACAAGGCAGCCGAACGGGGTATCGTCCTGCGCGCCATCGACAAGCTGGACCGGCTGGGTCCCGCCGGCGTCCGCGCGCTGCTGGGCGAGGGGCGCAAGGACGAGAGCGGTGACTTCACCAAGGGTGCCGGTTTGACCGAAGCCGACGCCGACAAGGTGATGGCTTTCATGGACGCTCTGGGTGCCGACAATGCGGCCACCGTCGGAAACCTCGCTGCGTTGGTCCAAGGCTCTGACATTGGGGCCCAAGGCGTCGCAGAACTTGAAGAAATCGCTGATCTCCTTTCCTCGCAAGGCTACGGCCCCGACCGCATCATCATCGACCCTTCGGTCGTCCGCGGCTTGGGCTACTACACCGGGCCGGTCTACGAGGCCGAACTCACCTTCGATGTCCAGAACGACAAGGGCCAGACCGTGCAGTTCGGCTCTGTCGCGGGCGGTGGGCGCTATGACGATCTGGTCAAGCGCTTTACCGGGCAAGAGGTGCCGGCCACCGGCGTGTCCATCGGTGTCGACCGGCTGTTGGCCGCGTTGCGTGCCACGGGGCGCATCGGCGGCACCGCCGAGGGGCCGGTGGTTGTCACCGTCATGGACCGCGATCAGATGGCGGATTACCAGTCCATCGTCGCGGATCTGCGCAGCGCGGGCATCCGGGCCGAGGTCTACCTCGGCAACCCCAAGAACTTTGGCAACCAGTTGAAATACGCCGACAAACGCGGCAGCCCGGCGGCGATCATCGTCGGCGCGGACGAACGCGCCAAAGGCGTGGTGCAGATCAAGGACCTGATCCTCGGGGCCAAGATCGCCGAAACCGCGACCCACGAGGAATGGAAAGACCGCCCCAGCCAGTTCGAGGTGCCCCGGGACCAGATGGTGGCCAAGCTGCGCGAGATCCTCGGCCAATGACCCGCGCGCGCACGCTGGCCACCGCGCTGCGCGACCGCTTTGCAGGCCAAGGCGCGCAGGTGGTCGAACCGCCGATCCTGCTGCCAGCGGACGTGCTGCTGGACCTTTACGGCGAGGATATCCGCGCGCGCGCCTACACCACCGGCGATCCGGTGCGCGGCGAACAGATGCTGCGCCCCGATTTCACCGTGCCCGTGGTGCAGATGCACCTGCGCGGCGATGATCCTGCGGCGCGCTACACCTACGCGGGCGAGGTGTTTCGCCGCCAGGACGACGTGCCGGACCGCGCCAACGAATACCTGCAGGTGGGCTACGAGGTGTTTGACATCGCCAACCCGGCACAGGCCGAGGCGGAGGTGTTTGCCAGCCTGTCCGAGACCGTGGCGCATCTGTCGCTGCGCGCGGCGACGGGGGACATCGGGATCCTGATTGCCGCGGTCGAAGGGCTGCACACCTCGGATCAGCGCAAGGCGGCCTTGCGTCGCCACATCTGGCGCCCGCGCCGGTTTCGCGCCCTGTTCGACCGGTTTGCCGGGCGGACCCCGGTGCCGCCGTCGCGCGCGGCGCTGTTGCACCAAGATGCGATTAGCGATGCACCGCTGATCGGGAAACGCACCAGCGATGAGATCACGGCGCGGATCGCCGATTTGCGCGCCGATGCCGCTGAACCGCCTTTGTCCAAAAGCGAAGCGGCCGCCTTTGATCGCCTCTTTGCGGTGCGCGGCAGCTTGCCGGACGCCGCGCGGCAACTGGGCGAGCTTGCACGCGATCTGCCCTCAATCACCGAAGCGGTTGCGGCACTTCAGGCGCGTATTGTGGCGCTCGCCACCCGCGGTGTGGCCGTCGACACGCTCGAATTCGAACTTACCTATGGCCGCACGTCCATGGAGTATTACGACGGGTTTGTCTTTGGCCTCTATGCCGCTGCACACCCGGACCTGCCGCCCGTGGTCACGGGCGGGCGCTACAACGCGCTGACCCGGCAGTTGGGCAATGGCAATGCCGCGCCTGCCGTGGGCGGTGTGATCCGGCCTGACCTCGTGGCCCTGCTGGAGGGTGACGCATGACGATCAAACTGGGCGTGCCGTCCAAGGGGCGGCTGATGGAGGCAACGTTTGACTGGTTTGCGCAGCGCGGCATCACGCTGCGGCGCGTCGGGTCCGAACGGGAATACGCGGGCCGCGTGGCAGGCATCGACGACGTCGACCTGATCCTGCTGTCGGCAGGAGAGATTCCGCGCGAATTGGCCGCAGGGCGCATTCACCTTGGCGTCACGGGCACCGATCTGGTGCACGAGAAACTGCCGCTGTGGCAGCAACAGGTCGCGCCGGTGACCGAGATGGGGTTTGGCCACGCCGATCTGGTGCTTGCCGTGCCGCAGGCATGGGTCGATGTCGACCTGACCGATGATCTGGATGCCGCCGCCGCCGCCTTTCGCGCGCGGCACGGCCACCGGCTGCGGATTGCCACGAAATACCACCGTCTGGTGCGCGAGTTCCTGCGGGATGCGGGTGTGGCCGACTATGCCATCGTCGACAGCCAGGGTGCGACCGAAGGCACGGTCGCCAACGAAACCGCCGAAGCCATCGCCGACATCACATCGTCCGGCGAAACCCTGCGCGCAAACCACCTCAAGGTGCTTGAGGACGGGCTGATCCTCGCCAGCCAGGCCACGCTGTGGCACAGCAAGACGGCCGATTTGTCTGCCGCAGAAAGCGCAACACTGCGTGTGTTGCTGGATCAGATCGGGTAAGCGGACGGCCATGCAGGATTTTATCACCACATGCACCGCTGACGATTTCGATCCGCTCGTAGGCGACGCATTCATGCTGACCGCCGCTGACACCGCGTTCGAGATCAAGCTGCTGGGCGTCAAACGCCTCGGCGCCGGATCCAAGCGGGACCGGCCCGTGGTCATCGACGGCGTGGAACTGCCCGCGCGCGAGGCGTTCGCCTTGTCCTTCAGCGGCCCGGTCGACCGCGGATTCCAGCAGGGAATCTTTGCCCTGACACATCCCGCGACAGGCGAACTGCACCTGATGCTGACCTGTTTTGACGCCGACGCCGACGCGCGATTTTACGAAGCGGTCTTTTCCTGACGCCCCTTTACTGCAGCTGACACAAATACGGTCAGTTAACGCGCTTTGACCTTGGGTTAATTCCTTGACGCCTGATCCTGCATCGTGCCACCGTCGCGTGTGTGGCCGTTTGCGTTTGGGCCGACGGTAACACGCAACCGTATTGGTTAATCTCAACTTTTTCAGGTGGCACAGACCACTTTACCTTTCTGGGGGACTACTTATGGCTGAACCTTTCATTGCCGAAATCAAGATGTTTGGCGGCAACTTTGCACCGCGCAACTATGCGCTTTGCGACGGACAGCTTCTGGCGATTTCGCAAAACTCGGCGCTTTTTTCGCTGATCGGCACGATCTACGGCGGTGACGGACGTTCAACCATGGCGTTACCGGACATGCGCGGGCGCGTTTCGATGCACGCGGGCACGGGGCCGGGCCTGTCTCCGCGTCCACTCGGCCAAAAGGGCGGCGAAGAGACCCACACACTCAACATCACGGAAATGCCCGCGCACAATCACGCAGTGTCGGCAGTGCTCAAGGGCAGCGCAGCCACGGCGACGCTGAACGACCCGACAAACGCCTATCTCGGGGGGGCAGTGTCGACCTACACCGACCAAACGGGCCGCGGGCTGGTCGACATGGCCGCAGGCAGCGTGACCGCGACGGAAACCGACACGGGCGGAAGCCGGTCGCACAACAACATGCAGCCCTACCTGTGCGTCAACTACATCATCGCGTTGTTCGGCACGTATCCGTCGCGCAGCTAAAGCCTGTTCCATCGTTTTTACCGAAAGGAGGCGCATCATGACCCAACACACCGGGATCAATCGCCGACACTTCATGGCAGGCAGCGCTGTGGCTGCAACAGCGGTCACTGCAACGCCCGGCGCGGCTGGGATCGACTCATCAACCGCGCAGCCCATCGTCACCGACTGGGCGCGTCTTGGACCACAGGACATGACCGCGTTTATCGGGCACAGGTTCCGCGTAACCGCGCCTGACGGGCGCAGCGGTATCCTCGAACTGATCGACGCCGAGCCGATCCCGTCCGGTCCGGACCGTCCGGCCAATCTGCCGCGCGGCGAAGGCGTCGTGGCCGTGTTCGACAGCCCCGACAAGGACCTGTTTCTGGACGCCGAGGCAAAGATGCACCGCGTCTCGCACCCGATACTGGGCAGTGCCGATCTGCTGATCGCCCGCAGCCCGAAACGGTCCGGCGGCGACGTGATCGAACTGGTCTTGAACTAAAGGGCAGGGGCGGGCCGCACCGGTCCGCCCCTTTGAACCATGCAGCCACTGTTTCCCAAAGGTCAGGTGTCGTTCCGGATCATCGAAAACGATGATCAACCGTTCCTGTTCCGCCTCTTTTGCAGCACCCGCGCCCCAGAGATGGACGCGCTGATCGGGTGGGGCGACGGCGACAAACAGCACTTTCTCGAAGGACAGTTCGCCGCGCAGACCCAAGGCTACGCGACCAACTTCATCGGTGCCGTGCATCGCATCATCCAGCTGGATGGCGTCGATGTCGGGCGGTTGATCGTGAACCGCGCCGACGATCACATGCGGATCATTGACCTGTCTTTGGTGCCCGAAGCGCGCGGCAAGGGCCTTGGCACCGACATCCTGCGCAGCCTGCTGAACGAGGCGCATGGCGGCAAAGTCCCCGTGCGTCTGGCCGTCACACCGGACAATCCAGCTGCGCGTTTGTATGTGCGGCACGGTTTCGTCGCGCGTGAAACGCGCGGATACCACGTGGAAATGGAATGGCGACCCCAATTCGCCCATGCGTGAGCGTTCGGAAAATGGCGCAAGGAATCGTAAGGCGCTGAAACAACTGCGGTAATTAAGCAACGACACAGTCGAACCGCAGACATAAAATCGAATTGTCTGGTAAAGTGTCCAAAGTGACCTTTACCTAACGGCACTCCAATTTCGGAGCTGAGGGTGGGAAAAATGAATGTGTTCCAATTCCGCGTATTTGCGGGTCTTTCGGTGTGGTTCCAGGTCCTTTTTGTGTCTTTGCTTACCAAAACCGCGGCTGGCATCCGTCTGAAAGCGTTTGGAATTGGCCTGCTTGGCATTTGTCTCGCAACGATAACCGGCCCTGCCTTCGCCCTCGGGTCGGGTGGCACCGTCAACACCTTTGCCCAGCAAATTATCGGCACATCGTCGGGAACCAGCCCAGATTGCCGTATCAGGGCGGGCTTCAACGTGGGTGGTCAGCAAGCCTTTGTAGATTTCCTTGGAACCTCTCCGGACTCGGCGCTCAATATTGATGATTGGTTTGGCGGACCAAATACAAATGGTGGTGGCGGAATTCCGGTCACACAAATCTCACAAATCGAAGCGGTGTGCCCGTTTGATATCGATGACGCGACCTACACGCGCATTGATCGCGATGCAGGTACCTTTGCCGCCGAAGATCAAATCGGCGTCACCTTCGAAGCTGTCGAAGACGGCACCGGTGATCGCTACGTATATACGATCCGCTTTGAAGGCGTCAGCAACACGAACTTTGTGAACAGCCGCGCGCTTCTTGCGGACACAACGGCACCCCGCATCACTTCCATCACCCGCGGTGGCGCGGCACAGCTCACGAATGCTGACACACTGACGTTCGAAGTCACGTTTGACGAGTTCGTGAATTTCGCCGACTCTGGCGATTTCAGCGATGACGCAGGCCTGTCGCTCATCGGTCAGTCGGCCAACACCACGGACAATATCACATATACTGTCACGCTGGGCGGTGCGGCGCTGGCAAATGCCAACGCCACCGTCGGCCTTGTTGTCACCACAGCGGGCAGTATTCAGGATGGCTCCGGCAACTTCCTAACCAATGCCACCCCAACCGGCGCAAACGAAAACTACACAGTCGACAACGTGGCAACGGCGACGGTCGACATCGTCGACACGATCCTCACCGACGGCGACAATGCATCGCTGGTGAATATCACCTTTGGCGAGCCGGTGAACGGGTTCTCTACGGGTGGCCTCACACTGGCGGGCGGCACCGTGTCGGGCTTTTCCTTTTCCGACGGGGATTCGTCCGCGTCTTTCACCTTTACCGCGCAGGATAATTTTGACGGCACCGGATCGGTCACCGTCAATGCGGGCAGCTATACCGATGACGCGGGCAACGCAGGGGCAACCGCCAGCGATACCGTCACCGTCGACACCGTGAACCCGACCCTCCAGATCACCTTTGTCGAAAGCGTCCTGAACCTTGCGACCCCCAGCACCACGGTGAATTTCGCGTTCAGCGAACCGGTCAACGGATTTGTCGTGGGGGACCTCACGCCGACCGGCGGCACGCTCAGCAACTTCTCGTTCACCGATGGCAATGTCAGCGGGTCAGCCACCTTCACCGCCAACGTGTCCACCACCACCACCGGCAGCATTGCCGTCGCCAACGGCGCCTACACCGATGCCAACGCAAATGCCGGCGTCGGGGATACCGAAACGATCCCGATCGACACCCAAGCGCCCAGCCTAAGGGTCTCGTCCGGAAATACCGCGCCGGTCCGTGCCGCAACGGGCGTCGCGGCCAACACCAACATCCGGCTGGATTTCGGTGAAAACATCGAACTGGTTTCGGGCCAGACCGTGTCGCTTGTCGATGCAAGTTCCGGTCTGCGCGAACTCTTCACCGCCAGCAGCACGACCGCAGGCACCGGCGGGGCCGGTGGTACGCTGACGGTGTCTGGCGCCGAGATTGTCCTCAACCCCGGGCTCGACCTCGTTCTGGGGCGGCAATATGCCGTCCAGTTTCCCGGCACCGCGATACAGGACAGCGCGGGCAACCCGCATCCGGCCATCTCGGACACCACCACCTATTTCTTTACCACTCTGCCGGAAATCGCGATTGCCGTGTCTCCGACCACGATTGACGAAGACGGCGGCGTAGGCACCTTTACCGTCAGCCTGCGCGACGGTCTGGGCGGCGCCTTTACCGCGACCGAGAATGTCGGGATCACCGTCAACCTCAGCACCAGCAGTGCCACGCTGACCTCTGACTATACACTCAGCGGGTTCACCGGCACCTCCGACACGGTGACGATTTCGTCGGGTTCGACCAATGCCACGTTCACCGCGACCGCCGTTAACGACCAACCCACCTCCGACGATGGCGAAACGCTGACCGCCACGCTGGCCGCATCAACCAGCACCGGCACCGCTCAGGTGTCGAGTTCGGCCAACAGCGCCACCGTCACGATTGAGGAGAACTACGGCCCCGTGGTCACCGGCGTGACCGGCCCGTTCAATGGCACCTACACCGAGGGGGCCAACCTGTCTTTCGAGGTGCAATTCGACCAGCAAGTCGTGGAAAACACGTCGGGCGGCACACCGTCCCTGAGCGTCGTCATTGGCAGCACAACAGTGCAGGCACCGTTTGTCGGCGTTGTGGGGGGCTCGGGGAATTCGGCCCTGCAGTTCTCCTATACGGTGCAGTCTGGCGATCTCGACACTGACGGCATCGCTCTTGCGGCGCTCAACCTGAATGGCGGCTCGATCCAGAACGTCGGCGGCAACGATGCGGATCTGACGCTGAACGGCGTGGCGTCTCTGGCCAACGTGCAGGTCGATGCGGTCCTGCCCACGGTGTCATCCGTTACAGTTCCCACCAATGACACCTACATCATCGGCGAAACGCTCGATTTCACGGTCAATTTCACCGAAACCGTCAACGTGGTCACCACGAGTGGCACGCCGCAACTGGCGGTGACCATCGGGTCCACGACCGTGCAGGCCGTTTATGTCCCGGCCGCAGCCTCAACCAGCGCGCTGTTCCGCTACACGGTGCAAGCGGGTGACGAAGACAGCGACGGCATCGCGGTCGGAACTTTGTCGGCAAATGGCGGATCGCTGCGCGACGCGGCGGGTAATGACGCGACCCTCACGCTCAATAGCGTGGGTGCCACGACCGGCGTTCTGGTGGACGGTGTCGTGCCGACCCTGACCAACATCACGACGCCGCCCAATGGTCTTTATGGCGCGCTCGAAGTGCTGGCCTTCGAACTGGTCTTTTCCGAACCTGTCACCCTGACCACGACCAGCGGGTCGCCGGTGCTGAACCTGACCATCGGGTCCAACACGCGCCAGGTTGTTCTGGGCGGCGGCAACGGCACGAATACGCTGCAATTCGGGTACACCACCACGCCGGGTGATCTGGACCTGAACGGGATTCAGGTCGCATCGCTGGGGGGGGCTGGCCTCGCGCTGGCCGACCTTGCGGGCAATGCAGGCAGCACGGCGTTCACGCCGCTGTCCTTGCCCAACGTACAGATCGACACGATTGCGCCGCAGATCACCAACGTGACTTTCCCAAGTGCGGCGACCTACAAGATTGGCGATGTGCTCGCCTTTGACGTCGTCTTTAACGAAGACGTCACGGTGACCGGGACGCCGCTGCGCCCGATCACCATCGGGTCGACCCTGCGCAACGCGACCTTCTCGTCGCAACCCAACGGGGACACCTTGCGGTTCCGGTACACGGTGCAGGCTGGTGATATTGACGGTGACGGCATTGATCTGGGGGCGAATGTCGATGCCAATGGTGGGGCGATCACGGACGCTGCGGCCAACCCGGCCAATCTGCATATCTCGCTAACGCCGGACACCAGCGGCGTGCTGATCGACGGTGTCGCCCCGACGCTGACCTCGATCACCCGCAACACACCGGCGACCGCGCAGACCAACGCGGATACGCTGGTCTTCGACGTGACCTTCTCCGAAGCGGTGGAGAACGTCGGCGCGGCTGATTTCGCGCCCACAGGGGCGGTCACAACTGCCAGCCTGAGCGTGTCACCGTCGACCGGACCATCTGCGACCTACACGGTCACCATGACCGGCGCGCAGGTCACCAGTGGCAACGGCAGCGTCGGCCTGGCCCTGGCGGCAGGTGCGTCGATTGCGGATGGGGCCGGCAACGGGCTGACCAACCTCGCGGCCACCGGCACGACGGAAACCTTCACGCTCGACAACACCGCACCACAGCTGACCGCCGTAAGCCTCGACGGCCCGTTCACCGCGCTGACCAACGCCGACACGCTGAACTTCGAGGCCATCTTTGACGAAGCGCCGGTGGGCTTGAGCCCCGCCGACTTCGCCGTTGTGGGCGGCGCAGGCACGGTCACGAATGTCGCCAGCGGCAGCGCCACGGCCTTTACCGTCACGGTGTCGGGCAACGGTCTGGACGCGCATAACGGCACCATCGGTCTGACACTCGCCGCCACCCCGGCGGCCACGGATGCGGTGGGCAACGTGATCGCGGTTGCAGGTACGCTCACGGCGAACGAGGCGTTCACTGTCGACAACCAGACGCCAACGGTGACCAGCATCACCCGGTCCTCGCCGACGGGCGCATTCACCGATGCAGACACGCTGATCTTCACCGTCGCGTTCAGCGAGGCGGTGACGGGCGTCACCACCGCCGACTTTGCCGTCAATGGCGGCGCGGGCGCGGTCAGTGCGGTGTCCGGCGCCAGCGGCACATCGGTTGATGTGACCGTGACCGGTGCGGGCCTTGCCACGTTCAACGGAACCGTGGGCCTCGATATTGCGGCGGCTCCGGCGGCGGCGGATGGCGCGGGCAATGCGCTCTCCAACACCGAACCTGCCACGGACGAGACCTTTACCCTCGACAACACCGACCCGCGCGTCACCTCGATCCTGCGCAAGGATCCCACGGGCGAGCGTACCAACGCCGACAGCCTGACCTTCACGGTGACGTTCTCCGAAGACATGGCGAACGTGGATGCCGCGGACTTTGAAAGCGGCGGGATCACTGGCGCGTCGGTCGTGGTCACCCCGACCTCGGCCAGCGTCTATGACGTGACCCTGTCCGGCGCCCTGATCGCCGATGGCAACGGTGCGGTGTCGCTGGGTTTTGCCGCCGGGCAGGACATCACCGATGCAAGCGGTGTGAACGCGCTGGCCGACACGTCTATCACGGGCAGCACCGAAACCTACGAGTTGGACAACGTCGCGCCCACCGTTGCGTCCATCGAACGGCTTGCCGTGATCGGTGAACAGACCAACCTCGACACGCTGACATTTACCGTCACCTTCTCCGAAGCGATGGCCAGCATCGGCGCTGCCAACTTTGTCGTGGATGGCGCGGCGGGTGCGGTCGCGAGCGTGCAGAACGCCAATCTCGGCACCCCGGGCGGCACGCCTGCATCGGTCGAAGTGGTTGTGTCGGGCAACGGGCTCGACAGTTTTGACGGCACCGTCGGGCTGAACGTTACCACCAACCCAAGCTCCACCGATCTCTTCGGCAATGCGCTGCAAGCGGTCGAACCTGCCACCGACGAGGCCTACACCGTCGACAACACCGCCCCCACCATAACGTCGATCACCCGGCTGACACCCAGCGACGAGATCACGAATGCCGACGCGCTGGTGTTCCTCGTGACGTTCTCGGAAACGGTCAGCTCGATCAGCAGCGCCGATTTTGCCGTCAACGGTGGCGCGGGCAGCTTTTTCAGCCGGTCGGACAGTTCGGGTACCACGACGCAGGTCAGAGTGGCCAACAACAACCTCGCGTCGTTCAACGGGGTCGTCGGCCTGAACGTGGGCGCGTCCCCCAACGCGCGCGATGCCGCGGGCAACCTCCTGGCCACCGTTGAGCCGTCCACCGACGAAACCTATACGCTCGACAATCTCGGGCCGTCGGTCACCGCCATCGAGCGGTCGCAGCCCACAAGCGCGCAAACCAATGCCGACACGCTGGTCTTCGGCGTGACCTTCTCGGATCCGATTGTGGGACTGAGCAGGCAGGATTTCCGCGTGAACGGCAGTGCAGGCGCAGTCACGGGCGTGGCCACCACATCGGCCACCACGGCGGATGTCACGGTGCAGGGCAACGGGGTGGAAACCTTTGACGGGACCGTGGGCCTTGACCTTGCGCCATCGCCGCTGGCCACAGACACGCTGGGCAATGAGCTGAGCAATGTGGAACCCGCCACGGACGAGACCTACACGCTCGACAACACGGTGCCATCGGTGACGCTGAATGCAGCTGCCGGGCCGTTCACCGGGGGTTTTCTGGTGACCATCACCTTCTCCGAAGCCGTGGTGGATTTCGTGCAGGCCGACCTCACGGTGGGCAACGGCACGGCAAGCGGGCTCACCACCAGCGACAACACGACCTTTACCGCCACCATCACGCCGACCGCTGATGGCACCGTAACGGTGGATCTGGCCGCCGGGGTGGCAACAGATGCCGCAGCGAACGGCAATACGGCAGCGAACCAGCTGTCGCGCGTCGTCGACGTGACCATCCCCAGTATCGAGATCACGGCACCGGCTGTCACCGGCGGATCGGTCAACGGGCCGTTCGATATCACGGTCACCTTCTCCGAAGATGTGACGGGATTTGTCGTCGGCGACATCGTGGTGAGCAACGGCACGGCCTCTGGCTTTGCGGGCAGTGGCGCGGTCTATACCGCGACGATCACGCCCACAGCCGACGGGCTGGTCACCGTGGACGTGCCTGCGGGCGCGGCCTCTGACCTCGTTGGCAATCTCAACACCGCGGCGACCCAGTTCTCGGTCATTGACGACGAAACGGCGCCGACGGTGACACTCACGCCGCCCTCGGGGCCGGTGGGCCAGACGTTCAGCATCACGCTGACCTTCTCTGAACCTGTGACCGGGTTCGATCTGTCCGATCTCAACATCACCAACGGCACCGCGTCGAACCTGGTGACGACGGACGGCGGCACCACCTGGACCGTGGACATTACCTCGACGAACAGCGGCGCTGTCGACGTGGCGCTGGCCGATTTCGCGGTCCAGGTGGTGCCGCCGTCCGTCGTCACCAGGTTCGACGCGGTGCCGTTGGTGATGTTGAG
>JBCBCR010000063.1:0-15169 GCA_038530495.1 Pseudomonadota bacterium | reverse complement strand
CCGTCACACCGCCGACGGTGAAGAGGAAGATGAAGCCGATCGCCCAGAGCATCGGCACCTTAAACTCGATGGAGCCGCCCCACATGGTGGCGATCCAAGAGAAGATCTTAATCCCCGTCGGTACCGCGATGACCATCGTGGCCAGCATGAAGTAGGCCTGCTGGTTCAGCGACATGCCCACCGTGTACATGTGGTGTGCCCACACGACAAAGCCCAGTGCGCCGATCGCGATGATCGCCCAGACCATTGGCAGGTAGCCGAAGACGGGCTTGCGCGAGAAGGTGGCGATCACGTGGCTGATGATGCCGAAGCCGGGCAGGATGATGATGTACACTTCGGGGTGGCCGAAGAACCACAGGATGTGCTGGTAGAGCACCGGGTCACCGCCGCCTGCGGGGTCAAAGAAGGTGAAGCCGAAGTTGCGGTCCATCAGCAGCATGGTGATGGCGCCCGCCAGAACCGGCAGCGACAGCAGGATCAGCCACGAGGTCACGAAGATCGACCACGAGAACAGCGGCACCTTGAAGAGCGTCATGCCCGGCGCGCGCATGTTCAGGAAGGTGGTGATCATGTTGATCGCCCCGAGGATCGAGGACGCGCCCGAGACGTGCACGGCAAAGATCGCGAGGTCCATGGACATCCCGCCTTCGGACGTTGAGAGCGGCGGGTAGAGCACCCAGCCCACGCCCGAGCCAAGCTGGCCATTGCCGCCCGGCGCCAGCACCGAGCAGATCGCGAGCGTGGTGCCTGCGACGTAGAGCCAGAAGGACAGGTTGTTCATGCGCGGGAACGCCATGTCCGGCGCGCCGATCTGCAGCGGCATGAAGTAGTTGCCGAAGCCGCCGAACAGCGCGGGAATCACCACGAAGAACATCATCAGGATGCCGTGGCCGGTGATCAGCACGTTCCAGAGGTGCCCGTTGGGGGTACATTCACCCGCGGCCGCAGCCGTCAGGCGTGCGCCTTCCATGCACATGTACTGGACGCCCGGATCCATCAGTTCGAGGCGCATGTAGACGGTGAAGGCCACCGAAACAAAGCCCACGAGGGCCGATGTGATCAGGTAAAGGATCCCGATATCTTTGTGGTTGGTGGACATGAACCAGCGGGTGAAAAAGCCACGCTGGTCCTCATGCTCGTGCCCGTGAATGGCTGCGTCTGCCATGCTGCGGTGCCTCCTGGCTAGTGATCTGTAAAAGCGCGCGCGCACTCCGCGTGCCAGCTTCATTCCGTATTAGAGGGAACGGGTTACCGCTTCAATCACAGAAGCAGCCAAAGTGCGGGTGATTTTGTCGCGGCTGCGGGGCACGGGTCGGGCGGTGCGCAGGGGAGGTCCGCGCCCCGCCCGATGTGGGTTTTTTATGCGTTTACGGTGGGTTAAATGTCACGGCGCACGCAGAGTCACGGATTGACCGTGTCGCCGCCGCAGACCAGCACCTCGGTGCGTTCGCAGGTGCCGTCTTCGCGTTTCTGGATGTTGACGTAGTTGGTGCAGACCTGGCCGTTGACCTCTTTGTCCTCTTCCCAGGATCCCGCTTCGCAGCCGCTGCCGTCGAAGGTGGTGGTCGCGATGATCTCGAACTCTTGCGCCTGGTCTTCGACGGTGTCGTCGAGGTGATTCATGAAGGCGATCAGGCCCAGATCCTCGGGCGAGAGACCGGTGGGCACCCCGTGTTCGTCGAGACAGCCGAGCAGCGCGTAGGCTGCCAGCCCCTTGGCCTGGGCTTCGTAATCGCGGCGGATGTTGTCGGTCAGGTCGATCTCGCCCAGTTGAACCTCGGCGCTGGCGGTGTGCGCGCTGCCGAGTTCGAGCGCCTTGACGTCGCCGCCGGCGGTCATGCCTTCGCTGAAGATGAGCTTGGTGCCTTGGTATCCGGCTGTGGCGACCTCGTAGACCGCTTCGAGGGTTTCGAGCGTCTTGCTGTCTTCGGCGCGCTTGATGTCGCCCTTGGCCGCGGACACGGCCTGGCAGTAGGCGAGCGTTTCGGCGTCCACGGGCGACGATATGGTTTGCGCGGTGCCGCCACTGCGGCTGCCGCTGCCGCGGATCTGGCCGGGCGTGCGGTTGAGGCGTTTGCCCACCACGTCGCTTGGCCGCAGGACCGAGCCGGGATCAAACGGGATGTTGCCGCCGCCCACGGACGGGATCGTCAGGTTTTCCTTTTCCAAGAGCGACAGCACCGTGCCATCGGCGTCGGTCGTTTCCATCCTGAGATAGTTGTAGGCGCCGTCGGACAAGCGGGCCCAGCCGTAGCCGTTGTTTTGCAGCGTCAGTGTCATGACGTGCTGCCAGATGCCCTTGCCGTTGCCCTTGTTGCGCGTGGTGTCCTTGGTCTTGACGCGGGCGCGGCGGGGCAGGTCGATCTCGAACACGCCCCATGTGGTCCAGCCATCGACATGGGTGGTGTGGCCAAGGTTCTGGCGGATGCGCATGGGGGCGGTGAAATCGGCAAAGCATCCCGGTGTTTTGCCAGAAGCGCGCGCGGTGGCCGCACCCAGGCTGCGCCGGGCCGATTTGCAGGGGGCGTCCACCAGCACAATGGTTTGCAGCCCGTGGCGCGGATGCAGGCCGGTGATCTGGAACTGGGTCAGGTCGGGCGCGCCCGTGGCCGGGGCGCTGCCGTCGGTGCAGGTGCGCGCGTCACAGGCGATATGCGCGACATAGCTGAGACCTTCGGCCTGCAAAAGCTGCGTGGCCTGTGCGCGGCTGGCAAAGCCGTCGCCGAAGGGCAGCAGGCTGTCCTCGGACACCACGACGGTTTTCTGGTCCGACACGAGGCCCGTGCCTGTGCGGGCGATGTCCTTGATCGTCTGGGCGTCGGCGGTTGACAATGGGAACGCGAGTGCGGCCGACAGCGCGGCGCAGCGGAAAATCGTCATTGGAATGGTCCTTTTGAAAAGGGCTAAGGTTCTGAAAATTCGAAATTTAAACGCGTGCGCAAAATAGTGCACGTGTGAAGGGTAGGCGGTTGGGCGCGGCGCTGACAAGGGTTTTCTGGCGCGGGTAGGGGATTCCTTACGCTGCTTATGCGGCGCGATCCGCGGGTCAGATAACGCCCGCGTCGAGCACATCGCCATTGTCCATCACGCCCTCATCCATGGTGCGGATCACCTCGAACCCGAGAAGGTCGCCCAGGTGGTTCGTCGCCTTGTTATTGACATCGGCCCAGTAGTGGCGGTGGCGGTAGGGGGTGAATTCGGCGGAGTGGTCCCAGACATGGTCGGGCTTGCCTTCGCGACCGACCGCACCCGAGGTGGCCCCCAGGTATCCCGTGCGGAACACAATGCCCAGAGCCCTGTCGTTGGTGGAGTGCAGCACGTCCACGCTGGCGATGGATTTGACGATGTGGGCGTAGGGCGTGATGTCGGTTTCGGTGCCGAAATCCTCGACCGGCAGGGCGGCGGCCATCAGCAGCACGCGAAACTGTCGCCCGGCATCGGGGCGCTGGTCGAGGATGCGGGCCAGCGCCTCCATCACCACGCGGCTGCCCAGAGAATGGGCCACGAGCACGTAGTCGCGCGGGCGCGCGCGCGGCAGCGCCATGTCGAGCAGGATGCCATCGCCCAGCATGCGCCCGGCCTCGCGGGCCACCTCGTCCTTGGCCAGAAAGAACTGGGTGCCGTCGAGAATGCTGGACCGCGACGGCCAGGAAAACGTGCGCGTGCAGTCGGCCAGTCGCGTGTCGATCTCGGCCAGTTTGCGTTTGAAGGTGTTGTAGTTTTTCGAGGCCTTTTTTTCGTCGGTGCGAAAGCCGTGGATCAGCAGGATGGTGAGCGGGTCGGGGTGGTGGGTCCAGACGCTGTAGGACCACATCTCGCGCGCAAGCACGTCGTGGTCAAAGGGCGATTTGACCGAGACGTCGGCGTCGTCTTCCTCGAATGTGTCCAGCGTGGTCATCGCAGGAGTAGGCGGCGTTCCATCTGATCAACAAGGATCGGCGCCACGAGCGCGGCGCAAAAGCAGATGGCAAGGATCAGGAAGATAGAGTTGTCGAGATAGGAGGTGACGTAGACCGGGGTTTCGCCGGGCGGGCAGGGGTTCACGGCAGCGGTGGGGACCGGCACGCCGATAGGCCCGGCGATGGGCGGTCCATCGCCTTCAAGGCTGGCGCTGGAGCAAAAGGCCACTTCGCGGGCGATGCCCGCGCCGGGGTCGAACTTGTTCGGGGTGATATAGATGATCCCGCCAATGAGCAGCGCCATGAGCAGCGAGAGCAGGTAGTTGCGGCGGAACCAGACGTGGCCGAGGCGCTGTTGCAGGGTGGTGCTGTCTTCCTGGACCTGCACGGCCTGCCGTTCGCCGGTGGTCATGGTGGCAATCTCTTCTTCGAGCTGTTCGATGCGGGCTGCGTCGTCCTTGCTGGGCTCGGCTTTGGCGTTGAGCCGGGCAATCTCGTCGCGGGCGTCGCGGATGTCCTGTGCGGTCTTGTCCAGTTGGGCGCGGGCGTTGCGGGCGAAGGCGGCGGTGAGCTGGCGGTAGGGTAGGCTGAACACGTAGGCGTGTTTGGGATCGAACGCGCGGGCGTGTTCGAGCGCTTGTACGTCGTCACGGAGTTTGAAGGTCTTTTGCCAACCGTCCCACCAGTCCGTGTACACGCGGGTGTTGATCCGTCGGCGCAGGCCCAGTTCGAGCAGAGCCACCACGAGAAGGGCGGCGAAAAAGGCAAAGAGCAGCACGAGGGCGGTGAAATCGAAAGTGGCGCCGAGCAGGTCGCCGAGCACGTCCGTGGGCGGCTGGGTGGTCAATGAGGTGCGCATGAAATCGGCCTTTTGGGGTGGGGTTCCCGGAATGGGGGAAGCGTAGCCGAGGATAGTGCGTGCGCCAAGGGGGGCGCGTTCTGCGTTTGGCTGTTTTCGCGCGGATCATGTGCTCATCCAGCCTTCGGCTGTATTCGTGGGGGCTGTCGCGAAGACGGGGCGCAGGCCCGGATGAGCGGCGGGTCAGGCGAAGTGGTCGGGGAAGGTGCGGGCGAGGGCGACGTCGAGGTCGTCCATCGTCACCGGCAGGCCGAGGTCCACGAGGCTGGTCACACCGTGTTCGGAGATGCCGCAGGGCACGATGCCGTCGAAATGGCTCAGGTCCGGGTCCACGTTGATCGACAGGCCGTGAAAGCTGACCCATTTGCGCAGGCGGATGCCGATGGCGGCGATCTTGTCCTCTTGCACCGCGCCGTCCGGCCCGCGGGGTTTTTCCGGGCGTTCGACCCAGACGCCGACGCGGCCCTCGCGGATCACGCCGGTGACGTTGAACTCGGCCAGCGTGGCGATCACCCACGCCTCGAGGCTTTGCACAAAGGCGCGGACGTCGCGGCCGCGTTTGCCCACGTCGAGCAGGGTATAGGCCACGCGCTGGCCCGGGCCGTGGTAGGTGTACTGGCCGCCGCGGCGCGTCTGGTGGACCGCGAAGCGGTCAGGGTCGGTCAGGTCAGCCGGTTTCGCGGACGTGCCCGCGGTGTAGAGCGGCGGGTGTTCCACCAGCCAGATGCATTCGGTGGCGGTGCCCGCGGCGATGGCGGTGGCGCGCGTCTCCATCCACGCTTCGGCGTCGCGGTAATCGGTCAGCCCGGTGCTGGTGATCCAGTCGACCATGGCGTCAGCGGGGCAGAAGCCCCGCCTCCTTGAGCTTGGCGAGGTTGCCGCGGCTCACCGGCAGGGTGCGGCCGTCGCGCAGGGTCACGCTGGCCTTGCCGGTGGCGGGGGTTACGTCCGCGATCTGGTCGCGGGCGACCCAGTGCGAGCGGTGGATGTGCAGCCCGGGCACCGGCGCGGTCAGCAGGATCGCATCGCTGAGGCGCATCAGGATCAGGTCCGAGCCCTTGTCGGTGACCACGTCGACATAGTGATCGACCGACGACATCGAGACCAGCTGGCCCCGCTTGGCCAGGGGCAGGCGGGCCATGATCGGGGGCGGCACCTGTTCGGCGGGGCGGCGGTCGAGCACGGTGTCGATGGTCAGCGCCACCACCGACGCCGCAGCGATCGTGGTCAGCGCAAAGATCACAGCCCTCTGCCAGCCCTCGAAGAACCAGCCAAAGAGCACCGTGTTCACCCCCAGCACAAGCAGTGTGACCCCCACGCCGGTACCGATGCAGATCGCGCTGACAACCTGCCAGCGCGGGCGCGTGGCCATGGTGCGGCGCAGCACGCCCGAAATCAGGCTGCCCAGCGCATAGGTCAATGGGACCATCCCAACCCAGTAAAGCGTGCGCGGCACGCCCGCCAGCGCTTCACCGGTGCCAAAGGCCCCGCTGAGCGACAGGACCACGCCAACCGCGAGCAGCACGATCCACAGCGTGACCGAGGCAAAAGCCGCCTGCACTTCACGAAGCGCGAGATGTAGGGCGCTGTTTTTCACGTACTCTCCTGCGCGGTCCACGAATGCGGGGTTGTTCAAGGCCTGCGGGGTTGACCGTTTTCGTGCCAGAGACGCGCGAGCGAGGCAAGGGCTGCCACGCGCGCAGCGTGTATGTACGAGGAGGCAAATGATGAACCCTGATCCGCTGATGCAAGCCGGGTGGGTGGTGCAGGCCCATGTTTTACTGGCGCTGTTGGCGCTGGCGCTGGGGCCTGTTGCGCTTTGGCGCAAGCGACGCGACATGATGCACAAGAGCGTCGGATACGTCTGGGTTGTGGCGCTGGCAGGGGCGGCGCTGGTGTCCTTTGCGATCCCGAGCAGTTTCACGCCCTTTGGCGCGGGCCCCATTCATCTGTTGTCGGTCTATGCGCTGGGCAGTCTGTGGGTCGCGATGCGGGCGATCTGGCGGCGCGACGTGGCGCGCCACCGCGCGGTGATGGAAAGCCTTTATGTTCGCGGTGTGGTGCTTGCGGGGGCCTTTACCCTGTTGCCGGGACGGGTGTTGCAGCGCAGCTTGATCCCGGATGCGCCCGAGCTGGGATTTGCCGTCATGGCGGCGGTGCTGGTGTGGGTTGCGTCCCCTGTGCTGCGTGTTGCCGTGGCGCGTGTCGCGCGGCTGCGCGCGTAGAGGGGGCCGCGGCTGCGCGCGTGATGGGGCGCGCGGCTGCGCGCGTGACGCAGGCCCGTGCAGTATAGTGCCGATTGGCGGCGCGATACTGCCGTGCACCTGCACGAGATACTGCCGTGCACCTGCTGGAGATACGCGCCCGCAGCACAGCCATGCGCATATTCCCAAGCCGTTCCAGCGCGTTACGATCAAGACCACCCAATTCGCCCGCGGGGCGCAGGGGTAGGGAAAACGTGACTTCTCGAATCAGGTCAGGGTGGTACGCTTTGCCCAGTTTTTTTGGAGGGATGACATGTTTACCAAATCAGTTACTGCAGCTTTGCTCGCGGCGTCCGTCGCCCTGGTGCCTGCCACCAAGGTGACCGCGGATGCCGGCGATTTCGTGGCGGGCGCGATCATTGGCGGGATCGTCGGCCATGCGGCGACCAAGAATCATCAGCGCAAGCGCTCCACCAGCACACGCACCTACAAACCGCGCCTGCCGTCCACGCAGGAAGGGCGGGAGATCCAGGCGTCGTTGAACTATTTCGGGTTTAATGCAGGCGGCGTTGACGGGCAGTTGGGGGCCCGGTCGCGCGCAGCCATTTCGTCATACCAAGCCTATCTTGGCTATCCGGCCACGGGCCAGCTGACCCCGTTTGAGCAAAACCTGTTGATCACCTCATATAATCGCGCGCAGGCCGGTGGGTATACCGTGAGCCAACAGATCGCGGCCAACCCGGATGGCACGCGCGGGTTGCTCAAGACCTATCGTCAGGAGATGGCGGGCGGCGTCGCTGTGGCGGCCACGGCACCCGTGGCTCCGGCGGGCACCACCATCGTGGTGGCGCCGCAAGCCGCAGCACCTGCCGCTGGCACCACCACGACCACCACCACCACGGTGGCTGCCGGTGGCGCTGCTGCCGGTGGCGCCCTGCCTAATTTCCTGGGCCAGGGCGGAAGCGCCAGCCCGTCGCTGGCGTCCCATTGCAACACGGTGTCGCTGCTGACCAACACCAATGGCGGATTCACCACGGCGGCCACCATGACGGATGCCAACGTGGCGCTGAACGAGCAGTTCTGCCTTGCCCGGACCTATGCGATTGCCACGTCCGAGAACATGATCGCCAAGGTGCAGGGGTTCACCCCGGATCAGATCGCCCAGCAGTGCCAGCAGTTTGGCCCGGCGATGCAGCCGCATGTGGCTGCCCTTGCGCTGAAGCCGCAGCAGGATGTGGTGAGCGACGTGGCCGGGTTCATCCTGACCACGGGCATGTCGCCCGCGCAGCTGAAGGGTACCGCGCAGATCTGCATGGGTGTCGGTTATCGCACCGATGACATGGACGTGGCGCTGGGTTCGGCGCTGATGCTCTATGCCATGGGCGACCATGTCTATGGCGAGCTGATGGGTCACCATCTGGCGCAGGGCTTTGGCACCACGCAGCGCGTGGACGCGGCGCGCGTCTGGTACGCGCAGGGCCTCAAGGCGGTTGACGCGGGTGCGCCCGCCGTCTTTGCCCCCGGTCAGCCCGAACGGGTGGAGTTGCTGCGCAAGGCGTCGCTGAGCCTGGGCACCAATTCCAGTGCGCTGGGGGCCACGCCGCAGGTGCAGCCCGCCTCTGGTGTGCCGAGCTTTGGATTGACCATCACGGATTGATTGGCGCGGGCCACGCGGCCCGGTGAAATCAGAACACCCCGGTTGCCTGTGCGACCGGGGTTTTTTCGTGCCCGGCGGAGGCATTGGACGCGCGTGCGGGAGCCTCCGGCGGAGGTATTTTTAGCCAGAAGAAGACCTGGGCGGTGCGCTGTCGAGGAGGTGTGTCGGGCGTGGCGCGCGCATGCGGGCGGGCGGTTCGGGCGGCACCTGCGGGAGCCTCCGGCGAGGATTTTTTGAAACAGAGAAGGGGGACCGGGGCGCGAAACCGGCGAGGGTCGGGTCAGGCGTTGGCGTATTTGTCGCCGACGGCGGCGCGGATCGGGTGCGTGTCGTAGAAGATCGACATGGACGCGAAACGGCCCGAGGGGGCAAAGCGGAAATGGTCGACGCCCTGGAACCGCAGCGTGTCGCCCGAGGCGAGGGTCCAGTCATATTCGAAATGGGCCGCGGCACTGGTGCCGCTTTCCCCAAGCAGCACGTCGAACACGGTGAGCGTGCTGGCGCGGGAGGCGTTGCCGAGCTTGGTGAAGAAATCCGGGGCGGGCATCGTTCCGAGGAACGGCGAGTGGATCTGCGCGTCCGGTTCAAAAAGCGCGATGATCCCGGGGATATCCGACGCGGACATCAGCGCAAAATAGGTTCGGACCGCGGCGATGTGGTCAGTGGGAGCTGGCATCTGAACCTCCTGTGGCCCGTTTTCGAGCGCCCTCGTTCGGGTCCCGTGTTCGAGGAGGAGCGAACGGGATTGTCGCGGGATTTGCAAGGGCGCCACGCGGCGGGTGCAGCCCGCCTGCGATGTGCCGAGCTTTGGTCTGCCGATCACGGATTGATCCGAATGGCCTTGCGACACGAACGAATGCGCCCCGGCTCAAACCGCCGGGGCGTTTTCCGTTACTGCAAAGGGGACTGGAAGTTCAGGGGCTGCGGATCGACCGCGACGCAAAATGACAGCCTGACATTCTGGAAGTTCCACTGCACCTGCTCGCTGCCCTGTGGTTTTTCACAGGTATAGGTGTTGGTGTAGGTGCAGGTGCATTCGAACTGGTTTCCGATTGCATCCGTGCATTCACCCGACCTGGTCGTCTGCTTTGTGCCTGTGGCGCCGGGTGGGGAACACGGGGCGCCGGGTGTGACGTCGGCCTGATCTGCGTACTCTTCGCCGAGCGACAAGAGCAGGTCGTTTATCCCTTTGACGAATTTCGGTCGCTCGCGTGGTTTGACGTCCTGCGGCAATACCTGTGCCGTTTTCCCTTCTACGATGATCGCGGTGCGTTTGTCCTGTGCCGAAACGTCGGCTGTGCCAATCAGACAAACGGCAAAGGCCGCCGCAGCGTGCATCAAAGTCTTAATCATTATTTTTCCAATCATATGATTTAATTGGATTAATATGCGTTGCATTCCCTGAGGTTGTAAAGCTGTTTTGCCGGGTTGCTCTTGTGACATGTCATGGCCGTCCAGAGCCAGTATCGGTTGTGTGCACCGCGTCTCGCGGCGGCTGACACGGTGCACAGGAGAAACACGGCACAGGGCCGCGGGTTTTTTTTGAGATGGGCTTGGCAAGGTCAGCGAAGGGGGGTAGATGACAATCCTGCCTAGACGTGCGGTCGTGGCGGAATTGGTAGACGCGCAGCGTTGAGGTCGCTGTGGGGTAACACCCGTGGAAGTTCGAGTCTTCTCGACCGCACCACAGGCTCTTCCAAGGGAAGATGCCAAAGCCCTTGCACAACTTGCAGGCGGCAGTTGTTTTTTAAAGGAAAACGACGAGAGCCCGTGTTAGCGGTTTCTCCTTTCTCCCGCACCATTCTCCTTATGTCGATCGGCGCGTCCGTTTGTTTGATTGAGTTCGAACTCTGTTCGAACGGGCGCATCAAGGGCTTCTCCGAGAGAAGACGCTTCGCTGCGTGTGGGTTCTGGTTGGAACCGGCACGGGGCTTTGGGTGAGCGGTTTCGTCCGCGCCTTTTCTTTGGTTTTTTGCGCGGGGTGCTTGCTTGGGGCAGCGTCGGTTTGGGTGGTGCGGCTCGCCTGCACCTTTTTGAACCGTGGCGGCTTTGGGGTCTCGCGAGGGTTTCGCCCATTGGTGTCGGTCGATGGTGCTGAGGGTCGTGGTGCGCCTAGCGCATGCGGATTTTCGGGTTGAGCGCGTCGTTCATGCCGTCACCGATCAGCGAGATGCTGAGCACGGTGACAAAGATCGCAAGGCCCGGGATCGTGACGGTGTAGCTGGCGTCGAGGATGTATTGACGGTTCGAGCCGATGATCTGGCCCCAACTGACCACGTTGGGATCGGTGAGGCCGAGAAAGCTGAGCCCGGCCTCGAACAGGATGGCGGAGCCGACCATGAGGGCCGATTGCACGATGATCGGCGGGGCGGCGTTGGGCAGGATGATGCGGAAGATCAGTTTGCCGCGCGAGGCGCCGAGTGCACGGGAGGCGAGGACAAATTCCAGTTCCTTGAGGCGCAGGAATTCCGCGCGGGTGATGCGCGCCACGGCGGTCCAGCTGACGATGCCGATGGCCAGCGTGATCATGGGCAGTGACGCACCGAACAGCGCCACGATGACCATGGAAAAGAGCAGCGTTGGCAGGACCTGAAAGAACTCGGTGAAGCGCATGAGGATTTCCTCGACGATGCCGCCGAAAAAACCGGCGACAGCACCGAGGGTGACGCCGATGACGATGGACACAAGGGCGGCAGTGCCGCCGATGAGCAGGCTGACCCGTGCGCCCGACAGCAGCATGGCAAAGAGGTCGCGGCCCAGATAGTCGGTGCCCAGCAAAAAACCCTGTTGGCCCGGCGGCGAGAACGGCGCCCAGACCATGTCGAACGGGTCGGTGGGGTAGAGGATCGGGCCGAAGATTGCCGCGAGGATGATCAGCGTCAGCGTGGCGAGGCCAAAGAGCGCCGCGCGGTTGCGGCGGAAATTGATCCATGCCTCGGTCGCCGGGTGGCGGGAGATCGCTGTGGGCTCGGTCACGGTCGGGTCGCTCATCCGCTTTGCCCCCGGATGCGCGGGTCCATGGCGCGCAGCACCTGGTCGGTCAGCAGATTGCCCACGATCACCACGAGGGCGGAAAAGAACAGGATGCCGAGGATGGTGGGGGTGTCGCGGGCGATGATCGACTGGAAGGCTAGCGTGCCGAGGCCGGGCCAGCTGAACACCGCCTCGACCAGCACGGCGCCCGAGATCACGGCGGAGAACTGCAGGCCAGCGAGCGTCACGACCGGGGCCATGGAGTTCGAGAGCGCGTGGGAATAGACCACCTGGCGCATCGGCAGCCCCTTGGCATGGGCGGTGCGCACGTAGTCGGATTGCAGCACCTCCATCATCGTGGCGCGCGACAGGCGCGAGTAGAGGGCCACGAAGATCGACGCCAGTGTGATCATTGGCAGCGCGAGGTGGCGCGCGATGTCGGCGGCGATGACCCAGAAGCCGCCTTCGACCGTGACGTCGCGCATGCCCGCGACCGGGAACCACTGGATGTTCAGCGAAAACGCGATCAGCAGCAGGATGCCGGTCCAGAACACTGGCGCAGAATAGCCGAAGAGGGCCACGAAGGTGACGAGGTGGCTGAGCGGGCCGGTGGGGTTCTGCGCCGACAGCGCGCCGAGAAAGACGCCGAGGACCAGCGCAAAGATCTGGGCCGTGAACACCAGAAGCAGTGTCGCGGGCAGGCGTTCGAGGATCAGGTCGGTGACGGGGCGGTTGTAGAAATAGGAATAGCCCAGATCGAACTGCAGCACGCCGCCGATATAGCGGCCAAGTTGCACCAGAAAGGGCTGATCCAGCCCGTATTCGGCGCGGATCTGGGCCATGACCTCGGGGTCGGCACCGCCTGCGGATTGCGCGATGGTGTCGGCCACGTCACCGGGCGCGAGGTGCATGAGCGAAAAGTTCAGCACCAGCACCGCAAGCAGCAGGAGTGCTGCGTACATGGACCGGATCAGGAGGTTTTGCAGAAAGCTCAAGTCAGGGGATGCTCATCGGACCCTTTGGGCCCTCTTCGCGCCGATGAGCGTCTGCCAAGGCGCGAAGAGGGTCCGGTTGGGGTCAGTCCTTGAGATAGGTCATGTCGATCGGTGTCGACGTGCCCCAGATGCCCAGCGGCGGGTTGCCGACGTTGTCGGCATAGACCGTGTGATAGGGCAGTGTGTTGGTGTGATAGACCGGCAGTTCCTCGGCGATGATGGCCTGGAATTCCTTGTAAAGCTCCGCGCGCTTGGCCGGGTCGGTTTCCACGGCGGCCATGGCCATCAGCTCATCCACCCGCGCGTTCGAGAACCCTTGGGTGTTGGACCACACGCCCTTGCCGATATTGGTGCTGTCATAAGTGCGGTGCACGCCGATCACCGGGTCGCCCCAGTTGAACACGGTGTCCCAGCTCATGTCGAAATCCATCTCGCCCATGCGCTTGGCCCATGTGGGGAAGTCGGCGCTGGCGCGGACCTCGACGTCGATGCCGACCTTTTTGAGCGCGGCCTTGACGTATTCCACCTGCGGCTTCACGCCCGGCCAGCCAAAGTCGATGGTCAGGCCAAAGCGGCTGTCGCCGTCCATTGGAAAGCCGGCCTCGTCCAGCAGCGCGTTGGCCTTGTCGAGATCGACGTCATAGGTCGGCACGTCCGCATTGTAGAACGGGCTGTCGGGGTGAATGCCGGTGCGGCTGTCGGCGGCGGTGCCCTGCATGAGCGCGTTCTGGATGAAATTCTTGTCCACCGCATAGGCGATGGCCTGGCGCACGCGTTTGTCCGACAGCGGTCCGTCGCCGCCCGTGTTCATCGCCAGCCAGTCGAGCGGGCCGATCGCGCCGTAGCCTTCGGGCGTGACGGTCAGACCGTCGACCTTTTTCAAGCGGTTGACCATCGTGGGCACGCTTTCGAAGGCGCCCATCTGCACCTCGCCGTTTTCATAGGCGATGGTGCGCGCGGACACGTCGGTGATGATGCGCATCACCACGCGGTCAAGGTAGGGGCGCCCGTCGATGAAGAAATCGTCAAACCGTTCGAGGATCACGTGTTCGCCGGATTTGAACTCCACCAGCTTGAACGGACCGGAGCCCACCACGTTTTCGTTGTTGCGGGGGTGGGATTTCACCTCTTCCACGGGCACGTCGCCGTAGATGTGTTTCGGCAGGATCGACATCAGCTGGCCCGACATGGCCAGCATCAGCGCCGGGTGCGGTTGCGACAGGCGCAGGATGGCGGTGTGCTCGTCCGGGGTTTCGACCGATTCCACCGGCGCGAACATGGTCTTGAACGGGTGGTTGGCCTTGATCACGTCGACGGAGAACGCGATGTCTTCGGACGTGATCGGCTGGCCGTCGTGAAACACGGCGTCCTGCACGAGGTTCAGCGTGACCGACAGGCCGTCGTCGCTGACCTCCCAGCTTTCAGCCAGGTAGGGCTGCGGGGTCCAATCCTCGTCATAGCGCATGGGCGAGGCAAAGAGTTGCGCTGCCGGATAGCCCGTGACGATGCCCGATTGCACCGCCCCGTTCAGCGTGCGCGGGTTTGACCCCAGCACGGTCACCAGCGTGCCGCCCTGTCTCGGGTCGTCTGCCAGAACGGCTGTCCCGAGAAGGCCCGCGAGGGCCGCCGAGGCGACGAGCCCCTTGATCACGTGTTTCATAAACTGTCTCCCTATGACTTTTGCTTTTTTCCAAAGCCTAGTCGACAAATCGCGAAACGCGAAAGCGATTTTCACAACCGATTGACAAGAGCGTCGGGCACTGCGTTGAATTTCGGCGGTATCGGGGGACGAGCAAAATGTCAGACATCACCATTTTTGCCGCGCGCAAGATCATCACCATGAACCCCCGCCGCCCCGAGGTGAGCCACGTGGCTGTACGCGATGGTCGTATCCTGGGCGCGGGGACGCTGGCAGAGCTGGACGGCTGGGGTGACTACACGCTCGACGACCGCTTTGCCGACAATGTGCTGATGCCCGGCTTTGTCGAAGGGCATGCCCACGCGATGGAGGGCACGCTGTGGCGCAAGGTCTATTGCGGTTTCTTTGACCGGACCGATCCTGACGGGCGCACATGGCCAGGGGTCAAATCCATCGACGACGTGCTGGCGCGGCTGCGCGAGGCCGAGGCGCGGCTGGATGACCCGGACGCGGCACTTGGCGGTTTCCAGTTGGACCCGATCTACATGGACGGTGCGGTGATGGACCGCGAAGGGCTCGATTCCGTGTCTGCCACGCGGCCCGTGGGTGTGCTGCACGCCTCGGGCCACATCATGTACGTCAATTCCAAGGCGCTGGAACTGGCGGGACTGATGCGCGCGGGGATCAACCATCCGGGCATTCCGCTGGGGGATGATGGTTTGCCCACCGGCGTGCTGAAGGGGCCGGAGGTCTACATGCCCGTGGCCCCGCATGTGGGGTTCAACCGGTCGGCCACAGACGCGGACGAGGAGGGATTGCGCGCCTTTGCCAAGCTGTGCGTGCGCACGGGCACCACGACGGTGACCGATCTTGCTTCAAGGCTGGAACCTGACGCGGTCGACATGATGCTGCGCGTCACGGGCGAGCGGCGGTTCCCGGCGCG
>JBCBCR010000062.1:0-15193 GCA_038530495.1 Pseudomonadota bacterium | reverse complement strand
TGGGTCAGCGCCGGGTCGACCATCCGGCACAGCGGCACGGTCAGGGTCGGGTTGCCCACGACGGTTTCCACCCCGGCCCATAGGTTCAGCACCGCCTTCAGCCGCGTGTAGGGCGTGAAATCCTGCAACGCTGAATTCGGCGCATAGACGATGTAATCGACCTCTGCCGGGTCCATCTCCGTTGCCACATGCGCGTCGATCCCCGCCTCGGCCAAAGCCGCGGGCAGCAGATCGCCGTAGACATCCCACCGCTCGGCGGTGGCGGCAAAAAGCACATTCACGCTCATGTCGCGAACGCCCCGTCCAGATCGGCCATCCCCTTGATCTCAACGGGGTTTCCCGACGGATCGGTAAAGAACATGGTGGCCTGTTCGCCCGGCTGCCCGGCAAACCGCACCTGCGGGGCGAGGATGAAATTCACCTGCCCCTCCAACCGTTCGGCCAGCGCGCGCCAGTCCGCCATCGGCAGCACCGCCCCGAAATGCGGCATCGGCACCAGCGCATCGCCCACCTTGCCCGTGGGCGCGCTGGCAAAGGGCGTGCCCAAATGACAGCTCAGCTGATGGCCGAAGAAATCGAAATCCACCCATGTGTCGGTGCTGCGCCCCTCGGCACAGCCCAAGAGATCGCCGTAAAAGGCGCGGGTGGCATCCAGATCGGTGACGTTGAAAGCGAGATGAAACAGGGCCATGCCCGATTGCTAGAGCGTCATTAACCAAGCTGCAACCGGCGTCGGTATCTCATGCGCCATGCGCCTTCTCCTGCTTGTCCTGCCGATCCTGCTGCCCGCGTGGCGGTTTTTCAAAACGGTGGAAGCCTCGCCGCGCATTGAATGGTCCGCGGGGCAGGGCTGGCAGCCACTGTTCCCGCCGCCCGTGCGGCTGGGGCTGGGGCACATGCTGGCCCGCCTGTTCTGGAACCCGCAGCGCAACGACGCGCTCTTTATGGTCAGCTGCGCCGAACGGATCGACGACACTCCCACCGATCACAGCGTGGCCGAAATCCGCGCCCGCGTCCGTCGCGTGGCGGGGTGCACAGGCGCGCCATTGCGGTTTCGCGTGATCTTTGTCTGGGATCAGAACGGCGCGCCCGCGCACGAGGTCGCCTATCTCTCGGACCCGTTCCCGCCATGACCCTCGATGCCGCCCTGCGCGCGTCCGAGGTGCTGCTCGCCCTCGCGTTTCTGCAAAGCAGCGCCGAACACATGTTCGGCCCTTTGCGCCAAAAGGCGCTGATGGCGCCCCGCTGTGTGGGCGCAGGTCTGCTGCTGGTGGGCGTGGTCCCGCACCTCGCCCTGCTGGCGCTAGTTTTGCACGCGCTGGTCATGCTCCACCGTTTTGACGGGCCGTACAACGGCGGCAGCGACCGCATGGGGCTGCTGGTGCTGTTCGGGCTGACGCTGGCGGCGTGGGTGCCCGCGGCGGCACCTTTTGCGCTGGGCTATGTCGCGGTTCAACTGGTGCTGTCCTATTTCATCTCGGGCAAGGTCAAACTGCAGAACCCCGACTGGCGCAGCGGCACGGCACTGCGGGATGTCTTTGCCTTTTCCGCCTACCCGGTCGCCGAAAACCTGCGCGCGCTGGCCCGTCACCCGCAACTTCTGCGCGCCGCCTCATGGGCAGTGATCGCGCTCGAAGTCTTCTTCCCGCTCGCGCTGATCCATCAGGGCACGCTCTTCGCTGCGCTCATCGTGACCATGCTGTTTCACATCGCCAATGCGTGCCTCTTCGGCCTGAACCGCTTTGTCTGGGCGTGGGCGGCGGCATATCCGTCGCTGATCTGGCTGCAAGGTGCAGCCTTTGGCTAACTGCCCTTCAGCCCCACCGCCGCCTGCGTGTACCCGCCAGCCGCGCCATCCACGAAATGGACGTGATCGTCGCGGGTCACCGATGGCACGATGCAGGTCATCATCACCTCGTCCTGCGTGTGCAGGCCATACCGCACGACACCCTGCGCGGCGTCCAGCACGCTTCGCAACTGCGCTACAGTGTCGGCGTCACAATCCAGCGTCATCTTCAGCCCGTCATCGAACTTGCGAAAATCCGCGTTCTGCCCGACCGCGCGACGATAGTGCCCGGGATCGAATCCGCCCAACTTGATGTTAAACCGCAGAAACAACCAGGCCAGCAGGATCTCGGCCACGACCTTGATCCGCCCCGGTTTGACCCCGTCGGCGCCCATCACGTGAGTGTCCATCTCGGTGGCACCCTTGGGCCATCCCAGCGCCGGGCCTTCGGCCGGCACCGGGTGCCCGCCCCGGTCCAGATGCCGCACGATGTCGAGGACCTGCGCGATCACATCGGCCACAGCATCAGGCGCGGCCCCGGCTTCGGGGGTAATCACCACCGACAGGATGGTGCCCTGGCGCGCCTTCATGTGGCTCCAACGACAGCTCAACCCTTCGAGGTCGGGCTGCGTGCCGGGCGCGGCCAGCGGCACGGTGCGCACGCCAGCTTTCATCTGCGCCTCGGCCCAGGCCACGCCGCCGCCCGCGAACATCGCATAGTCCACGGCGTCACTGGCCCGGAACCGGGCCACCGCCACGTCAAACCCCGCGGCCCGAATGTCGGCGACCCGAAACAATCCCACCCGCAGATCAAGACCAAACTCCTCCTTCGCCCAAACCTGCACTGCCGCGAGCGCATCGCGCGCGTCTTCGGCAAACTCCCCCGGATGGGCAAAGCCCGCCCCATCGCCGCCAAACACATACGGAAACGCCCGCCCGCCGCTGGCGTTGATCTGGGCCGAAATCACGGCCGCCCCCACCATGTTCACGGTCTTGTATCGCCCTTCGGCCACCGCCTTGGTCGAGCCGACGATATCCGACACGCCCACGACCCAATCATCGGGCAATGGAGTATAGGCCGCGTCCAGCGCCAGTGCGGCAAACTGCTCTTGCCGCGGCAAATTATCGTAAAACATCGCACGCCTCTGTTGCCATTTGGCCAGCCTTAGCACGCCCAACAGGCGCCTGTCTCTGCAATGCAGCGCCCGCACCCTTTCCCCTGAGGGGATTCGGGTGTAAGGCGCGCTCACACACCCAAAGGAGAGAATGATGGGCTATCGTGTCGTCGTCGCGGGCGCCACCGGCAATGTGGGCCGCGAAATGCTGAATATCCTGGCCGAGCGCCAGTTTCCCGTGGATGAGATTGCCGTTCTGGCAAGCCGCCGCAGCCTGGGGACCGAAGTGTCCTTTGGCGAGCAGACATTGACGACCAAAGACCTCGACACATTCGATTTCACCGGCTGGGACATGGCGCTCTTTGCCATCGGGTCCGACGCGACCAAGAAAGCCGCGCCCAAGGCAGCGGCGGCGGGCTGCGTGGTGATCGATAACTCGTCGCTCTACCGCTACGACCCCGACGTGCCGCTGATCGTTCCGGAGGTGAACGCCGACGCGATCGAGGGGTATTCCAAGAAAAATATCATCGCCAACCCCAACTGCTCGACCGCGCAGATGGTGGTGGCGCTGAAGCCCTTGCACGACCGCGCCACGATCAAGCGCGTGGTGGTCAGCACCTACCAATCCGTGTCCGGCGCGGGCAAGGAGGGGATGGACGAGCTCTGGGACCAGACCAAGGCGGTCTATAACCCCACCTCGGACATCGAGGTGAAAAAGTTCCAGAAGCAGATCGCCTTCAACGTGATCCCGCATATCGACGTCTTCATGGACGACGGCTCGACCAAGGAAGAATGGAAAATGGTCGCCGAGACGAAAAAGATCGTCGACCCCAAGATCAAGGTCACGGCAACCTGCGTGCGCGTGCCGGTGTTCGTGGGTCACTCGGAGTCGATCAATATCGAGACCGAAGAGTTCCTCGACGAGGACGAAGCCCGCGATATCCTGCGTGAGGCCCCCGGCATCATGGTAATCGACAAGCGCGAAGACGGCGGCTACGTCACGCCGATCGAATGCGTGGGTGACTTTGCCACGTTCATCAGCCGCCTGCGGCAGGATTCGACGATCGACAATGGCCTGAACTTCTGGTGCGTCAGCGACAACCTGCGCAAGGGGGCGGCGCTGAACGCGGTGCAGATCGCCGAGCTTCTGGGCAATCGGGTGCTGAAAAAGGGCTAGGGCCGCAGCGCCGGATCTGACGCCGGCCACCTGTCAAAACACAGCGGGCCGCAATGCTGCGGCCCGTCGCTTGCCTTAAAACGGCTTGATCACCTCGAAATCCTCGGGGTCGTCTTCCAGCAGATGCTGCATCCGGTGCGGATGGCCGGGCATCGCGGCGTGAAACCGCCGCACCAGCCGGGCATAGCCAAAGCCCAGTTCCGAGCTCTTGCACATCCGCTTACCGCCTGCGTCGACCACCACCAGCCCGCCACCGGCGGGCTGCACCGCAAACCCCTTGGCCGCCAGCGCCCGGTCCAGATCGTCCCAGCCTGTGGCGGCGGCAAAGTCCCCAGCGAGGAGCCGCTGCAAGCGCGCGACGAGCCCCTCATCCGCGCATGTGCGCGTCTTCGGTACGGCCCGTTTCAATTCGTCTTCCAGCGCCTGCCGCACCAGATGCCCCAGCGTGACATCCCGCTTGCGCGCCAGCGCCTCGGCGGCGGCACGCAGGGTCGGCTGCAAGGCAATGTCGATTCGCTCAAACTCCATGCTCGCACCCTGCGCCTGCGTGGTTAACGCCACGCTAACGGTACGATTTCCCCTTTGCGTCCCGGCGCCAATCGCGGCACCCTGACCCCAGTTCCATTCAAAAGGCCCTTTTCCATGCGCGCATTGACCCTCTGCCTCGCCCTGTTGCCCCTGCCGGGGCTTGCTGACATCCTGCCGGTCACCGCCCCGATCACCGATATCACGGTCTATGCGAGCGGCGCGCTTGTGACCCGCACCGGCACGTTTGACCTGCCCGCAGGCGATCACACCCTGCGGATCGAAGGGTTGGACCCCGAGCTTGCCGTCAACAGCATCGACGTGGACCTCAACGGCGCCCGGATCACCTCGCGCACTTGGCTGGCGGATGGCACCGGGCCCTACCGCGCGCCGCGCACGCCCGACTGGCTGGCGGCCCGCGCCGCCCTTGATGCCGCCGAGGATGCGCTGGCAGCGCACCGTGACGCGATCACCCGCTCCCGTGCGCAGGCGCAGGCGGCCCAGGACCAGATCGACTTTCTCACCGGGCTGGACCTGCCCGACAACGCCGCCCCCGACGCCGACGCCCTGCGCGCCATTGGCCAACTCATCGCCAGCGACGGCACCGCCGCGCGCGCCGCCATCGCCGCCGCACAAGCACAGGTGCGCCTGCTCGAACGGCAATCGCCCGACCTGATTTTTGCGCTGGAACAGGCGCAGGCGGCGCTCGACGCTGTCACCCCGCCCAACGACCGCCCCGCCACGCTGGATCTTGCGGTCACGGTGCCTGCAGCGGGTCCGGGTGACATCCGGCTGGCCTACGTCTCGCAGGGCGCGGGCTGGCGGCCGTTCTACACCGTCACGCTCGGTGACGACGACAGCGTGCAGATCGACCGCAGCATCGGCATCTCGCAATGGGGCGCCGAACACTGGACCGACGTGGCGATCACCGTGTCGACCCTGAACCTCGCGCGCCGCACCGAACCCAGCGTGCTGCCCAGCCTGCGCCGCCGGATCGAGGACAAGGCCGCCCCCGCCGTCACCCTGCAACGCTCCCTCGGGGCCGCCGACATCGCCGCGCCCGCCCCTGTAATCGTCGAAGAAGCCTCCGGCGTCGCCGTCGACCTCAGCGGCGTGGGCGTCCGCTACGTGCTGCCGGGCCGTGTCACCGTGCGCGCGGACGAAGACGTGCTGCTGGTGGCCCTCGATACGCTGATCCTCGACGGCACGCTGACCGCCCGCGCCGTGCCCCTGCGCGACGACACGGCCTACCGCGAAGTGGCGCTGACCAACACGACCGGGGAAATCCTGCTGCCCGGTCAAGCGCAGCTCTATGTCGGCGCGCAAAATATCGGCGCGACGGTGCTGGACCTGCTGCCGCCCAACGCCAACACCGAGATCTTCTTTGGCGCGATCGAAGGCCTGCGGCTGACCCGCACGGTGCTGGACCGCAACGAAGGCGACCGCGGCCTGATCTCGCGTTCGAACGAACAGCGCGAGCGCATCCGGCTCGAGGTGGAAAACCTCACCAATCGCGCTTGGCCGGTAGAGCTGCGCGAAGCGGTGCCGTTCTCCGAACAGGAAGACCTCGTGATCAACTGGACCGCGACACCCGCTCCGGATGTCGACGGCATCGACGACCGGCGCGGGATTTTGGGCTGGGATCTGAACGTGGCGGCGGGAGAGACGGCGCGCGTCACCGTGGATACGGTGATTACTTGGCCCGAGGACAAGGTTCTGCGGTAGGGCGCTTCTGGCAGAGCGACCCTCCGGGGGGAGTTTTTTGGCAAGATGAAGGGGGACTTGGTGCTGCGCCGGGCCCGAGCGAAGAGAGGCCGTCAGGCCTTGATGAGCGGACGGGTCAGAACCGTTCGGCGCGCAGCACTTCGCAGTCGCTCACACTGACCACGCCGATGTGGCGTTCGACCACGGCAAAGGCGGCGTCCAGCATGTCGTCCAGACGTTCGGGGCGGATGATGCACACCACCTGCACCATACCCGTGCCGCGGCTGATCTGACCCTCGCGGCTCCAGGCGCCGGACCGGCCCGACCCGCCCAGCACCGGCAGGATGGTAAAGCCGGTCACCCCCGCCTCTTCCAGCGCGTCGGTCAGGCGCGATTGCATGACCTGTTCGATGATGATCGCCACGCGTTTGGCCTTGTGGGTCTGCATGTCGCTATCCTTGCGTCACAGCCTGCGCCACCGCCACGTACATCGGCAGGCCCAGGGTCAGGTTGAATGGGAACGTGACGCCCAGGGACAGCGTCAGGTAGATCGACGGGTTCGCCTCGGGCAGGGCCACGCGCATGGCGGCGGGTACGGCGATGTAGCTCGCCGACGCTGACAGCGTCATCAACAAGGCCACGCCGCCGGTGCTGAGGCCCAGAAGGATGCCCGTGGCCAGCCCCAGCGTCGCCCCCACCAGCGGCATCACCATGCCAAAGGTCAGCACCCCGGGGCGCAGCACGCCCGACCCGCCGCGCAGGCCCCGGCCCGCCACCAGACCCATGTCCAGAAGAAACAGGCACAGCACCCCCTGAAACGGCGACACGATGAACGCCTCGATCTTGGCCAGCCCCTCGGCACCGGTGACCCAGCCGATCAGGAAACTGCCAACGAGCAGCACGATGGACCCGTTCAGCATGATCTCGCGCATCAGCGCGCCGTCCATGCGCCGGCTGTCGCCCCCGCGCGACACCAGCCACAGCGCCGACAGGATCGCAGGCGCCTCCATCGCGGCGGCTACGGCGACCATGTACCCTTCGGAGGTGATGCCTGCGCTCTCCAGCACCGAGGTGCCTGCCACGAATGTCACGATCGAGATCGAGCCGTAATGTGCGGCCACCGCGGCTGCATCCAACCGGCTGAGGTTGCCCATCACCTGCAGCAGGCCAAAGGCGATGATCGGCAGGATCGCCGACAGCGCGATGCCCGCCAGCAGCGACAGGGCCAGCGTGCCGTCGATGCCGTGATCGGCCACGCTCACCCCGCCTTTGAAACCGATGGCAAACAGCAGGTAGATCGACATGCCCTTGGCCACGGCCTCGGGGATGTTCAGATCGGATTTCGCCAGCGCCGCCGCCACGCCAAGCGCAAAGCTCAGGATGATCGGCGACAGCAGGTTCGCCGCGGCAAGGCTCAGGATCCCGTCCATCAGATCGGCTTGAACCGCTGCGCGTCGAAACAGAATTCGGTCAGGCTGGCGTCACCGATATCGGTGCGCACCCCGTGCAGCGACAGCGACCCGTCGTTCACCCGCGCCTCGACAAAGGGATAGGTCATCAGGTTTTCCAGCGACGTGACCACCGCCAGCTCTTCCATCCGGTCGGCCTGTTCGGCGGGGTCCTCGATGTGCTCGACCTCCGGGTACTTGGGCGACAGGATGTCGATCCAGCGGCCGACAAAGCTGGTGTTGTCCTTGAGATCCGGCGCCCGGCCCGCGCACATGTCGATGCACCCCTTGACCCCGCCACAGCCGGAATGGCCCATCACGATGATATGCGCCACCCGCAACGCGGTCACCGCGTATTCCACCGCCGCCGAGGTGCCGTGATGCTTGCCATCGGGCTCATAGGGCGGGACGAGGTTGGCAATATTGCGGTGCACGAAATATTCACCCTGGTCGGCCAGAAACATCGACGTGACGTTCACCCGGCTGTCACAGCAGGAAATGATCATCGCCTTGGGCCGCTGCCCTTCGGTGGCAAGCCGCTGATACCACGCCTGGTTCTGGCTGTAGGTCGTGGCCTTCCACGCTTGATAACGCTGCAGAAAATAGTCGGGCAACGGTTTGACGCGGTGCATGGGCGGCCTTTCCAGTCGATCTTTGGCAGGTCGATTACCCGGTATTCGTCACAAATTCGAGGGAAAAGAAGGGGCGGGCATAACCATTTGGGAACACTCCCTGTGCCACAGGTGTCCGTGCCGTGGGGGCGCGCCATTGGATTGGCAAGACAAGGTGAGTGATCGATGACCGTATCATATATCAGGCCGCAGGAGCCGGTGCATGTGGACCATGACCAGCTGGGGACCCTTTACAGCGACATGGGCCACATCGGGGCCGAGGACGTGGTGTGCCGCGCCATGGAGGAACTGGCGCTGCGCATGGCCCATTGCGACAGGCTTTACCGCGCGGGCGAGATGGACGAACTGCGCAAGGCGGCGCGCTCGTTGATCGCCATCGCCGACCAGATCGGCATGCACCTGCTGGCCCGCGTGGCCGGTGACGTGACCACCTGCATCGACCAAAGCGACCCGGTGGCACTGGGCGCCACGCTGGCTCGGCTGATGCGCACCGGCGAACGCTCGCTGACGGCGATCTGGGACTTGCAGGACATCACCATCTGATCCCGCTTGCAGCGGACGGCAAAGGGGCTAGGCTCTGGGGCATCCTCACAATCAGGTGCCCACATGCCCCTTGCCTTTGCCCCCGACATTGCCGCCGATAGCGTATCCGAGACTGCATCCGACACGGGCGACACGACGGCTCACGCCATCCCGCTGCACCTCGTGCCCGAGGATGAGATCGAAGCCTTCGTGACCGGCCTCCCGGCGGCGCAGGCGGCGTGGGCGCGGTCCATGGGCTTTACCGGGGCACTGGGCCAGGCGCTGGCGCTGCCCGGTGACGACGGTCAGGTGACCGCCGCCGCCGTCGGCTTTGGCACCGAAGCCGCCCGGGCGCGTGCCCGCTTTCACCTCGCGGCGGGGGCGGCAAAGCTGCCCGCGGGCGATTACCGCATCGACAGCTGGCCCCTCGGCGCGGCCCCCGAGGTCGAGGCGCTGGGCTGGCTCCTCGCCATGTACCGGTTTGACCGGTACAAGGACGCAAGCCCGATGCAGGCCCGCCTGATCGCACCGCGCGACATCGACGCGCCCCGGGTCGAGATGCTGGCCAAGGGCGAGGCGCTGACACGCACGCTGATCAACACGCCCGCCGCCGATATGGGCCCGCCGGAACTGGAACAGGCCGCCCGCGATCTCGCCACGGAACACGGCGCGCAGATCACGGTGACCACCGGCGACGCCCTGCTCGACCAGAACTATCCGCTGATCCACACCGTGGGCCGCGCCGCCGCAAAGGCGCCGCGCCTCATCGACATGACATGGGGCGACACCGGGCCGAAACTGACGCTGGTGGGCAAGGGCGTGTGCTTTGACACCGGCGGGCTGAACCTGAAACCCGGCGGGTCCATGGGCCTGATGAAAAAGGACATGGGCGGGGCCGCCAACGTGCTGGGGCTGGCGCATATGATAATGGCCAGCGGCATGGGTGTCAGGCTGCGCGTGCTGATCCCGGCGGTGGAAAACAACGTGGCGGGCAATGCGTTCCGGCCGGGCGACATCCTGACCAGCCGCAAGGGCCTCACGGTCGAGATCAACAACACCGACGCCGAAGGCCGTCTCGTGCTGGCCGACGCGCTCGCGCTGGCCGCAGAGGACGCGCCCGACCTGATCATCTCGATGGCCACGCTCACGGGTGCGGCCCGCGTCGCCGTGGGCCCGGACCTCGCGCCCTATTACACCGACAGCAAACCCATCGCCGCGGAACTCGAACAGGCCGCTGCAGCACAGGCCGACCCGGTCTGGCGCCTGCCGTTCCACGCGCCCTACGAGACGATGATCGAACCGGGCATTGCCGATCTCGACAACGCGCCCAAGGGCGGGTTCGCGGGGTCGATCACCGCCGCCCTGTTCCTGCGCCGCTTTGTCGACAGCTCGCGCTACGTGCATTTCGACATCTACGGCTGGCAATCCACCGCCGCGCCCGCGCGCCCCAAAGGTGGCGTCGGGCAGGGCACCCGCGCCCTCTTCGCGTCCCTGCCATCGATCCTCGCGCTATGACCGACCGCCGCTTCCTGGCGGCCAACGCCCACGTCGCCCACAGCACGCTCATCGGCACGGTGCAGGCGGATAGCTTTACCGACGGCGCGCCGCAGATCGTCCGCGCGCCCTGGGCCGACCTCTGCGCCCAGCCGGGCAAAGGGCGCGACAAGCAACTGTTGATGGGCCACGCCTTTACCGTGCTCGACGTGCAAGACGATCACGCCTTCGGCTTTGACCCGGTGGACGGCTACGTGGGCTATGTCCGCGCCCCCCTGCTTGGCGATCCGGCCCCGCCCACGCACAAGGTCATCACGCGTCTTGCGCACATGTACGCCGCCCCCGACATCAAATCGCCCGAGATCGGGCCATTCAGCTTTGGCAGCCGCATGGCCTTGACCCCGGAAAACGACGACTTCCTGCGGCATGTGGAGGTGTTCATCCCCCGCCAACACGTCGCCCCCGTTACCGAAACGCCTAGCGATCCCGCCACCATCGCCGAGCTGTTCCTCGGGACGCCCTACCTCTGGGGCGGCGACACCGGCACCGGCATCGACTGCTCCGGCCTTGTCCAGACGGCCCTCACCGCCTGCGGCATCCCCTGCCCCCGCGACAGCGACCTGCAACAGACGGCCTTCCCCGCCACCGATCCAGCAACCCTGCAACGCGGCGACCTCGTCTTCTGGAAAGGCCACGTCGGCATGATGCGCGACCACGAAACGATCATCCACGCCAACGCCTTCCACATGACCGTCGCCACGGAACCGCTAACAACCGCGATCCAACGCATCGCCACCCAATACGGCGAGGTCACGGCCTACACCCGCCCCGCTGCCGCCCCGGCCTGACGCCACCTTTCGAACAAACACGATCCCGCCCACAATCACGGCAAGACACCCCGGCGCGCTGTTCCCAGCGGCACGAAACCTCATGCTTCTTCTGGCCAGAAATACCTTCGGGGGTGAACGACGATAAAGAAAAGGTCCAGTGGACCTTTTCCGCCGTGAACGGGCGGAGCCCCGAGGGGGCAGACAGCCCCCTCATACAAATAGTGAAATCGCGCAGCGGCCTTTACTCAACTGCCCGGATCAGCTTGCGCTCCAGCACCCGCAGCACCGTCTTCAGGTCATGCCCGCGCCGCAGCACCTGGCCTTCCATGCCGTAGACCGCGTACATCCCCTGCTTGCCCCGCAGGCTGGGCCGCTTCTCGATCCGGTACAGCGGATGTTCCGCCGTGCGCCGAAACACGGAAAACACGGCCACGTCCTTCAGGCAGGAAATGCCGTAATCGCGCCACTCCCCGGCGGCGACCATGCGGCCATAGAGCGACAGAATGACGGAAAGCTCGGTTCGATGAAACGCCACTTGCGGGCTGGGCATCTCGCGCACATTGGCGGGGGTCTGCATGTTCATGGGCACAGATTTGCGCGACCCGCGCCCGATTTCAAGGCTCTTGCGACCCGCCGCGCACAAAGGCACTGTCGCGCGCAGGGAGAGAGGCCAATGACCGACACCGAGCGCGCCGAAAAAAGCGCCGCCGCCATGTGGGCCGCGGACCGCGCCAGCCAGGCGCTGGGCATGGTCATCGACGCTGTCGGCCCGGGCCGCGCCACGCTGTCCATGCCCCTGCGCGACGATATGGTGAATGGCCACGGCATCGCTCATGGCGGGTTCATCTTCACGCTGGCTGACAGCGCCTTTGCCTTTGCCTGCAACAGCTACAACACCCGCACCGTTGCCGTGACGAACCAGATCACCTACGTGACCCCGGCCCAGGCGGGCGACACGCTCACCGCAGACGCGGTCGAACAGCACCGCGCGGGCCGCTCCGGTACCTATGACGTCACCGTCACCAACCAGACCGGCACCACCATCGCGCTGTTCCGCGGTCACAGCCGCACCATAACCGGCCAGCATTTCGAGGAGGACTAGATGCAAGACCTCACCCCAGATCGCAGCACGCTCGATCCCATCGAAATCGCCAGCCGGGACGAGATCACAGCCCTCCAGCTGGACCGCCTGAAATGGTCTCTGCGCCACGCCTATGACAACGTCCCGCACTACCGCGCCAGCTTTGATGCCGCGGGCGTGCACCCCGATGACGTCACCGACCTGTCCGATCTGGCCAAGTTTCCCTTCACCACCAAACAGGACCTGCGCGCCAACTACCCGTTCGGCATGTTCGCCGTCCCGCGCGATCAGGTGGCGCGCATCCACGCGTCCTCGGGCACCACGGGCCAGCCCACCGTGGTGGGCTACACCGCCCGCGACCTCGACACTTGGGCCACCGTGGTGGCGCGCAGCTTGCGCGCCGCGGGCCTGCGCCGCGGGGACCTTTTGCACAATGCCTACGGCTACGGCCTCTTTACCGGCGGGCTCGGCATCCACCTCGGCTCGGACAAGCTGGGCCTGACCACTGTGCCGGTCTCGGGCGGCATGACCCCGCGCCAGGTCACGCTGATCCGCGACTTTCAGCCCCGCGGCATCACCGTCACCCCGTCTTACGCGCTCTCCGTCCTTGACGCCTTCCACGAGGCCGGGCTCGACCCCCGCGACACGTCCCTCGCCGTGGGCATCTTCGGCGCCGAGCCGTGGACCGACGCCATGCGCGCCGAGATCGAAAGCGCCTTCGACATGCACGCCGTCGATATCTATGGCCTCAGCGAAGTCATGGGCCCCGGCGTCTCCCAGGAATGCGTTGAGACAAAAGACGGCCTGCACATCTGGGAAGACCACTTCTTCCCCGAAATCATCGACCCCACCACCGGCACCCCCGTCGCCGATGGAGAAATGGGCGAACTGGTCTTCACGTCGCTCACCAAAGAAGCCTTCCCCATCATCCGCTACCGCACCCGCGACCTCACCCGACTGCTGCCGGGTACCGCCCGGTCCATGCGCCGCATGGAAAAGGTCACGGGCCGGTCTGACGATATGATCATCCTGCGCGGCGTCAACGTCTTTCCCAGCCAGATCGAGGAATGCCTCCTCGCCACCCCCGGCCTCGCCCCGCATTTCCAACTGCGCCTGACACGGTCGGGGCGCATGGACGCGATGGAGGTGCTCTGCGAAGGCAGCACCGACGGCACGGCGCTGGCCACCCGCATCAAGGACACCATCGGGATCACCGTCACCGTCACCGTGGGCGCAACCGGCTCCGTCCCGCGGTCCCAGGGCAAGGCCGTGCGCATTGTGGACGCGCGCTAGGCGGCACAAACCATCTGGCCAGACACACGGCCAAGTGGCACTCTGACGCCATGACCCACGCCGACACCGCCACCCGGTACGACGCCGCCGCCCCGCGCTGGGGCGATAAGATGCGCACGCTCGGCTACTACGACGGCTACCTGGGCTTTCTGTCCGAACCCCGCGCACCGCGGGCCGCGGGTCACGTGGTCGACATCGGCGCAGGCACCGCCGCTTTTTCCGAAGCGTACGTGGCCATCCACGGCCCGCCCGCGCGCCTCACCCTGCTCGACCCCAGCCACGCCATGCTCGACCGAGGGGCGGCGGCGCTGGCGCGCCGCGGTGTCTCACCTGATCTGGTGCCCGCGCTGCTGGGGCAGGCGACGCTTGCCCCCGCCGACATCCTGCTGGCCGCCCACGTGATCGAACACTGCCCCGACCCGGCCGTCGCCCTGCGCCAGATGCACGACATGCTGCGCCCGGGCGGACGGCTCTACCTCGTTGTGTCGAAACCGCACTGGTGCAACGCGATCATCTGGCTGCAATGGCGCCACCGCACCTTTGCGGAAGATGAGTTGCGCACCCTCATCTCCGACGCGGGCCTCCTGCTCGAAGACGTCTACGCCTTCCCCTCGGGTCCTCCGTCCCGCACCAGCCGCGGCATCGTCGCCCACCGTCCCTGAGGCGCGAAGACGACCCGCAGGCGCCGGATGACACCCGCCCCCTCTCGAAGAAGGCCCAGCAGGGCCTTATGAGACCGCCGCCAAAGCCGCCCCGTCAGGCGCGCTGCAAATAGCTCTGCAACTTCGCGCGGTTCGGATAATCGGCGGTGAAATTCCCGCTGTTCAGCGGCAGGCTGTCGCCGGGAATGCTCGCCACCCCCTTGCCGTCCAACGACGCGGCAAACAGGAACGGCATCCCGGGCGCCTTCAGCTTGTACTGCGCAAACCCGCCGCCCATGGGATATTGCGCGCTCGGCGCCATCCCGTCATCGTGCCGCGTCTCGGGCATGATTTTGACCAACCGCTTCGGCCCGGTCACCTGCATGTCGCGCAGGATGATCTCCTGCATCTTGGCATAGCCGTCCGCGCCCCGCTCCGCGGTGATCTGGTCATGGACCCGCGGGCGCGCCGCATCCGCCGCCGCATCATCCGCCGGCAAACCGACCCGTCCGCCCGAGCGCAGCGTGGTGCCGTCAAACTCGAACTGCGCGGGCGTCGGCAGCGTGCGCAGCAGCAGGATCTTGAACCCGCCCGCCAACCGGCCCGGGTGATAGCCCAGGTTGCTCTCGATCGCCCGCGGGTCGGCCAGCAGGATGGCATTCAACGTGGTGATGTTGCCGCCGATGGGGGCGGTCAAAGCGCCAAGGGTGAAACTCATCTCTGTCCTCCTGATCCGTCCGCCCAGCCTAGCACGCGCGCGCAAAATCCTAAGCGAAAGTTACCGCGCCCTGGCAAACGTTAACGCGCGCCATGCGTGAACAGCAGGTTAACGCAGCCCCGCAGGCCGTTTTGTACAAAACAGCCCCCGTTTTCATCAAAACCCGCGAAGAGGGCCGAAAAGGCCCCGATGAGCACGCCCGGTTTTGTACAAAACAGGCCCCTCAT
>JBCBCR010000061.1:0-15691 GCA_038530495.1 Pseudomonadota bacterium | reverse complement strand
GGTCATGGGTCGGTGGAGCGGGCCGGGCGGGCCATTTCGTTACCTGACAATATGGGCACTGTTCCTGTCGTTCTATTCCGCGTCGCGCATGCTGGCGCTGACCGAACACCGCATCACCCGCTGCCACGAGGTGACGGCGACCTGCGCTTCGGTGCTGAACGTCATGGTCGTGTTCCTGTACTGGCGGCTCTATTTCATCGACCCGAACCTCGTGAACAACGATGGCAAGATCGAATGGTATCGCGAGTATTATCTGCACGCGCTTGGCCCTGCTTTGCAGATTATCGACGCTGCCTTTGTCGGGCGGGTGTTTCGGCGGGTCTGGCGGGCGGTCTTTCCGCTCCTTGCGATCATCGTGACCTATGTGGCGTGGGCCGAACTGTTCGTGCAGCGCTTTAACGCCAAGCCGGTGGGCAGTGTCACCAGCGGCTTGCCGTACCCATTCCTGAACAATCTGGAATGGGACGCGCGCCTGCAGTTCTACATGATGAACGGCGCGACAGCGCTGGGCTTGCTGGTGGTGTTCGGTCTGGTGGGAGCGGTGCTGTACCGATTTGTCCTGCGTCAGGTGCCCGCCTGAAACAGCCACGTCGCGACAGCGACCATGCCGGCAATCGTGACATACCCCCAGAACACATAAAGCCCGTCGCGGGTCAGCAGCCCAAAACTCATCAACGCCAGCGCGCCAGCGCCAAAGGACGTGACCATCGGCAAAAGCTCGAGAAACGGCCACACCATCGGCACCAGCATGCACATTGCCAGCGTCAGCCAGCGTAGTGGACCAACCACAAGGATCGTCAGCCGCGGATGCGAATGCCGATCGATCCAAGCCGCGGGTCGGCGCATCCGGTCGATGGCCTTGTCAAAGCGCGTGCGGGACACGGTGCGGTTCCGCAGCACGCGCGGTAGCCACAGGTGTTTGCGGTGCAACACCGCCTGACCCATCACCAGCAGGATCACAATCGCTGACAAGGTGGGCAGACCCGGGATGCCAGACAGGGGCGAGACGAGGATCAACGCGATGGCCAGCACCACGGGCATGATCGACCGGTCGCCCGTCGCATCAAGGATGTCCTGAACGCTGACCCTGTCGCCGTCGCCCGCGTGCGACAGTTGGTCGATCACGTGGCTCAGGGTCTCGTCATTCATCTTCCAGCAGGGCAGCCAGCCCCTCACGATAGGTCGGGTACAGCAGTGTTACGCCCAGCTCGTCCTTGATCCGGTCGTTCTTCACGCGCTTGCTTTCGGCGTAAAAGCTGCGCGCCATGGGCGACATCTCTGCCGTCTCGAATGGCTCTTCGGGGGGCAGGGGCAGGCCCAGCACTCGGGCGGCATGTGTTATCACGTCTTGTGGCGGCGCTGGGTCGTCATCGCAGACATTGTAGGCCGCACCGGGATTGGGCCGCGCGATGGAGGCGGCCAGGATCTGCGCGATGTCGTCCACATGCGTGCGCGAAAACACCTGCCCGTCCTTGATAATCCGTCGCGCCTTGCCGCTGCGCACCTTGGAAAACGGGCCGCGCCCAGGGCCGTAGATGCCTGCAAGCCGAAAGATGTGCAGCGGCAGATCGGGTATGGCCCGCCAGGCTTCCTCGGCCTCCTTGCGCCACTGCCCGCGCCGGGTGGATGGGGTCAGCGGCGTTTCCTCATCGACCCAACCGCCTTGATGATCGCCGTAGACCCCGGTGGTCGACAGGTAGCCCACCCATTGGAACTGCTGCGCACGCGCCGCAATCTCATCGGCCAAGACGCGCAACACCGGATCGCCCTCGGCATCCGGCCCGGCGGAGATCAGCAGATGCGTCGCCGCATCCAGATCGGCGGCCAGATCATCGCCGGGAAACCGGCGCGCTTCGATCCCATCGTCGCGCAGCTTGGCCGCCTTGTCCGCGCTGCGGGTCGTTCCGATCACACGCCACCCATCGCGCAGCAGCAGCCGGGTCAGCGCCTGCGCGGAATAGCCGTGGCCAAAGGACAAAAGGGTGCCGGTCATGCGCCATAGGTGACGCTTCGCTGGTGTTCTCGCAAGCCCCCTTGCCTCGGAAACCGATGCGAGGCCAAATGGCGCCATGTCCGACGACCCCAGCCTGTCCCGCGCCTATCAGTTGCAAAGCCCCGGTGATTCCGTCCGCCTTTACCGCGCGTGGGCCGACAGCTACGACACCGGGTTCGTCGTGGAAAATGACTACATTCTGCATCAGGAAGTGGCGCGGCATTTCACCAATCTGGGTGGGTTTGGTCCGGTGCTGGATGTGGGCGCGGGCACGGGAATCTGCGGTGTCGCGCTGCGCGACCGCGGGATCGAGCCGGTGGATGGCACCGATATTTCGGAGGAGATGCTGGAGATTGCGAGGGCGAAGGGCGCGTATCGCGACCTTTTTGCTGCCAACTTACTCGAAGGCTTACCTCTGCTCGAGTACCCGTACCAAGGCGCGGTTAGCTCGGGCACCTTTACCCACGGCCATGTTGGGCCTGAAGGGATCGACCCGATCCTCGCGGTACTGCGCGACGGTGCGCGCGTGGTGATTTCGGTGAACGCCGCGCATTACGCGGCGGCAGGATTCGACGCGAAATTGGCCGAGTTAGAGCCGCAGATCAGCGACCTGACCCTGACCGACGTTCCGATCTATGGACCGCAGGGGACAGGGGAGCATGCACAAGATCGCGCTTTGCTCGTCGCGTTCCGCAAAGGTGCGCGGTAAACGCGCACCCTACGTATACATCTGTTTCTTGCGCGCCCGCGCCTCGTCTGTCGCGCGGCCCGACCCGTCGTGATAGCTGCCGAACCAGCGGTCCCACGGCATCTCGACCGTGCCGTAGTTGCATTCGAAATACCGGTGATGCAGCTGGTGGAAATAGACGCCCATGCGCATCTGTGGGTTGTCATTTACCACCAGCTTTTCGAACCCCGAATGTGAAAACACTGGGTGCGTGGATTGCACGTAGCCGTGGAACCAGACGTGCAGCGGATGGCTGGGCACAACGAGGTGAATGGCAAAGTTGGTGTAGAACAGCAGATGTTCGACCGGGTGCATCGAAATACCGGACCACGGACCGACATTCACGTTCCGATGGTGCAAGGAATGGGCCAATTTGTACAAAACCGGCCAATGCAGCGCTCGGTGGATCCAGTAGAAATGAAAGCTGGACCAGATCGGGATCAGCACGAACCACAGGACAAACCACACCGGGTTTTCGGGGAAGAAAAACACAGGCGCCACGCCGTTGGCCATGGCCCAGAACACCAGCACCTGCGCCACACTCCACAACGTGATGCCGCTGGCGATGTGCCAGAACATGTTGTCATAAAGCTGGTTGCGGAAGGTGAAGGTGCCGTTGTCCAACGCCTGATCGCGCGGGTCGAACTTGGACGCGTTGCCCTGTCCTTTGCGCGTGATCAGCCAGTAATGCAGCGTCCCCGCGATCAGGCATTGCGGCACCAGATTGGCCAACCACACCCGCGTCACCCAGCCCCATTCCAACGTCACCATCGCCTCGAGCGGTGGCAGGATCAGGAAATAAGCGCCAAGGGCGAGAACAAAGCACAGCGTCGTCGTGGAAATCTCGAGCCAGAAGGCCGCGTACCAGCGAAAGATCGCGGCGGGTCGCGGCGGCCACTGGAACAGCGGGTTCTGCGCCAGCGGCACCTGCGGGCGGTGGTTCCAGCGCGCGGCCTCGCGCGCCTCGCTGGCGTCGGTATCAGTTGGCATAATCCGACCCTTCCGCATCCAGTATCGCCTTGAGCTCCGTCAGGTGCCGATCTGACGCTTCGGGATAGGCTTCCAACTCGGCCGCAGTCTTTTCCGCCACCTCGTCGCTGAGCACGCGCAAGGGCCGACCGGTTTGCAGCGCGAGGATATAGGTGCGGCAGGCCCGTTCGAAATAGTAGAGCCGGTCGAACGTCTCGGCCACGGTGTCGCCGATGACCATGACCCCGTGATTGCCCATCACCATGACCTTCTTCTTCGGATCATCGAATAGTGCCGCACAGCGCGCGCCCTCATCCTCGAACGCGAGCCCGCCATAGCTGTCATCGACGACCACCCGGTTGAAAAAGATGCAGGCGTTCTGGTCCACCGGCGGCAGGGTGCCGTCGGCAAGGCACGCAAGTGCGGTGGCATAGGGCGAATGCACATGCATCGCACACCGCGCGTGAGGGCACAGCCGGTGCAGCCCGCCATGCAGCCCCCACGCCGTCACGTCCGGTGCATCGGGGCCGTCGAGCGTGTCGGGATCATTGGCATCGCAGATCACCAGATCGCTGGCCCGGATGCGCGAGAAATGGGTCTGGTTCGGGTTCACCAGAAACTGCGTACCGTCCTCGTTGATCGCCAGTGAAAAGTGGTTTGCCACGGCCTCGTGCAGGTCATAGCGCACCGCCCAGCGGAACGCGGCGGCAAGGTCCACGCGTTCCTGCCAGTGGTCCATGTTGGGTCTGATCTGGGTCACGGTCATGTCGCGGTCTCCCTTGCGGTGGTGGGATCAGCGTGCCCGGGGCACGGGCCTTGGATCAACTCAAAATCCTGTTCCATCCGCGACACCGGTGAAATCGGCGATGGCACGGCGCAAACGGTCCTCGGCCCGGTGGGCAGTCGCCGCGGCGGTATCGGTGCCGTACATGCCTGCCACCGCTGGGGTGGAAATGGTCAGGTACTGCACCATCCCGATCACTTGCGACAGCCACGCCAGCACCGCGTCCTGCCCGGCATCCCGCGCGCCGGGCGTGCGGCGCGCGATGTCGGCCAACTTGTCCAGGTAGGGTTTCAACGGCCATCGCCGCGCGGTCGCGCGACTGTCCAGCAGCGCGCGCACCACCAGGCTGACATCCTGCGGATCGCGCAGCGCATCAGCTTGAAATGTCAGGAAATAGCGCAGCAGATGCTTCGCGGGGTCTGCGTCCTTGGCCGCGGCGATCTGCGCCATCAGGCGTGCGGCCAGATCGTCCAGCGCAGCGGCATAGAGCGCCTCCTTCGTGCCAAAGAAGTGTAACAGGGCCTGTTTCGTTACCCCGGCCTCGCGCGCCAATGCTGCCAGCGACGTGCCCGCATAGCCATCGCTGGCAAAGGCGCGCGACGCGATGGTGATGTAACCGGCACGGGGATCGGTGGGTTTGTTCATGACGCAGGGTCCTTTTGGTTCTGCTTGACAGCTTACCGGTCGGTAAGCAACTTACCAACTGGTAAGCGCCGAGGGGAAGCCCGCCATGAATCGCCAAACGCAAGTCGGTCTGATCAAGGAAGTCCTCGGTCTGGCAGAACAGAAATCGGCCTTTCTGGATGACAGCATCGCGCATTCGCCAATCTCGCGATACGCCAGCCCCGAACGGTTCGAACGCGAACAGGCGATGATCTTTCGTCGCAAGCCGGTTGTGGTGGCACAAAGCTCTGAACTGGACGGCCCACGCGCGTTCCTGACCAAGCGTTTCCTCGACCTACCCGTTCTGCTGACCCGTGGCGATAATGGTGAGGTGCAGGCATTTCTGAACGTCTGCCGCCACCGCGGTGCGACGCTGGAACGCGCGGCGACGGGGTGCAAGCGCGTGTTCACCTGTCCCTACCACGCATGGAGCTGGACCAACGACGGCGCGCTACGGTCCGTCCCGCACGAGGCGCAGGGGTTCCCAGACCTGCCGCGTGCCGAACGCGGATTGCGCCGCCTGCCTTGCACCGAGGCGCACGGGTTCATCTGGATCATCGCCAACCCCGACGCCGCCGACATGCCGGGTATCGACACGTGGCTCGCGGGCCTTGGCCCCGACATGCGCTGGATCGACATGGCCGACCATCGCATCGCCGCGATCCAGGAAATCGATATCAAGGCCAACTGGAAGGTGCTGATGGAAGGCGGCATGGAAGCCTACCATTTCCGCGTCGCGCACAAGGACACCATCGGCCCGCATTTCCCCGACAACCTGCTGACCTACGCGATGTTCGGCCCGCACATGCGCGCCGTGCTTCCGCGCAACGGGATGCTGGATCTGGCGCAGGTGCCCGAGGATGACTGGGATTTTCGGCGCGACGCCAACATGGTCTACACCCTGATGTGCAACAGCCAGCTTCTGGTGCAGCAGGATCACGTGATGTGGTTCCACTTTGAACCGCTGGCGATGGACCTGACCCATATGCGCATGGCCACGCTGGTGCCGCGGTCGCTGCCTGACACGCCCGAGATGCAGGCACATTGGGACAAGAACCAGAAGATCACGGTGACCGCCCTGATGGAGGATTTCGAGCTGGGCGAAGAGATCCAGTCCGGCTTTGCCTCGCGCGGGAATCCCAGCCACCTCTTTGGCCGGTTCGAAGGGGCGCTGAACCGGTTCAACCTGTGCGTTGAGGAAATGCTGGCCTAGCTGTGACCGGCAGCGCGTTCCGCGCCCTCCGCGATGGCCGCACGTAGTTTGCGTTCCAGCGCCCGCTGCTTGTTTTCCGAATAGAACTTCAGCCCGAACATGTCCTTGACATAGAACGTGTCGACCACCTGTTCGCCATAGGTCGCGATGACGGCATTGGCGACATAGACATTTGCCGCTGCCAGCGTCCGCGACAGGTCGTGCAACAGGCCGGGACGGTCGCGGGTATCGACCTCGATGATCGTGTAGATATCCGATCCGTCATTATCAAACGTGATGTGCGTAGGCACCTGAAACGCCTTTTCGCGCTTCTTGACCTTGTCGCGGTCCTTGATCGCCTCGCGCGTGACGACCTCACCAGCCAGCGTGCGTTCGATCATCTTGCGCAGGCGGGGCAGGCGGGCGGGGTCATAGGGATTACCATCGGCATCCTGAATCCAGAATGCATCGGTCACAAACCCGTCCTTGGTCGTGTAGCTGCGGGCATCGACCACGTTCGCGCCGACCAGCGCCAGCGCGCCGGTGAGGCGGGCAAAAATGCCCGGGTGATCTGACATGACAAACAGCGCGCGGGTCGCGTCGCGATCCTCGTCGGGGTGCAGATCCATGACGATCTCGTCTTCGTTCAGATCCCGCAGCAACCCGGCAAAGATCACGTGCGCCGTGACGTGCAGGCCCTGCCAATACGGTTCATAGTGCCGCCCGACTTCTTCCTGCAGATCCTTGCGCGGCCAATCGGCCAGGGCGTGGCGCAGCGCCTTTTTGGCCTCGGTGCCGCGGCCTTCGCGGGTCAGCGCTTCCATCCCGTCTTCGAGCGCTCGCTTGGTCTGCCGGTACAGCGCGCGGATCAGCACCGCTTTCCAGTTGTTCCACGTGTTGGGACCAACCCCGCGGATGTCACACACCGTCAGCACACAGAGCAGGTCCAGCCGCTTGACCGTCTGCACCGCCTTGGCAAAGTCGCGCACAGTGCGCGGGTCAGCGATGTCACGCTTCTGCGCCATGTCCGACATCAGCAGGTGATAGCGCACCAGCCATTCGGCGGTGTCGACCTCGTCGGGTTTCAAACCCAGCCGCGGTGCCACTTTGCGCACGATCTGCGCCCCCAGGATCGAATGATCCTCGGGCCGCCCCTTGCCGATGTCGTGCAACAACAGCGCGATGTACAGAACGCGGCGGTTCACCCCGTCCTTGAGCACCTGCGAAGCCACCGGCAGGTCCTCGACCAACTCGCCCTTTTCGATCATGGCAAGCTGGGCAATGCATTGGATCGTGTGCTCATCGACGGTGTAGCTGTGATACATGTTGTACTGCATCATCGCCACGATCGGCTCGAACTCGGGTATGAAAGCGGCCAGCACGCCCAGTTCGTTCATCCGCCGCAACGCACGTTCCGGGTTTCCGTGTTTCAGCAGCAGCCCCAGAAACAACCGTTGTGCCTCGGGATGGTTGCGCATCTCTTCGTCGATCAGATCAAGGTGCGCCGCCACCAACCGCATCGCGTCGGGGTGGATCAGCATACCGGTGCGCAGCGCCTCTTCGAACAGGCGTAGGATGTTCAGCTTGTCACCCAGAAAATCATCCGCATCGGCAATGGCCAATCGGTTCTGGATCACTTCGTACCCGGGCCGCACCCGCGGCTTGCGCTTGAACAGCCGTTCCAGCAGCGGCTCGTCTTTCAGGTGCACCGCCTCCAGCGCGGTGAGAAAGATCCGGGTCAGGTCGCCCACCTGCGTGGCATGCCGGAAATAGTCCTGCATGAACCGCTCCACCGCGCGCCGTCCGCTGCCATCCTCATAGCCAAAGGCTTCGGCCACGGCGACCTGCATGTCAAAGGTCAGCTGCTCGGTCGCCCGTCCCGACAGCAGGTGCAGGTGACAGCGCGCGGCCCACAGGAAATCCTCTGCGGCGACAAAGGCGTCGAACTCCTCTTCCGTGAACAGACCCAGTGGTACCAGTTCGGCGGCGTCCTGCACCTGGTGGATGTACTTGCCGATCCAAAAGAGCGACTGCAGGTCCCGCAGCCCGCCCTTGCCCTCTTTCACGTTGGGCTCGACAACATAGCGCTGGCCCTGCTTGATGTGGCGCGTATCGCGCTCGGCCAGCTTTGCCTCGATGAACTCGCGCTCGGTCCCGGTGAACAGATCATCCCGCAGGCGGATGTTCAGCCTGTCCGACAGGGCCGTGTCGCCGAACAGGAACCGATGTTCGAGCAAGGCTGTCCGGATGGTAAAATCCTCACCGGCAAGACGCAGGCAATCGCGGATGGTGCGGCTGGAATGGCCCACCTTCAGCTTGAGGTCCCACAGGATGTACAGCGTCGCCTCGATCACCATCTCGGCCCAGGGCGTGATCTTGTAGGGCGTCAGGAACAATAGGTCGACGTCGGAAAACGGCGCCATTTCGCCCCGCCCATATCCTCCGACCGCCATCACGGCCAGCCGCTCACCTTCGGTGGGTGTCGGGTTGGGGTGCATAAGCTCAGTCGCGATGCGCAAGGCTGACCGCACAAGGCCATCGGTCAAATGACCATAGGCCGAGGTGGTCTTGCGCGCTGCAAACGGTCTTGCCAGAAATGCCTCGGCGATGCGGGCGCGACCGTCTTTCTGCGCTTGCCTGAGGTGCGCGATCAACGTGGCACGCGCATCGGCGCTGGTGACGCCGTGCTGCGCCGCAAGAAGCGCGTCGAACCCGTCCTGGTCAAAAATCCGGGCGGCCGGGCAGATCAGCTTGTCGTCTGTCAGGGGCGCCGGGATGACCGCGCCCTGCGCACCACCCAGCGCGCCTGCGGGTTCAGAACCCGGCACCGCCAAACCCGTTTGGCGCCGCGCTGATCACAACCACCTTGTTGTCCTGGATCGTGGCCACGGCCAGCCCGCGCTGGTTGGTGCCGTTGGGCCGCAAACGGAAGATGCCAGACGCCCCCTGAAACCCTGCCGATTGCGTCAGTGCCGCTCCGGTCAGCGCATTGGATCGACCTTGGCTGACCAGTGCCCCGATGGCCGCGATCCCGTCATAGGCAAGCCCCGCCAGCGGATGCGGCGCACTGCCATAGCTTGCTTGGTAGCGGTTGCGAAACGCACTTGCCCGGCCCGGATCAGGCAGGGCAAACCAACCCCCTTGCAGGCCCGGCAGATCCAGCGTTTGCGGCGGGATATCCCAGCGTGCAAGGCCCATGTACTGCACATTGGCAGGATTGACCCCGGCTTCGGGCAACAGCTGCGACATAAGCGGCAGCGCGCCTGCGCTGGGCGCCGTCAGAAACACGGTGTCGGCGGCGCTGTTGCTGACGGCGTCGCGGACCCGCGGGGCGGCTGCAACCACGCCCTCTTGCGACAGCGGATAATCAACCGTGCCAACCACGGTGGCAGCACTGCCGCCTGTCGCACCCTGGATCGCGTTGCGCGCCAATTGGCCCGCGATATCGTTGGAATGGCTGACCACGATCCGGCTTTTGCCCTGGCTCGCAGCATAATTCACGAGCCGTTCAGCCGCGCTGTCAAAGGTAGAGCCGAGGATAAAGACGTTTCCGCCCGCAATGGTCGCATTGTTCGAAAACGCCAAGACGTTGACGCCGCTCTGCGCCACTGCGACGCCCGCGGCATTGGCCGCCTCGCCATAAAGCGGACCAAGAATGATCTGCGCCCCGTCCCGCACGGCAAGCGCGGCCTGGCTGGCCGCCGTTGCCGGATTGCCTGCTGTGCCATAGACGCGCAGATCAATTTCGACCCCGTTCAGATCGGCAATCGCCAGACGTGCGGCGTTTTCGAGGTTTTGCGCCAGCAGTTCGTCGCCGCCCGCGCCTGATCCGCGTGGCACCAGCAGCGCGACAGGCACCGGTTTCGAGGTGTTGATCGACGGGCCGCCCAGCCCGCCCAGCGACAGCGCCGAAGGATCACACGCCGCCACCGCAAGAGCGGACAAGGGCACAAGAAAGGCGCGGCGGGCGGCCTTGCGCATGGACTGGAAAATGGCAAACATGGTCAGGGCTTCTCCCGCTGGCAGGACCCGCGCAACTGTTTGCGGGCCCTTGATCGTGTAGGCGCGGATAATAAACGGAAGGTCAGGCGGGTCCAGCGTTGAATTATCGCAAATCCAAGCTGTCTCCGGGCCTGTGGTTCGTGGGCGTGCCCATCGGGACCGCACGCGACATCACGTTGCGCGCGCTCGACGTGCTGGCCTCGGCGGATGTGCTGGTGGCCGAAGACAGCCGGTCCTTGCGCAAGCTGATGGACATCCACGGAATCCCGCTTGATGGCCGCCGGATCGAGGTTTTGCACGATCACAGCAAGGATGCAGCAGTGGCGCGCCTGGTGGACAAGGCGCAAGACGCCAGCGTGGCCTACGCGTCAGAGGCGGGTATGCCCGGTATTGCTGATCCCGGGTTCGAACTGGCCCGGGCCGCGCATGCAGCAGGCGTGCCGGTCACCTCGGCCCCGGGTCCGTCTGCGGTTGTTACGGCCATTACCAGCGCGGGACTGCCGACCGATACGTTCTTTTTCGGCGGCTTCCTGCCCTCGGCCCGCAACGCAAGGCAAAAGGCGCTGACCGAACACAAGGACATCCCCGCAACCCTCGCCTACTACGAATCGCCCAAGCGGCTGGGCGCGATGCTGGGGGATGCGGCGCAGGTTCTTGGGGCAGACCGGACAGCCGCAGTGTGCCGGGAACTGACCAAACGGTTCGAGGAAATCCGATCGGGGACATTGGCAACCTTGGCCAGCGATATCGCGGTAACACCTGTGAAGGGCGAAATCGTCGTCCTGATATCTCGCGCTGCCCGCGCCGCCGTCAACAATTCTGAAATAGATTCGGCGCTACGATCCGCCCTGCGTGACATGTCGGTCAAAGATGCAGCCGCCTTTGTCGCGCACAGCTGCGATATACCGCGGCGGCGCGCCTATCAGCGTGCACTGGAATTGGATCGGGACACGGCGCCCGACACGTAGGAGGGACCATGGCCTATCATCCGCGCGGTTTTGACGTTGCCACACCGGTTGCAGCCAGGGCCGACCGGGGTAGGCGATCCTATCACTCCGGCTGTGCCGCCGAGGATCAAGTGAGCGCTCATTATCAACGGGCCGGGTATACCTTGCTCGCTGAACGCTGGCGCGCGGGACGCGGCGAACTGGACCTCGTCTTTGCAGCACCGCCGCACATTCCCGAAGATGTCGTTGTCGTCGAGGTCAAGAGCGCCCGCGATTTCGACACCGCACTGTCACGTATTACACCGGCCAAGGCGCGCCGGCTGTTCTCAACCACCGAACAGTTTCTCGACACGCAACCAAAGGGCGGCCTGACCGAATGCCGCATTGATGTCGCCGCGGTCAATCAGTCCGGCCAGATCGAGACCTTCGAGAATTTTTTTGCCGGCGGGATTTGATCCGCTGCCCTGATCTGCGCTCGCTCAGCCCGCCCGCTCTTGCCCCTCTGCCCGAGCTGGGCCATCAAGAGGCCAGCCGCTCGTGCCGCGCATCGCTTTGCGCCGCGCCCTAACGCGGCTTTGGCGCGGGGAGCAGCACATGAAAATCGCATTCCAGATGGATCCGATCACCGGCGTGGACATCAATGCCGACAGCAGCTTTCGTCTCGCCGAAGCGGCGCAAGCGCGGGGGCACCAGCTGTTCTACTATTCCCCGGACCACCTCGCGTATGACGAGGGGCGCATCACGGCGCGTGGCCACGACATGACGGTGCAGCGCGTGGCAGATGACCCGGCTGTGCTGGGAGAGGCCCGCACCGTCGATCTCGCCGATGTTGATGTCGTCTGGCTCCGCCAGGACCCGCCCTTCGACATGCACTACATCACGTCGACACACCTGCTGGACCGCCTGCGTGGCACAACGCTCGTGGTCAATGACCCGTTCTGGGTCCGCAACTACCCCGAAAAGCTGCTGGTCCTCGACTTCCCGGACCTCACGCCGCCCACCACGATCGCCCGCGACCTCGCCACGATCAAAGCGTTCAAGGAACGCCACGGCGATATCATTCTCAAGCCACTCTACGGCAACGGCGGTGCTGGCGTGTTCCGGCTCGACGCGCAGGACCGCAACCTGACCTCCCTGCACGAACTGTTCACCGGCTTTTCGCGTGAACCGCTGATCGTGCAAAAATTCCTGCCCGACGTCTCCAACGGCGACAAACGGGTGATCCTTGTCGACGGCGAACCAATCGGCGCCATCAACCGCGTGCCCGCTGCCGGTGAAACCCGCTCGAACATGCATGTCGGCGGGCGCCCGGAAAAAATCGGCCTGACCGCCCGCGACCGCGAGATCTGCGCCGCCATCGGACCGCTTCTGCGCGAAAAGGGGCAGGTGTTCGTCGGCATCGACGTCATCGGGGATTACCTGACCGAGATCAACGTGACCTCCCCCACCGGCATACAGGAACTCGAACGCTTCGACGGCACCGATGTGGCAGGCGCCATCTGGGACGCAATCGAGGCCAGGCTGTCGCGATGACCGCCCGCAGGGTGGGAAGAGCGATGGCTCAGGCCGGTTGCAACGTGCTGCCCAGTCGAAACCCGACCGCCTCGGCCACATGCGGGCGCCGCACCTCAGCTGAGGCGTCCAAATCTGCAATCGTGCGCGCCACCCGCAACACCCGGTGATAGCCCCGCGCCGACAGCCCGAACCGCTCCGCCGCACGCAACAACAGGTCACGCCCCTCGGCATCGGGCTGTGCAATCTCATCCAATTGCGTCCCCACCAGGTCCGAGTTCTGCCGCAACCCACTGCCGTCATATCGCGCTGCCTGCACGCCCCGGGCCGCCTCCACCCGTGCGGCGATCACCGAAGACGGCTCGCCGTTGGCGGGCAAATCCAGATCGTGAAACGACACCGGCGGCACATCCACCCGGATATCAAACCGGTCCATCAGCGGCCCCGAAATCCGCCCCAGATAGTCCTCGCCACAGATCGGAGCCCGCCCACAGGCCCGCGCCGCATCGCTCAGATACCCGCATTTGCACGGGTTGGCGGCCGCCACCAGCATGAACCGACACGGATATTTCACGTGGTTGTTGGCGCGTGCGATCATCACCTCGCCCGTCTCGATCGGTTGGCGCAGGGTCTCCAGCACAGTGCGTGGGAATTCCGGAAACTCGTCCATGAACAGCACGCCATTGTGCGCCAGCGACACCTCGCCTGGTTTCGCACCACGCCCCCCACCGATGATCGCGGCCATGGATGCGGTGTGATGCGGCTCGCGAAACGGACGTTCCATCGAAATGCCACCCGCATCCAGCAGTCCGGCCAGCGAATGGATCATAGACGTCTCCAGCGCCTCCATGGCGGTCAGTTTCGGCAATATGCCCGAAAGCCGTCCCGCCAGCATCGACTTGCCCGACCCCGGCGTCCCGACAAGCAACAGATGATGCCGCCCCGCCGCGGCAATCTCCAGCGCGCGCTTGGCCCGTTCCTGCCCCTTCACGTCGACCAGATCCGGCATCGGCGTGTCCGATACCACGCGCCCGGCCACCGCGGGCTCCAGCGGCGATTGTCCGGTAAAGTGACGCACCACATCGCCCAGGTTCACCGCCGCCAGAACCCGCGCGGCATCGACCCACGCGGCCTCCGCGCCCGACCCCGCAGGGCACAGCAGTGCCCTCTCCTGCTCGGCTGCCGTCATCGCCGCAGGCAGGGCGCCCACCACCGGCACCAACGCGCCATCCAGTGAAAGCTCCCCCAGCGCGACCGTGTCCATCACGGCATCTTCGGGCAGGATATTCAGCGCCGCGAGCAGCGACAGCGCAATCGGTAAATCGAAATGCGAGCCTTCCTTGGGCAGATCCGCGGGCGACAGGTTGATCGTCACCTTCTTGGATGGAAGGGCAATCGACAGCGCGTTCAGCGCCGCCCGCACGCGGTCGCGCGCTTCCGACACCGCCTTGTCCGGCAGGCCGACGATGGAAAATCCGGGCGTGCCGGGGGTCACGGCGCACTGCACCTCGACCTCACGAGCCTCCACCCCCTGAAATGCAACTGTATACGCCCGCGCCGACATGCCCTCACCGACAACCGAATATGGTTAATCGATAGGCGCAGACGGTTTACGGATGGTTAATGGCTCGGCTGTGACACGGCAGCGCTCAGGCAAATCGCGCCCCGGGCCATGGCACCGTGTCTAGATCCATCGCATAAGGCACAGGATCATACGACACCTGCGCGCCCTCATCCCGCCACGCCTGAAACGCGTCATCCCGGATCGTGGCGCGGCAATAGTCCCGCGCCGCCTCCGACACGGGCAGATCGTATCCCACGATCCGCGCGCAGACCGGCGCATAGAACGCATCCGCAACCGAATATGCTCCAAAAAGCCACGGACCCTCACCCGCATATCCGCGCGCATGGGTCCACAGCACTTCGATCCGGGCCAGATCCCCGGCCACGGCCTCGGACGCGTCAAACCCGACCTTCACGTCGATCAATTGCATCGGACACGCCCCGCGCAACTCGGCAAAGCCGGATGCCATCTCGGCCACCAGCCACCGCGCCGTGGCGCGCGCCGCCGGGTCCTTGGGCCACAGGCCTGCCTCGGGATGGCGCTCTGCCAGCGTCTCGGCCATGGCGGCGCTTTCGCCCACCACGGTGCCATCCGGCAACCGCAGCGCAGGCACCAGTCGCGCGGGCGCAATTGCGGCCATGTCCTGTGCCATCCGCCCGGAATACAGGCCCACCAAGTGCGTGCGATAGGGCAGGCCAAACTTTTCCAGCATCAGCCAACCGCGCAATGACCAGCTGGAAAATGTCCGGTCGCCAATAAAAAGATCATAAGTCATGTCCGCACGCTACGCGCGACAGATGCACACCGACAAACGCGAATTTGTGCGCCCCATGATCACGGACAGTCATTGATCCGCGCGGCCCGGCCCTCGTCGGGATGCAGCACCGTCAGGCTCAGCGGATCGATCTTGTAGGCCAGCACCTCGGCCGCCGTGATGCCCAGCGCGGCTTGCAATTGCGTCAGGATCACCCCGAAATGCGCCACGACGATGACATCGCGCGCGCCATGGGCTTCGATCCGCCGAACCGCTGCCGCGACCCGCGCCGCCGCCGCGTTCCAGCTTTCGCCGCCGGGCGGGGCGTGATCGCCCGGCGTTTCCCAATAGGCGCGGCTTAGCGCTTCGTCGCGTTCGGCCACTTCGGAAAAATGCACCCCGTCCCACGCGCCGAAATGAAACTCGCGCAGCCCCGGATCATGGGCCAGCCGCCGCCGCGACCCGGCAATCGCATCCGCCGTGCGCACGGCCCGATCCAGATCAGACGACACGACAAGCGCATCTTCCGGCAAGGCGGCCGCCAACCGCGCCACCGCACCGGTGTCCGACAGGTCGGCGGGCAC
>JBCBCR010000060.1:0-15717 GCA_038530495.1 Pseudomonadota bacterium | reverse complement strand
GTCGCGGCCATTGGGGCTCTTTTGCGTCTCAGACCCGAACCGGGCGGAGGGTCTGCGGCCTTGTGCGGCAGCCCGGATGCCAAGGACGTCGGCGGCGGGCATGGGCGGAAAGTTCACGTTGTAGAACAGCTGGTAGCCGTCCTGATCCTTTGGGTTGGCGTCGAGGATGCGGCGGATCACCTCGGCTCCGTGTTCCGCCGAGGCTTCGAACGGGTGGTTGGCGCCTGCGTTGCGCGGCCCGTAGAACTGCGACAGGGCGATGGCGGGCACGCCTTGCAATGACCCTTCGATAGCGGCACCGAGTGTTCCGGAATAGAGCGCGTTTTCGGCCGAGTTGTTGCCGCGGTTCACGCCTGACAGGATCAGGTCCGGCGCGCCCGGCAGCACCTCGTGCAGGCCGGTGAGCACGCAATCGGCGGGGCTGCCCTCGACTGCGACGCGGCGGTCGCCGATCTGCTGGATCATGAACGGGCGCGCATAGCTGATGCAGTGACCTACGCCGGACTGTTCAAACGCCGGGGCAACGACCCACAGGTCGTCTGACAGCGTGGCGGCGATCTCCTCAAGCACTTGCAGCCCGGGGGCCGAGATACCGTCGTCATTGGTGATGAGAATGCGCATGTGATGCCCCTTTTGACTTTGTGTATGAGCCGCGTGCGGCTGTGGCAACGGGGGCAAAGCGCTGGCGGGGCGTTTTTGGACAGATGGTACGTGGGCGTGGCGTGGATGCCGCAAGGGTGTGGGGATACGGATGGACTGCTGTTGCCATCTGCAGGCCCGGTTGTGCGTTCGGGAGCCTCCGGCGGAGGTATTTTTGGCCAGAAGAAGACAGGGCGGTCCGCGCCGTGATCAGAGCGGCAGTGTGGCTGTGATCTTTTCCGCCTCGGCGGTGATGTCCGACAGGGTGCTGCGATCCTCGCCGGGATAGAACCGGGCGCGGGTGGCGGTGGGCATCGGGGCCGGGGTGGCGATGTGGACGTGCGGGCCGGTATTGGCGGTCTCCGCCTGCCAGCTGCGCGCCAGCGCGATCTGTGCCGCCTTGGTGGCGCCGTAGGGGCCAAAGAACTTTTGGCCCGCGCGCGGGTCATCAAAAAAGAGCGCATGGCCGTCTGTGCCCAGCAACGGGGCGACGTAGGTGATCAGCCGCGCGGTGCCTGTCACGTTGCAGGTGATGGACTTCTCCATGTCCTTGGCATCGACCAGCGGTGCGGGGGCAAGGGGGGCGGCGTGGATTGCCGCATGGGCCCAGAGATCAAGGCTGCCCCAGCGGTCAAAGATTCCGCGGCAGAGCGTCTGCATGGCGCCGTCTTCGGTGATGTCCATCGGGGCCAGCGTGGCAGCACCGCCTGCGGCCTTGATTGCATCGTCCAGCTCTTCGAGCGCGCCGGTGGTGCGACCCACCGCGACGATGTGGTGCGTGGGGGCGAGGGCGAGCGCGAGGGCGTGGCCAAGTCCGCGCGAGGCGCCGGTGATGAGGGCAGTTTTTGTCATTGGGGGCGTTTGCCTTGTCAACGCGGGCGGGTCAAGCGGACAGCACGCCTGCGCCCGGTTTGCGTCCAACTGGTGACGCATTGTGCGGCCAGTAAGGACGGAAACCGAGGGAGCGAGTGATGCGGAATATCGAAGATGCGGCGGCAGCGCTGGAGGCGCATGGCACTGAGACACCGGCATGGCTGGATCGGGCGGTGGATCGTACGAAAGGTGTTCCGGTGTTGGCCGGGTTCACCAAGAACGTGATGATGCTGTGGCATCTGCGTGTCTTCTATACCACTACGCGCATTGCCGGGTTCTGCGGTGTCACCAATCGCGCGGTGTTTAATGCGGCCATAACCCCGCTGCTGTGCGGTGTGGGCGTTGCGATGGTGGTTGTCTTTGGCGTTTTGGACACGTTTTGGGCGATGGCAGTGGGGTTCCCCAATGTCCCTGCGCTGTTCTGGGGTTTTGTTCTGCTGTTTGTCTACATGATTGTGGAAGGGCTGGCGGCGCTGGTCACTTCGGTCGCGATCTTGCACGGAACCTATGATCATGCGTGCAGCGGTGTGGCGCCGGACCATCATTTCGATGTTCAGGGGCTGACTTTTCCGCGCGGGCGAAACGTGTTTTCGCCCAAAGGCTGACTATTCGGCCGCCTTCATCCGAAACCCCTGTTCCAGCATGTCCACCGGATCAATCGGATAGTCGCCGGTGAACACCGCGTCGTAGTAGGCGGGGGCGTCGGGGTCGCGGCCTTCCTTGATGCCGAGCGCGCGATAGAGACCGTCGATGCTGACGAATTTCAGGGAATGGACGTCGAGGTAGTCGCGAATCTCGTCTTCGGACATGCGGGCTGAGATAAGGTCTTCGCGCCGGGGCAGGTCCACGCCAAAGAAACAGGGCCACATGACGGGCGGCGAGGTAATGCGGTAGTGGACCTCGGCGGCACCGGCCTCGAGGATCATGTCCTTGAGCTTGCGCGTGGTGGTGCCGCGCACGATGCTGTCGTCGACGAGGATCACCCGCTTGCCTTTGACCAAGTGGCGGTTGACGTTCAGTTTCAGGCGCACGCCCATGTTGCGGATCTGTTCGGTGGGCTCGATAAACGTGCGGCCCACGTACTGGTTGCGCACGATGCCCATCTCGAACGGGATGCCGGACTGCTGAGAATAGCCGATGGCCCCGGGTGTGCCGCCGTCGGGGACGGGGCAGACCATGTCGGCCTCCACCGGCGCTTCTCGGGCCAGTTCGCGGCCAATCTCGCGCCGGACCTCGTAGACGGATTTGCCGCCCAACACGCTGTCGGGGCGGCTGAAATACACGTATTCAAAGATGCAGGGCTGGGGGCGCACCGGCTCGAACGGGCGGTACGACATCACGTGGCCTTCGGAGATCACGACCATCTCGCCCGGTTCGATCTCGCGCACGAACTCGGCGCCGATGATGTCGAGCGCGCAGGTTTCCGAAGAGAGGATCATCGCTTCGCCCAATTGGCCCAGCACAAGGGGCCGGATGCCCAAGGGATCGCGCACGCCTATCAGCTTGGTGCGGGTCATGGCGACAATCGAAAACGCGCCCTCAACCTGGCGCAGTGCCTCTTTCATCCGGTCGGGGATGGTGCGGCCCATGGAGCGCGCCATCAGGTGGATGATGCATTCGGTGTCCGACGAGGACTGAAAGATCGAACCGCGCTCGATCAGTTCGCGGCGCAGCTGGTTGGCGTTGGTGATGTTGCCATTGTGGGCAATCGCGGCCCCACCCATGGCAAATTCGCCAAAGAAGGGTTGCACGTCGCGAATGGCGGTCTGCCCCTTGGACCCGGCTGTGGAATAACGCACGTGGCCTATGGACAGTGGACCCGGCAGCGTTTTCATCACCGATTGCGAGGTGAAGTTGTCGCGCACGTAGCCAAAGCGGCGGGCCGAGTTGAACCCGTTTTCGGGGTCGTGGGCGACGATGCCACCCGCCTCTTGGCCGCGATGTTGCAGGGCGTGCAGGCCGAGGGCCACGAAGTTTGCCGCATCCTGTGCGCCGATCACGCCAAAGACGCCGCATTCCTCGCGTGGGCGATCATCATCATCGCGAAAGGGGTCTGTCGGCGGGGGCATGTCGGCCGGTGTTTCGGACAATGGGCAGCTCCGAATCCTCAGGTAGTTATTCGCGGTGTAGCAAGCCGCAAGGGCGGTGTCACGACGCGATCACGCCTGCCGCATTCAGGCTGCGCGGGCGTAGTGGCACCAGACCGCGGCTTCGTTCGCGCTGAGGCAGGGGGCGAGGCTGTCACCAAAGCAAGACTGCATAGGCGCCAAGGCGGTGCGCACAACCGGATCAAGGCAGCCCAAGGTGCGCTGATCGAGAAACAGGCTTTCCACGCGCGTGCCATTGGCAACGAGGATCTGATGATTGGCCAGCAACACCTGGGTGTACGTGATGCGTGGGGATGGCGTCACCGATACGCCGGGCAGCTGCAGCAGATCGCGGGCGGTGACCAGCACGGCGCCAGTGCCAAAGAGCAGCTCGGTTGCGCCATCATCGATCAGCAGGCGTTGCGCCTGCGACACCATCAGCGGTGCGCTGTTGCCCAAAACGCCCGCATCAATCGTGACGGGCGTGTCGTGGCCGTATCCCATGACGCTGACGTGGTTGATCCACGCGATGGGCTGCGCGCCCGCGTCATGTGTGTGCACCAGATCACCGGCCTTGAGTTCCGTCGCAGGCACGTCGCCCGCGGGCGTGGCAAGCAGGGTGCCCGGGCCAAAGCAGGCGGCCTGACCGGGGCGGCGTGCGGCGATGCCGGGCGATTGCAGTGCCACGACGTTGCGGGCGGCGTATGCGGTGGCGGGGTCGCCTTCTCCGGCGCGGCGGCGCACCGGTTGCATGAGACTGAATAGAGCGATGCTGTCGCGATATGACATGGGACACCTTGTTTTGAGCAGAGGCGTCCGTTGTCGCGGGGCAATTGGTGCGCTTAGGGGTGGAAAAAAGGCTTTTTCACGGTGATTGGGCAGAGGTCGCCGGTCATTGTGCGATCACTCGCCACAGTTGCCCACCAGCGCCTCGTATTGTTGCGTGATCCAGCCCAGTGCCTGTTCGGGGTTCTGATCCTCGATATTGGCGGTAAACCGACCGAAAACAGCCGCAGAGCGGGATTCGTCCACCATCGTGAACTCTTGGCCCGTGATCACCGTGTCGTAGACAAAAAAGGCAATCGCCACCAACAGCACGCCGCGCGCAACCCCGAAGAGAAAGCCAAGCCCCTGATCGATCCCGCCAAGGGCCGAGCGTTGCACAATGGCTGAAAACAGCGGGGTAAAGAGCGACACGACAATCAGTGCGACGGCAAAGACCAGCGCGAAGGCGCCGATGATGCTCAGCTCGCAACTGTCGGCGATAAAATCGCCCACCACCGGGATTTCACGTACCAGCGGTTCAACGCGCGGGGCAAAGAGAAAGGCCAGGATCGCGGCGGCAATCCAGCCCGCAATCGCCATCGCCTCGCGCACGATGCCGCGCCCATAGGCCAGAAGCGCCGACAGGATTATGACCACGGCGACGATCCCGTCGATGATGGTGAAACCTTCCATGTGCCTGTCCTTGCCTTGTGGCGCGTTTATCCCGCGCCGAAAACCTCGCCTACGAATGCGGTCAGGTCTGCCATTTGCTGCAACGCCATGCCCGCCGCGCCCTTGGTTTTGCCTCCCGTGGGCGCGATGGCCGCGGTGAAACCAAGTTTTTGCGCTTCTTTCAACCTGTTTTCGGTCTGCGGGGTCGGGCGAAGCGCACCCGAGAGGCTGATTTCGCCAAAAACGACAGTGCCTTCGGGCAGGGCACTCTCTTCGCGTGCACTGAGCAGGGCAGCGGCCACGGCGAGATCGGCGGCGGGTTCGGAGATCTTCATGCCGCCTGCGACGTTCAGGTAGACGTCCATGCCCGCAAACGGGATGCCGCAGCGCGCCTCGAGCACGGCGAGGATCATGGCAAGCCGCCCGCCATCCCAGCCCACCACCGTGCGGCGCGGTTGGCTGTGGGGCGAGGGCGCGACGAGGGCCTGCAATTCGCACAAAACGGGGCGGGTGCCCTCGATACCGGCAAAGACGACCGAACCGGGTGACGGCGAGCCGCGTTCGCTGAGGAACAGGGCCGAGGGGTTGGTGACCTCGGCCAGGCCCTCGCCGGTCATCTCGAACACGCCGATCTCGTCGGCGGGGCCAAAGCGGTTCTTGACCGCGCGCAGAATGCGGAACTGGTGGCCGCGTTCGCCCTCGAAATAAAGCACGGTGTCGACCATGTGTTCGACGACGCGGGGGCCTGCGATCTGGCCCTCTTTGGTGACGTGGCCCACGAGGATCACGCTGATGCCCTTCCGTTTGGCAAAGGTTGTCAGCTCGTGGGCTGCGGCGCGGACCTGACTGACGGAGCCGGGCGCGCTGTCGACGGTGTCGAGCCACATGGTCTGGATCGAGTCGATGATGGCAAGGCCGGGCGCCTCTTTTTCCAGCGTTGTCAAGATGTTGCGCAGGTTGGTGTCGGCGGCGAGTTTGACGGGCGCGTCGCCCAGACCCAGCCGCTGGGCGCGCATGCGGACCTGTGCGCTGGCCTCTTCGCCGCTGACGTAGATCGTCTTGAGGCCCGCCTGCCCGAACTTGGCGGCGGCCTGCAACAGCAGGGTGGATTTGCCGATGCCGGGGTCGCCGCCCACGAGGATCGCCGAGGCGGGCACAAGCCCGCCGCCCAGCACGCGGTCCAGTTCGTCAAACTGCGCGCGGGTGCGCGGCGGCGGGGTTTCCGTGGCGCTGAGGTCGGTCAGTGTGACCGAGGTGCCGCGCTGGGCGCCCAGCCCCTTGCCCGGACCGGTGGACAGGCCGGTGTCTTCGGATATGGTGTTCCATTCGCCGCAACTGTCGCAGCGGCCCGACCATTTGGTAAAGGACGCGCCGCAGGCCGAGCAGGTGAACGTGGTGGATGATTTTGCCATGACGTCGGTGTGACAGGGGCGCGCGGCGTCGGCAAGCCCGCGTGTCAGTCGGCGCGCATGGGCAGGTGCGTGATCTTGCCCGAGCGGGCTGGGGCGGGATCGTTGATCTCGGGCAGGATGCGTTCCATTTCATCGAGCAGCCGTTCGAGATGCGCGCGGGCCACGTTTTCTTCGAGTTCGAGCCGGTTGATCCACGTGGTGAACTCGCCATGGATGGCGCGGGCCTGGTCGAGGCGGTCGTTGAACCGTTCGATCTCGTGCTGGCGTTCCTGCAGGAACGACCGGGCGCGGGCGACCTTTTCGTCGGAATAAGCCTCGGCCAGATCACGGCTGATGAAGGACATTTTTGCAGCAAGTTCAAGGATTTCCGGCTCGAGCATGCCTAGATCGGGGTGGTCACGCAGATAGGCCAGACGGTCGCGGGTGCTTTCGAACGCGTCGCCCAGATTGAACAGCCCCTCGCGGTCGGCATGGTGGGCGGCGTGATAGGCGCGGGTGATGTCGTCGACGCCCGCGCTGAACTGGCGGTGCGAGCTTTCCAGATGCAGGATGCGCGCGTTGGAGGGCAGGAAAAAACACAGCGTGACGGCAAAGATCGTGAGGCCCAACTGGGCGTACATGCCCGCATGCGGCACGGGCGTGCCGGCCCGTGTCACGGTCAGATCGACCCAAGGGATGGTTCCGAATGTTGCCAGCAGGCTCGCGATGACCAAAGCGATGGCCAGCCCTGCAAAGAGCAGCAGCGACAGACCTTGCATGATGGCGGAGAATAACCGCCAGGCGTGTTTCAAATGCAGCACGTGCCTTCCCCCCAGAAGACTTTTCTTTAATGAAAACCGTATTTTGTGATCTGGCAAGTGTTTTGCGCAAAAAGCCGGGCTTTGCGGGTTTATGTTTCCGGATCGGAAACAATGGGTGTGCGTTTGCGGGATTGTTCGGTGGCGTAGCTGACCCAGAGTGATATCAGGATGCAGGCGGTAAACAGATAAAGGCCCCAGGCCACCTCGATCCGGCCCACGCCGATCCCCTTGGCCAGCGTGATGTAGAGCGCGATCAGGAAGATGTCGGCCATGGCCAGTTTGCCCAGGATCGCAAGGACCGGCAGCACCCGCGGGCTGAGCAGACGCCAGTGCATCAGCGCGAGACCCATGGTTTTCAGGTACGGCGCAAAGAGGGCGAAGACGGTGACCACGAGGGCGAGGAAGACGTCCGATCCCCAGAGCGATTGCAGGCCGGTGATGACCGAGATTTCGGACAGGCCAAAGAGCGGCAGGAGGCCCGCGCGCATCAGCGGCGCGAACCACGACAGGGGAAACAGGATGAGCAGGGCGAGGTTGATCCAGCGGTACATGGCGCGAGGAGGCCCGGGGTGCTGCGGGCTGTCAAGGGGGGGCGGCGTGCGCCCAGTTAACCCAGCGTTTGGCGGCGGGTTTGGGGCTGTTCTGGCCACGCGCGGCGCGGGTTTTGATGAAAATGGGGCCTGTTTTGTACAATTTCGGTCGGCCGCATCGGGGGTTTTTGACCCCTTGCGGGCGGTTTTGATGAAAACGGGGGGAGTTTTGTACAAAACCCGGAAAAAGCGCCTTGGGCGTTGAAAAAATGGGTTAATCCGCGGCGATGGGTCGCGGGGACGGGTCGCCGTGCGGGTCTGTTTGGCCCCTGCGGGACCAAAGGCGCCCACCCGCCGACCCCGGCGTTAACCGCCCAGAGATTTGGTCAGACCGCCAAGGATGCCGCCGATGATATCGCCGAGCCACCAAGCTGATTTTTCGGCCTTGTCCGCCTTGGGGTCATTTGCGGCGCGCAGGTCAACGGCTCGGGCGTTCACCTCGATCACCCGGTCGCGCAAGGAGGCGCCGGGGGGCGGGGTGATGCCAATCGCCTCTTCGGCGGCTTCGAGGCTGAGCGTCAGCTGGGTTTTGGCGTCGCCCTGAAGCCCGGCCAGCGTGTCCATCTCGGCGTCGATGCGGGTTTCGATGGCGCGGGTCTGGTTGATGTTCAGCGACCCGGCATTGTCGAGCAGCCGCGCAATTTCGGCATCGGCGAAGAGGCGTTCGGCCAGTTTGCGGGCGTCGCGAGGGTGCAGGTTGTCGATCTCGATGGTCAGCTTGAGACAGCCAAAACCGCCATCGACGATGGCCAGCTGCACTTGGTGCCTTTTTTCGATGAGCCGCAGGGTGAGGGCGAGGTGCTGGGCGTCGAAGTCCCAATAACGCGGCCAGCGCAGTTGGACCTGCGCGGGCGTTAGTGTGGTGTGCACCGGCGTGCGCAGGGCTGCGGCGCGGCGCAGCTGGGTGTTGATCTGGGACAGGAACGTGTCGGTGCGCGGCATAAAACGCCTCCCTCTTAACGAACGGCTTCGATCGGGCCCTCGGCGCGGCCGTGGATGAACTGGTCGACATAAGGATCGCCCGCATCATCCATGTCGGCCACAGGGCCCGTCCAGCGGATTTTGCCCGCGTGCAGCATCGCCACGTTGTCGGCGATGGTGCGCACCGAACTCATGTCGTGGGTGATGGTCATGGTGGTGGCGCCCATCTCGGTCACGATCTCGCGGATCAGGTCGTTGATCACGCCGGCCATGATCGGGTCGAGCCCGGTTGTGGGTTCGTCGAAAAAGATGATCTCGGGCTCGGCGGCGATGGCGCGGGCGAGCCCGACGCGTTTCTGCATGCCGCCCGACAGTTCCGCCGGGAAGCGGTCGGCCACGTCCGGGGTCAAGCCCACGCGGCGCAGTTTTTCGATGGCGATGTCGCGCGCCTCGTCCCCGGGGCGTGCGAGGCTGCCGCGCAGCAGGCGGAAGGCGACGTTGTGCCAGACGGGCAGCGAGTCAAACAGGGCCGCGCCCTGAAACAGCATCCCGAAGCGCGCAAGGAACGCGTCGCGGTCGCCGCTGGTGTTGGGTTTGCCGTCCACAGTGATGGTACCGCTGTCTGGCGTGATCAGGCCCAGCACGCATTTCAGCGCCACCGATTTGCCGGTGCCCGACCCGCCGATGATCACCATCGAGGTGCCGCGCGCAATGTCGAGGTCGACGCCGCGCAGGACGTGGTTGGGGCCGAAGGCTTTGTGGACGTTATCGAGTGTGATCATGGGTTAGTGCGGGCTGTGGGGGCGGGAGCCTCCGGTGGGGATTTTTTTGAAACAGAGAAGGTGGCGCGCTTCTGGTGGGATTTGGGGCGCGGGGCGGCGGTCATTGGGTGGCTCCGAAATCGGCGGCGGCTTTGGAGCGGTACCATGGGACGACCGTGCTGGCGCGGGCGACATGGCCGGTGATGCGGTCGGGATCTGTGAGGATCGGGTCGGGGAAGGTGACGGTGTAGGTGAACCTGGTGACACGACGCGGGCCAAGAACCCCGGGCTGGTCTGCCGCGCGCTTGCCAAACAGGATGTCGGCGGTGCTCTCGCGTTGGGTCGTGGTTTTTGAGCAGGTTGTTGCCGTGCAGCGATAGCCGCGGGCGGTCAGGCAGGCCATTGCGGCACTGCGCTCCATGCCCGCAATCTTTTGCGCGTCGTTGAACGGGTCGGCGGGGCGGTCCCAGATGCGCGCCTGCGCGATATGCCAGAGCGGGTCGCATTGGCCGCTGGCCCAGGCAGGTGCGGGCAGCAGCAGTGTCAGCAGGCAGAGGGCGCGGGCGGGGATCATAGCGAGAAGAACACCCCCGTGAGCACGAAATTGGCGGCGAGGATGAGGACGGCGGCGGCTTCGACCGAGCCTTTGGTGGCGCGGCCCACGCCCTGGGCACCGCGGCCCGAGTTCATGCCGAAATAGCAGCCCATGGTGGCTGCGATGCAGCCGAAGACGGCACCCTTGGCCAGCGAGGAGACGATGTCGCGCGTCTCGAGGAAATCGACGGTGTTCTGGATGTAGGTGGCGGCGTTGAAGCCGAGCGTGCCCGTGGCCACCGCGTAGCCGCCGAAGATGCCGATGATGTCGCCCACGGCGACCAGAAGCGGCACCACCAGCGTGGCGGCCAGCACGCGCGGGGCGGTGAGGTATTTCATCGGATGGGTGCTGAGCGTGACCAGCGCGTCGATCTGTTCGGTGACCTTCATGGTCGCGATCTCGGCAGCGATGGAGGAGGTGACGCGGGCGGCGATCATCAGGCCCACCAGCACAGGGCCCAGTTCGCGCACCATGCCGATGGCGACGATCTGGGGCACCACCGCTTCGGCGTTGAAGCGGGCGCCACCGGCGTAGATTTGCAGCGCCAGCGCGCCGCCGGTGAAGATGGCGGTGAGGCCCACGACGGGCAGGGACAGCCAGCCGATGTTCAGGAGCGCGAGGGCAAACTCGCGCGGGTAAAACGGCGGGCGGGCCATGTGGCCAAAGGCGGCGCCTGCGAACAGGGCCACGCGGCCAATGGCGGCGAGCAGCGCGAGGAAGGCGCGGCCTAGGGCGGCCAGCCAGGTCAGCGGTGCGCTCATGCGGTGTAGACCCGGTCGTAGCGGCCACCCAGCGCCGTGAGGATTTCGTAGCCGATGGTGCCCGCGGCAGCGGCGACGGTGTCCACCGACTGGTGGCGGCCCATAAGTTGCAGGCTCGATGGCTCGGTGTCGAGGTGGGTGACGTCGACGGTGATCAGGTCCATCGACACGCGGCCCACCACGGGGCAGGGGGTGCCCGCGGCGTGCATCATCGCCTGCGGGCCCATGGCGCGGATCAGGCCGTCGGCATAGCCGCCCGACACGGTGGCGATGCGGGCAGGCGCGCGGGCGGTCCAGCTGTTGCCGTAGCCCACGGTTTCACCCGGGTTCACGTCGCGGATCTGGATCACGGGCAGATCGAGGCTGACCACCGGGACCGCGTCGATATGGGGCAGGCCGCCATAGAGGCCGATGCCGGGGCGGGTGAGGTCAAAGTGGTATTGAGGCCCGAGCAGGATGCCGCCCGTCGCGGCAAGCGAGCGGGGGATGTCGATGCCGTCGGTCATGCCGCGAAAGCAGTCGAGCTGTTGCGCGTTCATCGGGTGGTCAGGCTCGTCTGCGCAGGCGAGGTGCGACATCAGCATCACCGGCCCCTGGGCGATGGCGATGTCGCGCACGGCGGACCATTCAGCAGGCTCCATCCCGAGACGGTTCATGCCGCTGTCGAGCTGGATCGCGAAGGGGGCACCCGGCAGCGCCTCGACATGGCGCAGCATCTGGTCGACGGAGTTGAGGTGCGGGATCAGGTGGGCCGAGCGGATCGCGTCGGTGTCGCCGTCCATGTGGCCCGAGAACACGTGGATTTCCGGGCCGTAGCCGATGCCGTGGCGCAGATCGGCGCCCTCTTGGGCGGTGGCGACAAAGAACTGGCGCGCGCCGACCTCCATCAGCGCCTTGGCCACGTGCGGGGCCGACAGGCCATAGCCGCTGGCCTTGACCACCGCGGCGGTTTCCACGCCCGAGGCGCGGGCGAGGGCCGTGTAGTTGCGCTGGATTGCGCTGAGGTCGATGGTGAGCGTGGCCGATGTCATGGCTCGCGTTGTGGCAGGCATGTGCGGCTTGGGGAAGGGGGGCGTGCCGCTTTTTCGTGCGATGTGCAGGAATTGGCGCTGTCAGGGTTCGGCAAAGATGGCGCGGTTGCGCTCCCAGATCTCTTCGCCGATGCGGCAGTTGTAGGGCGCGGGGCTTTGCGCGTGCCAGAGCAGGGTGGGGCCGGTGCCGATCTCGAGCACGAGCTTGCGGCGCACGGCGGCCTCGAATTCGGACCAGTCGGTGACAGGCAGCACAAACGCACCCGGCCCGCCGATGACGCAGGCGCGGTAATAGGCGTCGAGATCGGGGATGTCCCAGCGCGAAAACAGACTGTCGTCGCGGGTGAGCAGCGGCAGGCCGTTGATGGTGATGCCCGCGGCCAGCACCGTGTCGCGGGCGGTGGTCACCCCCAGCCCCATGTTGTTCGGCCCGTCGCCCGAGATGTCGATGACGCGGCGCAGGCCGTCATAGGCGTTGGTGTCGATCTCGGCGGCGGCAAAGGCGAGTGCGCCCGAGATCGAGGTGCGGCGCATGCCGTCGGAGAAGTTGAGCACCAGTTGGTCGGCAAAGGCGCGAGCCTGGGCTTGGGTTTCGATCAGGGTCCAGGGGACGATGGTGCGCTGGTCATGGCTGCCGGCCCATTCGATGTAGGTCAGCGCGATGCGACCCAAGGGGCCCTTGGCGATGGCGCGGGCGACCTCGTCACTGGCCAGCGCTGCGGCGTATCCGCGGCGCTGGATTTCCAGCTCGAACGGTTGCATGGAGCGTGAGACATCGACGGCGAGGACCAGTTCCACATCCACCTCTGTGCGCGTTTGGGCGGAGAGAGACGTGCCGATCAGACCGAAGAGCAGGAGTGCGATGAGGCGCATGGGCGTCATCAAGCCACGGGTGGGGGGCGGATGTCCAATGACGTGCGCGTCAGGCGGGAATTTGTTGCGTGGCGCAATGGATGCCGCCGCCTATTTCGCCCAAATTGTCGACATTGAGCGTGATGACCTCGCGCCCCGGATAGTGGCGGGCGAGTGTCTCAGCCGCGATAGCGTCTGTCTCCGGATCGCCGAACTGGGCCGCGATCACCGCGCCGTTGCAGGCGTAATAATTGGCGTAGGAGGCCACGAAATCGCGGCTGCGCACGCGGCGTCGCTGCGGTTCGGGGATGACCGTCACATTCAGGCCCGCCGCGGCGAGGATGTCGTGGGTGTCGAGCGCGGCCATGTGGAACGGGTCGCGCGGGTCGGGATCGTCGGGCAGATTGATCAGCACGCGGCCCGGGCCGGTAAAGCGTGCGAGGCTGTCGATGTGGTAATCGGTGATGTCCTCGCCCGCGAGGCCCGGGGCCCAGATCATCCGGTCGGCGCCGTAGGCCGACAGCAACCGCGCCTCGATCTGCGCACGGGTGAGGCCGGGGTTGCGGTTGGCGATGATCCAGCTGCTTTCGTGCGCGATCAGGGTGCCGTGGCCGTCGTGATCGAGGCCACCGGCCTCACCCGCCACGCCCGAGGGCACCCGCGGCAGGCCCATGCGTTGCGCCACGCGGGCGGCGATTTGTCCATCGTTGTCATGCACTTGCTTGCCGCCCCAGCCGTTGAAGGCGATGTGGCTGACCACCAGATCATCGCCCTGAAACGCCATCAGCGGGCCTGCGTCGCGTGCCCAGAGGTCGTCCGTGGGGATGTCCCAGAGGGTGACGCCCGCGCTGACCTGCGGGCGGATCGTGCTGTGCAGATCGGGGTGGGCGAGCAGGTAGACCGGTTCAAAACCGGCGATGGTGTTTGCGACCTCGGCAATCGTGTCCTGCACCATCCGCAGAAATGTCGCGTCGCGGTAGACGCGGCGGGAGGCGGGCCACATCATCAGGGTGGCGGCGTGCGGGGCCTCTTCGGGCGGGACGTAGAGCGCGGGGGTGGCCATGGTCATGCTTCCCGGCAGGGTCAGCCCCGCGGCAAGGGTTTGCAGCAGGGCGCGGCGGTGCATCAGAACCCGGTGTCGCCGCCGCCCTGTTGCCAGGCCTGGACGAGGTTGCCGAAACGGGTGAAGCGACCCTCGAAGCTGAGGTCGACGGTGCCGATGGGGCCGTGGCGCTGTTTGCCGATGATGACCTCGGCGCGGCCGTGCAGGCGTTCCATTTCCTCTTGCCACTTGGCCATGGCTTCGAGGTCATGATCGCCCGGTTTTTCGCGTTCCTTGTAGTATTCTTCGCGGAACACGAACATCACCACGTCGGCGTCCTGTTCGATCGAGCCGGATTCGCGCAGGTCGCTGAGCTGCGGGCGCTTGTCCTCGCGGGATTCGACCTGGCGGGAGAGCTGCGACAGGCCGATGACCGGGATCGACAGTTCCTTGGCAATCGCCTTGAGGCCCATGGAGATCTCACCGATTTCCTGCACGCGGTTGTCGGAGGTGCCGCGCACCAGCTGGACATAGTCGACGATCAGCAGATCCAGCCCGTGGGTCCGTTTCAGGCGGCGGGCGCGGGCGGCCAGCTGGGCGATGGGGATCGAGGGCGTGTCGTCGATGTAGAGCGGGCAAGCTTCGAGCGCCTTGGCGGCTTCGACGAAGCGGCGGAATTCGGCTTCGGTCATGTCGCCGCGGCGGATCTGTTCGCTGGGCACCTCGGCGGCCTCGGACAGGATCCGGGCGGCGAGCTGTTCAGCGCTCATCTCGAGCGAGAAGAAGCCGACGACGCCGCCTTCGATCGCGCCTTCGGTGCCGTCGGGTTTGAGGCCCTTGCGATACGCCTTGGCGATGTTGAAGGCCACGTTGGTGGCGAGCGAGGTTTTGCCCATGGACGGGCGACCCGCGAGGATCAGCAGGTCCGACGAATGCAGGCCGCCCAGTTTCTTGTCGAGATCGACAAGGCCGGTGGAGACGCCTGCGAGGCCGCCGTCGCGCTGGTAGGCGGCGTTGGCGACATTAACGGCATCTGTTACGGCCTTGAGAAAGCTTTGAAAACCGCCCTCGGACGTGCCCTGTTCGGCGAGCTTGTAGAGCGCCTGTTCGGCCTCGACGATCTGTTCCTTGGGTTCGGAAGCGACGTCGACCTTGGCGGCCTTGGCCGAGATGTCGCGGCCCAGTTGGATCAGGTCGCGGCGCACGGCGAGGTCGTAGATCATTTGCGCGTAGTCGCGCACCGCGAACGCGCTGATCGCGGCACCGGCGAGGCGAGCGAGGTAGGCGGGGCCGCCCAGTTCCTTCAATCCCTCGTCGTCTTCCATGAACGCCTTGAGCGTCACCGGCGAGGCGAGGTTGTTTTTGGCGATGCGGGCGGCGGCGATGTCGAAGATACGGGCGTGCACCGGATCATAGAAATGATCGGCGGAGATCACGCTGGCCACGCGGTCATAGATGTCGTTGTTGGTGAGGATCGCGCCCAGAAGCTGCTGTTCGGCCTCGATGGAGTGGGGCATGGTTTCGGCGTCCTGCACGGACACGCCGGTCGGATTTATTGTGGTTATTTCGTTCATGCCCCCACTCCCTGCTCGGTGTCTTGTTGTCCCGGTTCCCGGGGGTGCCATGCCATGGGTCGCGGCGCGGTGCCAATCGGGAAATCTTGGTGGACAGGTCTGTGGGCAACTCTGTCCAGTTGAAAATCTGTCCCTAAATGTAGCGGACCCTGCGCTGTGTGTCACGAGATATCGGGTGGACGGCGGCGGGAATCGCCGTCATCCACAGGTCGTGCACAGGGTGTTGACCCAAGGTCAGTCCACAGATTCGTTGTGTTTGTGCACAGGTTGTGCGGGGCGGTGCCCGTTCAGGTCGTGCTGCGCGCGGCCTGCCAGGCGCGGGGGTCGTTCAGGAACTCTTCG
>JBCBCR010000059.1:0-15883 GCA_038530495.1 Pseudomonadota bacterium | reverse complement strand
AGCGCGGCATCAGGTCATCCTTGAGGTGTGCGGCACCCCGATCCAGCGTTATCTGCTCGATCCCGCGATGTGATTCCAGCAGGATGGTGCAACCCGGGGTTTCATAGATGCCGCGGGATTTCATGCCGACGAAACGGTTTTCCACCAAATCCAGACGGCCGATGCCGTGCTTGCCGCCCAACTCGTTCAGCTTGGTGAGCATCGCCGCCGGAGACAGCATTTCGCCGTTGATAGAGACTGCATCGCCTTTCTCGAAACCCACTTCGATGTATTCGGGCGTGTCTGGCGCGTCCTCGGGGTTGACCGTGCGCTGGTAGACGTAATCGGGCGCGTCCTCGGCCGGGTCTTCCAGCACTTTGCCCTCGGACGAGGTGTGCAGCAGGTTGGCATCGACGGAAAACGGCGCCTCGCCCCGCTTGTCCTTGGCGATGGGGATCTGGTTCTTTTCGGCAAAGTCGATCAGCTTGGTGCGGCTGGACAGGTCCCATTCGCGCCACGGGGCGATGACCTTGATGTCGGGGTTGAGCGCGTAGGCGGCCAGTTCGAAACGGACCTGATCGTTACCCTTTCCGGTGGCCCCGTGTGCGACGGCATCAGCCCCTTCGGCTGCGGCAATCTCAACCAGACGCTTTGAAATCAGCGGGCGCGCGATGGAGGTCCCCAGCAGGTACAGCCCCTCGTACAGTGCGTTCGCGCGGAACATCGGGAAGACGAAATCGCGCACGAATTCCTCGCGCAGATCCTCGATATAGATGGCCGATGCGCCCATCATCTCGGCCTTGGCGCGGGCAGGCTCCAGTTCTTCGCCTTGGCCCAGATCGGCGGTAAAGGTCACCACTTCGCAACCGTATTCGGTTTGCAGCCATTTCAGGATGATCGAGGTGTCGAGGCCGCCGGAATAGGCCAGCACAACTTTCTTGGGAGCGCTCATTCTCTTGTCTTCCTTGTGCGACGTTTCGGGCGCGATACCGCGTTTGCACGAGGGGGGCAAGATTGACCGTCCCGGGCGCCCGCTTTACCTCTTGGCGCTACGGTTGAAGGAACAGCTTCATGTCATTTGTCGAAAAAGCGCGCGCCGCCGAGGCTGCGATGCGGGACGTGTTTCCGCGCACACCCCTTCTGCGCAACGAGATGTTGTCGGAGCGTTATGACGCCGAAATCTGGCTGAAGCGCGAGGATCTGAGCCCGGTGCGGTCTTACAAGGTGCGCGGCGCGTTCAATGCGATGCGCAAGGCGCAGGCGGACCTGTATGTCTGCGCCAGTGCCGGCAATCACGCGCAGGGCGTTGCGTTCATGTGCAAGCACTTCGGGGTGCGCGGCGTGATCTTTATGCCGGTCACGACGCCGGAACAAAAGATCATGAAAACCGCCATGTTTGGTGGCGATACGGTCGAGGTGAAGCTGGTCGGCGATTATTTTGATGACACGCTGGCGGCGGCACAGGCCTACTGCGCGGAACACGGCGCGCATTTTTTGTCGCCGTTTGACGATGAGGATGTGATCGAAGGGCAAGCCGTGGTTGGTGCCGAGATCACGGACCAGATGGACGGCGTGCCAGACGTTCTGGTTGTGCCCGTCGGCGGCGGTGGTTTGTCGGCGGGGCTGCGCAGTTTCTTTGGGCCCGAGGTCGACATGCGCTGTGTCGAACCAACAGGGGCGATGTCGTTGGCGGCGGCGCTGGATGCTGGGGCGCCGGTGGATATTTCGCCGGTCGACAGCTTTGTTGACGGGGCGTCCGTGGCCAAGCTGGGCGCGCGCACCTTTGCGCGGCTCAAGGATATCCCAAGGGATCATGTGCTGGCGTTGGACGAGGATCGGATTTGTTCGACCATCCTCGAGATGTTGAATGTTGAGGGGATCGTGCTGGAACCCGCTGGCGCGCTTTCGGTCGAGGCGCTGTCGGAATTGCGAGACGTGATCCGGGGCAAGCGCGTGGTGGCCATTACCACGGGCGGCAATTTTGATTTCGAACGGCTGCCCGAGGTCAAGGAACGGTCGCAGAAATACACCGGCAAGAAAAAGTACTTTATCCTGCGGATGCCGCAGCGCCCCGGCGCGTTGAAGGACTTTTTGAACATTCTTGGTCCGGAGGACGACATTGCGCGGTTTGAATACCTGAAGAAATCGGCGCGCAATTTCGGGTCTGTCCTGATCGGGATCGAAACCACGCACCCGGAGAATTTCGACCGGATATTTTCTGCACTGGAGGAGGCCGGGTTCACCTATACCGACATTACCGCCAACGAGACGCTGGGCCAGTTCGTGATCTAGGCGGCGTGCCCCTGGGCCAGGCCGTTTTCGAATACGGTGCGCGAGCTGTCAAAGCTGGCAATGATCGCAGGGATGTCGACGCTGTGCGCGTTGCCTTCGGCTGCGGCCTTTTCGCCCGCGCTGCACATGTCTGAAAACACGGCAAAGCCGAGGTTCAGTGCGCTGCCTTTCAAGAAATGCAGGTCCTCTTCGAGCCGCGACAGATCAGGACCGTCGCGAAGCGCATCAACCAGACCGCCAACCTCTTCGAGAAACAGCGGCACAACCTCGGCAAAATCCTCGGTCCCGATTTCATCCCGCAATTCGGCGACGCGTGTCCATTCGATCATGGGCCTGCTCCTTTGATGTCATCTAGCACCGCAGGGGTTAAGCAAGGGTAACGCCTACAAGTTTAGGCAATGAGATACTTGGATTCAGAGAGCATTAATGCCGCCGCTTCTAAACCCGGGACAGATCAATGGCGCAGAAGAAATGGCATCAGTCGCACAGTCGCAGCATCCGGTAGAACCCGGCGCACCCGATGGGGTCGCGCCGCGGCGGCGCGTGTTGATCGTCGACGACAGCGCCATGCAGCGCAAGATCCTGAGCAGTTCGGTCAAACGCTGGGGATACGAGGTGTTCGAGGCGGAATCTGGCGACGCGGCGATGGCGGTGTGCCAGAACATGCACTTTGATTTGGTGCTGAGCGATTGGATGATGCCGGGGATGACCGGCCTTGAGTTCTGCGACGCCTTTCGCAAGCTGCCCAACGAGCATTACGGTTATTTTATCCTGCTTACGTCCAAGCGCGAAAAGAACGAGATCGCGATGGGGCTTGAAGCCGGGGCAGATGATTTCCTGACCAAACCGGTGGACGGCAACGAACTGCGCGCGCGGATCGCCGCGGGCGAGCGTATTCTCGAAATGCAGCGGGAGCTGACGGACAAGAACGCCGTCATTTCGCAGACACTGGGAGAGTTGCAGCGGGTTTACGACAGCATTGACAGCGATTTGCGCGAGGCCAAGAAATTGCAACAGTCGCTGATCCCGGTACGGCACAAGGCGCTGCCACAAGGTAATCTGTCGCTCATGTTGCAATCTGCCGGCCATGTCGGTGGCGACCTTGTCGGGTTTTTCCACGGTGCAGGCGATCACCTTGGGCTATATTCGATTGATGTTTCGGGGCACGGGATCAGTTCGGCGCTGATGACCGCGCGGCTGGCGGGGTATCTTTCCGCCGCAGCCCCCGACCAGAACGTGGCGTTGCGCAAGGCCGGGGATGGGACTTATGCGATGTTGCCCCCGGTGACAGTGCTAGAGACGCTGAACCGCCTGATCCTGAACGAGATGGATACGGAGCATTATTTCACCCTGTTGCTGGCTGATGTTGACTTGAACACCGGCCAAGTGCGCATGGCCCAAGCTGGCCACCCGCATCCCGTCATCCAACGGGCGAACGGTGACATCGAACAGAACGGGCCGGGCGGGTTTCCGGTGGGGCTGTTGCCTGATGTGGAATTCGTCGGGTTCGAGGCGCAGTTGAACCCCGGTGACAGGCTATTGCTGCTGTCGGACGGGGTGACCGAATGTCCGACGGTGGATGGCCAGCTGCTTGAGGAACAGGGATTGGCCGCCATGATGCAGGATCTTGCCCTGACCAAAGGACAGGCATTTTTTGATTCGCTTCTTTGGAAGCTGGACGCGCATGCCGGGGCACGAGGTTTTCCAGATGACGTGTCGGGGATCCTGTTCGAGTTCACTTCCAGCGAATGAACTTGTGCTTTCAGCGGAGGTACCGACGCAGGAACTGCGCATCGGCGTCATTTTGCAACGCTTGCGATGCCTCGTGGTTGGGCAGCCACAGCACGGTGTGGTCAGGCTCCAAAGGTGGGCCATCGGCGCGTGCAGGGCGGGCGACGAAGATGTGGCACAGCTTTTCCGCCCAGAGATCGTATTCCGGCATAAAGGTGAATCGCCGGTAGCTCCCCAACAGACGCGGCGCGCCGATGCGCCATCCGGTTTCCTCCATCACTTCGCGGTGGAGCGCCCGCACCGGGCTTTCGCCCGGGTCGATGCCGCCCCCCGGCAGTTGAATTTCCGGCGCTGGTTGCGATTGGAACGTCAGCAAGATCGCCCCACGCAGCGGCAGAATCGCATAGACACCGGGCCGCAGGGTATACTTGCGGTCGGGTCTGGGCTGTTCGCCATAGCGGGGGATCATGGCAGGGCCTTTCAGTTTCGGCAGGGTCGCCTATATAGGGCCGATATGCCAACCACAGGCGTGTAAGGAAACCCCGATGACCACTGGAGCGCAAATCGCGTGGGACGACCAGGTCCTGCCATTCCAACTTGATGCCTCGGACATCCGCGGACGGCTGGCCCGTCTGGACGGAGTGCTGCAGGGCATCCTGAAGCAGCACGACTATCCGCCCGTGGTCGAAGCGCTGGTGGCCGAGATGGCCTTGCTGACCGCGTTGATCGGGCAGACGATAAAACTGCGCTGGAAGCTGCAGTTGCAGGTCCAGTCCAAGGGACCTGTGCGCATGATCGCAACCGACTATTACGGCCCCGAAGAGGAAGGCGAGCCGGCGCGTATCCGTGCCTATGCCAGCTATGACCCCGAGCGGCTGACCGACGGTGCACCGTTCGATCAGGTGGGCGAGGGGTATTTCGCCATCATGATCGATCAGGGGCAGGGCATGACCCCGTACCAGGGCATTACCCCGCTGGCGGGTGGCTCGCTCGCGTCCTGCGCCGAGGCCTATTTTGCCCAGTCCGAACAGTTGCCGACGCGGTTTCAGCTGAGCTTTGGCAAATCGACGGAGCCGGGCGTTGCGGAACATTGGCGCGGTGGTGGCGTGATGCTGCAGCACATGCCAAAGGCGTCGCCGTTCGTAGCGCAGGGCGAGGGGACCGGTGAGGTTTTGCAAGCCTCCGACCTTGTTCAGGGCGACGAGGAAGAGAACTGGAACCGCGCCAACATCCTGCTCGATACGGTCGAGGACATGGAACTGATGGGCCCGCAACTGGCGCCCAACGATCTGTTGGTGCGCCTGTTTCACGAGGAAGAGCCGCGTGTGTTCGACAGCCAGCCGGTGCGGTTCGGCTGCACCTGTTCCGAGGATCGCGTGCGGCAAAGCCTGTCGATCTATTCTGCTCGCGACATCGAAAAGATGACCACGGACGAAGGGCGTGTGACCGCCGATTGTCAGTTCTGCGGCGCGCATTACGATCTTGATCCCGCGACGGTGGGGTTCGAGGCCGAAACCGGTGAGTGATCTGATCGCAGCCACGCGGGTGGCTTTGGCCCGACCGTCTGGCGCGTCATCGGATTACGACCTGAACCCCGACGTTGTCCTGCCCGCGGGGCGCAAGCTGCGTCCCGCTGCGGTGCTGGCGGCGGTGCAGGACACGGCCCGCGGCCCGGCGCTGATCCTGACGAAACGGTCCTCGGCGCTGAAACACCATCCCGGCCAGATTGCCTTTCCGGGTGGCAAGCAGGATCCGGGCGATCCCACGATCGAAGACGCCGCCCTGCGCGAGGCCGAAGAAGAGATTGGCCTGCCGCGCCAGAACATCGAAATCCTTGGCCGGTTTGCCCCGCATGAGACGGTGACCGGGTTTCTTGTGACACCGATCATCGCCCGCGTGACGCGGGATTTTGACCCGCGCCCGGAGGCAGGCGAGGTGGACGAGGTGTTCCAAGTACCGCTTGCCCACGTGCTTGATCCGGCGCGGTTTGTCGTGCAATCGCGGCGCTGGCGTGGCAGTCGGCGGCACTACTATGCGGTGCCCTATGGGCCCTATTACATCTGGGGGGCGACTGCGCGTATATTGCGCGCATGGACCGACGCCCTGATACGCTAAGCCCCGACACGCCGTTTCTGACCGACCCGTCGGCCCAGCGCGTTTGCGTGGTGCTGGAGGATGCGGGCCATCAGGCGTATTTCGTGGGCGGCTGTGTGCGCAACGCAGTCATCGGGGCCGCCGTGTCGGACATCGACATTGCCACGGACGCCCGGCCCGAGGCCGTTATGGCGCTGGCCAAAGCGGTGGGGATCAAAGCGGTGCCGACGGGCATCGACCACGGGACCGTCACACTCGTGATGGATGGCACCCCGTTCGAGATCACCACCTTTCGCCGTGACGTGGAAACCGATGGCCGCCGGGCGGTTGTGGCGTTTTCCGACACGATGGAAGAGGACGCGCGGCGGCGTGATTTCACCATGAACGCGCTGTATGCCGATGGGCGCGGGGTGATCCACGACCCTGTTGGCGGTTTGCCGGATGCGCGTGCGGGCCGCGTGCGGTTTATCGATGATGCATCGCAGCGCATCGCCGAGGATTATCTGCGCATCCTGCGGTTCTTTCGTTTTAGCGCCTGGTACGGCGATCCGACGCTGGGCTGGGATCCGGAGGCGCTGGCGGCGATTGCAGCGGGGCTTGATGGTCTGGCGACACTTTCAGCGGAACGGGTGGGCGCCGAAATGCTCAAACTGCTGGCGGCCCCCGATCCCGCGCCCGCCGTTGCGGTCATGGCCCAAGTCGGCGTGTTGAACGCGCTTTTGCCCGGTGCCGATCCGCAGTTTCTGGCCCCGCTGGTGCACCATGAGGGTCTGCACGATATCGCGCCTGACGCGCACGCAAGACTCGCCGCGCTGGGCGGCGACGATGTCGCGACGCGCCTGCGGTTGTCGCGCAAGGGGCACAAACAGGTCGACGCGATCCGAACCATGGCCGGCACCGCACGTGGGCCGCGCGCGCTGGGCCATCTGGTTGGTGTCGACGCGGCCCGGGGCGCCGTATTGCTGCGCGCGGCGATGGCGTTGGGCGATGTGCCCGAAGGCTGGACCGCGGCAATCGAACAGGGCGCGACATCGGAATTTCCCGTGCGCGCCGCCGACCTGCCGGACCTGCATGGCCCCGCGCTGGGCCAGCGGCTGAAAGCGTTGAAACAGGACTGGCTTGCCTCGGATCTGACCCTGTCGCGGGCGGCGTTGCTGCAGCGCGGTACGTGACGGCGTGACATTTCCGGCGACTCGGGCTAAGAGGGTCACAACTCAAAGGAGGGTTGTATCATGATTTGCGGGTTTATTCCGGGCGCCTGAGATCGCCCCATTCCCCCGGCAGCGACCGCGCAAGCGCGGCGGGCCGTCATGTTACTCCCCACTCCTATAGGTTTATCCCATGTTCAAGTTCTTTGAGTCGCTCGTTGACCCGTATCGCGACTATGCCGAAACCGACACACCCCCCAACCGCCTGTGGCCCTTCCTTCGGGAGTATCTGCGGCCTTTCCGGGGGATCATTGTCTATTCGCTGATCACCAAGCTGATCCTCGCCTTTGGGGAACTGGCGCTGATCTGGTACGTGGCGCGGATTGTCGATTTGCTCGCGGATGGCACGCCCGAGTTGATCCTGCCGGAATACGGGCTCGAGTTCACGTTGGTCGCGATCTACGTGTTGGTGTTGCGCACCATTCTGGCGCTGTTCGACGTGGCGCTGTTGCACAACACGCTGATGCCCAACCTGGGCACGCTGATCCGTTGGCGGTCGCACCGGCACGTGCTGCGCCAATCGGTCGGTTGGTTCGAAAACGACTTTGCCGGACGCATCGCCAACCGGATCATGCAGACGCCGCCCGCCGCGGGCGAGGCGATGTTTCAGGTGCTGGACGCGGCGGCGTTCTTTGTCACGTCGGTGATCGGTGCCGTGCTGATGCTGATGAGTTTTGATCTGTGGCTGGCGCTGCCGCTGGTGTTCTGGATCGTGGGGTACGGCCTGCTGCTGCGTTGGGTCATCACGCGTGCTGGACCTGCGGCCAAGGCAAGTTCGGACGCGCGGTCGGCGATCACGGGCCGCGTGGTCGACAGCTATACCAACATCCATTCGGTCAAGATGTTCGCGCACCACGACCGCGAGATCGATTATGCCAAGGGTGCCATCGAAACCGCGCGCCAGACCTTCATGACCGAGATGCGGATCGTCACGACGATGGACGTGCTGCTGACCCTGCTCAATGCATCGATGATCGTGGCGATGGGTGCGCTGGCAGTGTGGCTGTGGTTGCTTGGCATGACGACCGAAGGGATGGTGGCCGCGGCACTGACCGTCGCGCTGCGGCTGAACAACATGACCTATTGGATCATGTGGGCGATGACATCGCTGGTGCAGAACCTCGGTGTGATTTCCGAGGGGATGGAAACAATCGCGCAGCCCGTCACGCTGGTCGACACGCCGGGGGCCAAGCCGCTGAAGATGGGGGCGGGCGAGATCACGTTGGATGCGCTGACCCACCACTATGGCCGCGACAGTGGCGGGCTCGAGGCTGTGTCGACCGTCATTCGCCCGGGCGAAAAGGTGGGCCTTGTGGGCCGGTCCGGTGCGGGCAAATCGACGCTCGTGAAGCTGCTCTTGCGGTTTTACGACGCCGAGGACGGGCGCATCCTGATCGACGGTCAAGACATTGCAAAGGTGACGCAGGACAGCCTGCGCCTGAACATCGGTATGGTGCAGCAGGACAGCTCGCTTTTGCACCGGTCGGTGCGCGACAACATCCTTTATGGCCGCCCTGATGCGACCGAAGACGAGTTGATCGCCGCAGCCAAACAGGCACAAGCGCATGAGTTCATCCTCGACCTCGCCGATCCAGAGGGCAACACCGGCTATGATGCGCAGGTGGGCGAGCGGGGTGTGAAGCTGTCTGGCGGGCAACGTCAGCGCATCACGCTGGCCCGTGTCATCCTGAAAAATGCGCCGATCCTCGTGCTGGACGAAGCGACCAGCGCGCTCGACAGCGAAGTGGAAGCCGCGATCCAAGACACCCTCTACAAGATGATGGAGGGCAAGACGGTGATCGCCATCGCGCACCGCCTGTCCACCATCGCGCAGATGGACCGGATCCTTGTTCTCGACGGTGGTAAAATCGTCGAAGACGACAGCCATGACGCGCTTTTGGCCGCGGGCGGACTATATGCAGAGTTCTGGGCTCGCCAATCCGGCGGGTTCATCGACACCGGAATCACCGAGGCTGCCGAGTGAAGATCGAAAACTGGATCGAGGCTTTTCGCCCCGCCGAGGGGCCGCCGCCGCAAACCCTGTGGCCGTTCCTGAAATGGTGCCTGGGTGGTGCTTGGCCGATGCTGTGGCTGGCTGCACTGGCATCTGCTTTGGCCGGTGCGCTCGAGGCGGGTACCGCGCTGATCCTGGGCCGCTTGATCGACGCGACCGTGGAATTGGGGCCAGAGGGGTTCTTCTCGGTCTCGAATGTGGGTTTGATCGCTGCGGCGCTGGGGTTCTTTCTGATCGCCCGGCCCGTGCTTTTTGGTCTGAGTTCGGCGACCAACTCGATCATGGTGCAGCCCAATGTGAACCCGATGGTGCTGTCACGGCTGAACCGCTGGACGCTCGGCCAGTCGGTCGGGTTTTTTGACGACGATTTCGCGGGTCGCATCGCGCAAAAGCAGATGCAGGCGGCGCGGGCGGTCACAGACGTGGCGGCGGAATTCATCAATGTTGTGGCCTTTGCGCTGGCGTCTCTCGTGGGGTCGATCCTGCTGTTGGCGGCGATTGACTGGCGGGTGGCTCTGGGGTTTGCGGTCTGGCTTGTGGCCTATTTCGCGCTGATCCGCTGGTACCTGCCGCGCATTCGCAAACGCAGTGCGGCGCGGGCAGGGGCGCGGGCGATGGTGTCGGGGCAGGTCGTTGATACGATCACCAACATCAAGACGGTCAAGTTGTTTGCCCACGACGATCACGAAGATCAGGCAGCCCTCGGTGCCATGCGCCAGTTCCGCGAAACGGCGGTGCAATTCGGGTACCTGTCCGCCGGGTTCCGCTTCATGCTGATGAGCCTTGCCGGCCTTTTGCCCGTGCTGCTTTTGGGTGGGACGATCTTGCTGTGGAACGTCGGGCAAGCGACGCCCGGTGACATCGTGGCAGCGGGTGCTGTGTCGATCCGCATTGCGCAGATGACCGGTTGGGTCAGTTTCACGCTGATGGCCATTTATTCCAATATTGGCGAGGTCGAAGACGGCATTCGCACCCTCACCCCGCGCGTCCGGGTCGATGATGCACCGGGTGTGCAGGATTTGGTGGTGCGTGCCGGTCGGATCGCGTTCGACGATGTCACCTTCCGGTACGGGCGCGAAGTTGGCGGTATCGACGCGCTGTCGCTTGAGGTGGCGCCGGGGGAGAAAGTTGGGGTCGTTGGTGCCTCGGGCGCGGGCAAATCAACGCTCGTGGCACTTCTGTTGCGGCTTTATGAACGCGAACAGGGTGCCATTCGGATCGACGGGCAGGACACGGTCGACGTGACCCAGGACAGCTTGCGCCGATCCATCGCGCTGGTCACGCAGGAAACCGCGATGTTCAACCGCTCGGCACGCGAGAATATCCTGTACGGGCGCCCCGACGCGACCGAAGACGACATGATCGCTGCCGCCGAAAAGGCCGAAGCGCACGAATTCATCCTTGGGCTCGAAGATCACAAGGGCCGCAAGGGCTACGACGCCCATCTGGGCGAACGTGGCGTGAAACTGTCCGGCGGGCAGCGGCAGCGCATCGCACTGGCCCGCGCGATCCTCAAAGACGCGCCGATCCTTGTCCTCGATGAAGCCACCAGTGCTTTGGACAGTGAGGTCGAGGCGTCCATTCAATCCGCTCTCAGCCGCGTCATGGAGGGCAAAACCGTGTTGGCCATCGCGCACCGCCTGTCCACCCTGACCGAGATGGACCGGATTGTCGTCATGGATGACGGCCGCATCGTCGAAGAAGGCCCGCACGAGCTGTTGCTGGCGCGCGGTGGCCTCTATGCCAAGTACTGGCAGCGTCAGTCGGGCGGCTTCATCGACACCCGTGCCGCGGAATGAAACGCGTGATGATCCTGGGTCAGCCGGGATCAGGCAAATCCACGCTCGCCCGGCAGGTGGGCGCGGCCATGGACCTGCCGGTGGTGCATGTGGACCATATCCACTGGATGTCCGGCTGGGTCGAGCGGCCCAAGGACGAAAAGATCGCGATGGCGCTGGCCGAACAGGCAAAACCCGAATGGGTGTTCGAAGGTGGGCTTGCGGACACCAAGGATGATCGCCTGAACCGCGCTGACACCCTGATCGTGATCGAACTGCCCTACAGCCTGCGCATGTGGCGCGTGATCAAACGGACCCTGCGCCATTATGGCCGCACGCGGCCCGATCTGCCGGACGGATGCCCCGAACAGGTCAGCCTCGAGTTCTGGCGCTGGATCTGGGACACGCGGCACACCGCGCGCGAGGCCAATCGGAACTGGGCCGCCAAGGCCCGCGCGCTGGGCAAGGCGGTGTTCGTTCTCGCCTCGCGGCGGGATGTGCGAGCATTCGTCAACGGCCTCGACCTTGTCGCGCAATCGCGGCAATAGGCGGATATGAACTACGTTATCGAACGATTGAACACCCGCGGCGACGGCCTTGCACAGGGTTTGCGCGCGCCGCTAACCTTGCCCGGCGAGGTTGTCAGCGGCGTGGTACAGAGCGATTGCCTGACAGACGTCCGCATCGAAACACCGTCTGAGGCGCGGGTATCGGCGCCTTGCGCGCATTTCCGCAGCTGTGGCGGCTGCCAGTTGCAGCACGCGCGCGATGAGTTCGTGGCCGACTGGAAACGGCAGGTGGTGGCGGACGCGTTGCAAAGCGCTGGATTAGAGACTGATATCCGGTCCACGATCACTTCACCCGACCGGTCCCGCATCCGCGCCACCTTTGCCGCGCGGCGCACGAAAAAGGGTGCGATGGCGGGGTTTCATGGCCGCCGGTCTGACACGATTGTGCCGGTGCCCGACTGCATTCTCGTTGTGCCGCAATTGACGGCCGCCTTGCCCCTTGCCGAAGACCTCGCCCGGGAAGGGGCGAGCCGGAAGGGCGCGCTTGTCGTGACCGTGACGGACAGTGACGAAGGGCTGGATGTGGCTGTGCGCGGCGGCAAGCCACTGGACGGGCCGTTGCGCGTCACCCTTGCCGCCATGGCCGAAACGCACAGGCTCGCTAGGCTGACGTGGGAGGATGAGGTGATCGCCATGCGCCACCCGCCGACCCAACCCATGGGCCGCGCGCAGGTGATCCCACCGCCCGGCGCGTTCCTGCAGGCGACGCGGCACGGACAGGATACACTGGTTGCAGCAGTGCGGGACATCATGGGCGATGCGGCGCGGGTCGTCGATCTGTTTGCCGGTAGCGGCACTTTTGCTTTGCCCCTGGCCGAGGGTGCCGAGGTGGACGCATTCGAAGGCGACGCTGACATGATCGCGGCTCTCGACCGCGGTTGGCGCGAGGCGCATGGCCTGAAACGGGTGCGGGCCGAGGCGCGCGACCTGTTCCGCCGTCCGCTGATGCCGGACGAGTTGACCCATGACGCCGCTGTCATCGACCCGCCGCGTGCAGGGGCCGCCGCCCAGATCGCAGAGCTGGCGCAGTCGCAGGTGCCGGTCATCGCCCACGTGTCGTGCAACCCCGGCACCTTTGCCCGCGATGCGAAAACCCTGACTGATGCCGGTTATCGCCTTGATTTTGTGCAGCCGGTGGATCAGTTTCGCTGGTCCAGCCACGTGGAACTTGTCGCCGCGTTTCGCCGCCCCCATATGCCCGCGTAATGCCCGGCGCCGCATCGCCCAACAGGAGAGCAGACATGACCAGCCGCGACCGGCTTGCCCGGTTTCTTGCCAACCCCCGCGTGACCAATTTCATCCTCGCGATCATCATCCTGAACGCGATTACACTGGGGCTGGAGACATCAAGCGCGGCAATGGCAGCAGCGGGCGACCTGATCCTGCTGATCGACAAGATCTGCCTCGGTATCTTTACACTCGAAATTATCCTCAAGCTTGTGGCGCACCGCACCGCATTCTTTCGCAACGGTTGGAATATCTTTGATTTCGTGATCGTCGGCATTGCGCTCATGCCCGGGGCCAACGGGCTGTCGGTCCTGCGGGCGCTGCGCATCCTGCGGGTGCTGCGCGTGATCTCGGTTGCTCCGTCACTGCGCCGCGTGGTCGAAGGGTTCGTGACCGCACTGCCCGGGATGGGGTCGGTGTTTCTGTTGATGGCGCTGCTGTTCTACATCGGGGCGGTTATGGCCACGAAATTGTTTGCAGCCAGCTTTCCCGACTGGTTCGGGGATCTGGGGCGCAGCGCCTATTCGCTGTTCCAGATCATGACGCTGGAATCGTGGTCCATGGGGATCGTGCGCCCGGTGATGGAAGTGTACCCTTACGCATGGATGTTCTTTGTCCCGTTCATCATGGTGACGACGTTTGCGGTGGTGAACCTGCTGGTCGGTTTGATCGTGAATTCGATGCAGGATGCCCACGCACAGGAAAGCAATGCCGCCACCGAAGACTACCGGGTCGAGGTGCTCAAACGGCTTGAGGCGATCGAAACGCGGCTGAACGGCCAAAAATGATCACGCGTGCGTGATCCGGGTGCGGCAAAAACGGGCTAGGCCGCAACGTATGGTCGGTGGTATCTGACCGGCAAAGAACAAAAGCCGTTTTTGGGACAGGATTTCGATGAAACGCAGACAACTGCTGTTGAGTGGTGTGGCGCTGGCAACGCTAGGCGCCTGTGCGCAGCCTTCCAAGTTCAAGACATACACCGGCCCCGAGGTGACGTATGTCGTCGTGAACAAGGGCGCGCGGCGCATGTACCTGATGCACAATGACGAGGTGCTGAAGGACTACGATGTCGACCTCGGCTTTGCGCCGGTTGGCGACAAGTTTTTCGAAGGGGACGGGCGCACGCCCGAGGGGCAGTATTTTATCGATCGCCGCAACCCCAACAGCAAGTTTCACCTGTCGCTGGGCATTTCGTACCCCAACGCTAAGGATCGCGCCGAAGCGCGTGCGCTGGGCAAACCGCCGGGTGGCGACATCTTCATTCACGGTGAACCGCGCCGGTTCAAACGGGATACGGATTGGACTTGGGGCTGTATCGCCATCCCGAATGACGAGATGGAAGATGTCTATGCGATGGTGCGCAATGGCACCCCGATCCAGATCAACCCCTGACGGGTCAGGTCGTCGGGGTTGTCACCACCACCGGCGTTTCGGTGTCATCGACAGCGTTTTCTTCGGGCGCGTCCACCGCAGGCGGCACCAACCGCGAGGCTGACGGGTTGGATGCTGGAATGGCCGGATTGCGCGACGGATCACCCATCACCATGGTCCACCAGATCTTGCCATTGCTTTCCTGAAACCATGCGAACCCCATCTGACGTGCTTGCGGCGACAGGATCGTGCGGCGGGTGTCCGGCTGCTCCATCCACGCGGCCAATGTCTCAAGCTCGGTCTCGTAGGTTTCCGAGATATTCTCGCCAACGAGCGTGCCGGTATAGCCGACGCGCGCCAGCCGGTCGATTGGCGACGACCCGTCCGACCCAAAGTGCCAAGGCCGGTTCTGCAGCGACATGTCGCGCGAATGGGTTGCGGCGGCGGCGTTCAGTTGCGGGTCCAGTTCAACCGCGGCAACGCCTCGTGCACTGCGCAGTGCATTAACCGAATCGAGCATGCGGAACTGCAGCTTGGCGGTGTCATTGGGCCTGATCTTGTACAGTTTGGGCAGCGGGCGACCGTCTTCACCCACCTGCGGGCTGCTGGGCACAGAAGCGCAGGCAGAAACCGTCAGCAAAAGGGCAAAGAGCGCGAAAAGGCGTGTCAGCATCGGAAAACCCAACTTGTTCAGTGGCCTTTCGTTACCTGTCTGCACGTGGTTTTTCAAACGCACATCGGCGTGAAGCGGCGTGATGACGCTTGTTTGATTTGCGACTGCGGCATTCCCGCCATATTTACCCTGCGATGGCAGGAAAAACCGTTTGGGAGATATCAGAGATGTCCGACGCACCCTTCAAATCACCCAGCCGCCGCGCCTTTCTGGCGGGCAGTGCAGCGCTGATTGGTGCCCCCGCTCTGGCGCAACAGAACATTCCGGCTGGCCAGGCCGAGCGTGACCCGACGCAGTCGGTGCGCCGCAACATCTCCAGCTTTCGGACGCTGGACTGGCGCCCTTATTTCGAAAACCTGCGTGGCGGCGCGATCCTCGTGGATATCGACAGCCGCGCTGTGCACTTCTGGGACGAGGCGCAGACCACGTACAAGCTGTACCCGTCCAGCGTGCCTCTGACCGAGGATCTGACCCGTCGTGGCCGTACCCGCGTGATCCTGAAGGACCCGGAGCCCGATTGGCGCCCGACCCCGTCGATGAAAAAGCGCAACCCGGAATGGCCCGATTATATCGGGCCTGGCCCCAACAATCCGCTGGGCACACGGTCGCTGCACCTAAGCTGGACGTATTACCGAATCCACGGCACTCATGACACGCGCAAGATCGGGCGCCGGTCGTCGAACGGTTGCATCGGCCTCTACAATGAGCACATCGAAGAGCTTTACGAGATGGCCAAAGTGGGCACGCAAGTGTTGCTAATTTGACGACATTTGCAGGGTATTGACGCAAAGCCGCCTGAATCATGGTTTCCAACCACGCGGCTTTGCTATTTACACCAACATACGAGGTAAGTCTTGGGTGCGTTCTGACGTATTGTCAGCGCGCTATTACTGGAGGTTAACATGAAAAAACTCGTTCTTGCTGCTGCTCTGACAGCTGCTGCTTCG
>JBCBCR010000058.1:0-16328 GCA_038530495.1 Pseudomonadota bacterium | reverse complement strand
GGATCGGATGATCCAGCTGCAAGAGCGCGAGGTCATGGCGCATCTGGTCGGTGCGGGTCTGCCGGGTGGGGTCATAATCCGGGTGGATCAGCGCACGCCGCACCGTGCGGCTGGCCGAGGCCCGGCCATCGCGCCACCCCGCGAGAAAGGCGATCTCGCTTTCCGGCACCCGGGCACCGCTGTCCTTGTCATAAAGGCAATGCGCCGCGGTCAGCACCAGATCATCGGCGATCAGCGCGCCGGTGCAAAATCCAGATGGCCCCAGATCAAGCCGCCCCACGGCCTCCCAGCCGCGCGCGTCGATGCCCGAGGCGATGCGGCGCAATTTCGAATCCTGCGCAAAGGCCGTGGAGGTCACAACCAGCGCCATGAGCGAGAGGGCCATCCATCGCCGCATCAATCTCTCCGTTCCCCGACCGTTCCCCCGCGCCTAGTCCGCAATGGCGGCGAAATTAGGGCAAACGGGGCCAATTTGATGAAAAAACCGCCCGTCCCTTCTCTGTTTTCAAAAAATCCCCCCCGGAGGGCCGGGTGGCCATCCGTGCCGTCGATATCCCGGGTGCAATCGGAAAGCCGCTGCGCTAGGTCAGGGTCATGACCTGGATCGACCGTTTGTCGCTGTTTCTGCCGCTGGATTACGCGGCATTGGCCTTGCTGGTGGGCGGGGCGCTGCTGATCGGATGGCGCATCGAACATGCCAGCGCCAAACGCCCCTCGACCTCGCAGATCATGGCCGGGTACCGGCGGCTGTGGATGCAGCAGATGATGGCGCGCGAGGCGCGGATCTTTGACGCGCAGATCGTGGCAAGCCTGCGGCAGGGGACGGCGTTTTTTGCGTCCACCTCGGTGATTGCCATTGGCGGCACGCTCGCGCTGATCGGCAATGCCGAGATGCTGGCGGGCATCGCCAATGACCTGACGCTGATGCAGGCGCCGGTTTTCGTGTGGGAAACCAAGATGTTGGTGGTGGCCCTGTTCCTCGTCAACGCGTTCCTGAAATTCGTCTGGGCCAACCGTCTGTTTGGCTATGCGTCGGTGGTGATGGGCGCGGTGCCGATTGATCCCACGCACCCCGACTGTGCCGTCCGCGCCAAACAGGCAGGCGAGATCAACGTGACCGCCGCCCGGTCGTTCAATCGGGGTCTGCGCGCGCTCTACTTTGCGCTTGCCGGGGCGGCGTGGCTGGCGGGGCCATGGACGTTGATCGCGGCGACGCTGTTCACGCTGGCGGTGATCTGGCGGCGCGAGTTCGCCTCGCAATCGCGCACCATCCTGCTGGGCACGAAGACGTGAGCAGACAGGCGCGCCTGTCGCGGTACACTGCCACCATGAAACGCCTTGCCCTGATCGCCTTGCTTGCCACCCCCGCTTTTGCCGAAGAGCCGGTGATCAAGGACGTCACCCTGACCCGCACCGCGCCCGAGACCTACACCGTGTCGGTCACCATCCGGCATCCTGACACCGGCTGGGATCACTATGCCGATGGCTGGCGCGTGCTGGACATGGACGGGAACGAATTGGGGATGCGGGTGCTGTACCATCCGCACGTGGATGAACAGCCCTTTACCCGCAGCTTGGGCGGCGTGCGCATCCCGGCAGGCACGCGTGAGGTGCAAATCCAGGCCCGCGATCTGCCCGCCGGGTGGAACGCGGGCACGACGATCGTCGCGGTGCCTGCTTCTTCTGGCTAGAAATACCTTGGGGGACGGCGCAGCCGGGGGGCAACGCCCCCTCAAACATGTCATCGCGCAGCGGCAATTGGATCATGCGCGGTGATAGGGCGCACCGGCCAGGATCGATGCGGCGCGGTAGAGCTGTTCGGTCAGCATCACGCGCACCAGCATGTGCGGCCACACCATCGCGCCGAAGGACATCAGGTGATCCGCCTCGGCCCGCAGCGAGGGGTCGATCCCGTCTGCGCCGCCGATCACCAGTGCGAGGTCACGGTGCCCCGCGTCGCGCCAGCCCGCGATGCGGCGGGCAAAGGCCGGGGATGGCTCGGCTTTGCCGCGTTCGTCGAGGCAGCACAGGATCGCGCCGTCTGGCACGGCGCGGCGCAGCAGGGCCGCTTCGCCCGCCATGCCACCGCCCTTGCGGTCGTCGATTTCGGATATGGTCAGCGGGCCCAGCCCCAGCGCGCGCCCGGTGCGGTCGAACCGGGTTGCGTAGTCTGACACGAGGTCGGCCTCGGGCCCGCCGCGCAGGCGGCCCACGGCGCAAATGGTCACGCGCATGAAGGCAGGGTCAGTTGGTTGCGGCCAGCCCGGGCTGCCACATCTTTTCCAACTGGTAGAACTCGCGCACTTCGGGCCGGAACACGTGGACGATCACGTCACCGGTGTCGATCAGCACCCAGTCGCCGGTGTCTTTGCCTTCGGTCCGGGCGATCACGCCAAACTCGGTTTTCAGCCGTTCGGCCAGCTTTTCCGAAATGGCGGCCACCTGCCGCGACGACCGACCGGAACAGACCACCATGTAATCGCCTATCGCGGTCTTTCCGCGCAGGTCGATCTGGACGATCTCTTCGGCTTTGTCATCGGTGAGAGAGGTCAGCACAGCCTCAAGGAGTGCCTCGCTTGTGGCAGCTGTTTGGGAAGCGGCGTTCATCGCCGCGGCTCCATCAGCGGCTTTGGCCGCTTGCAGAGAGATTGACAGGACATTGTCCTCCTATCTGAAATGCACCGCACCCCGGTGCAGGGTGGTGGAATGGTAGCAACCGCGATTGTGCATTTCAATGAAACTGCGCCTTTTGCGTTCAGGTTTGCGCGCAGTGTGCACAAATCGCAGCGCAAAGGCTGGCGTTTTGCGTCGCGCAAGGCGTTTCTGCCTTTGCGCGAATTTCGGCCTTGCTGCAGGTGGACGCTGTGGCGCAGGTGATCCGCAATCAGCCGTGGATGGGTCGCATGCGGGCCGAACGGCCCAAGGTGGTGCTCCTCGGGTCGGCGGTTAGGCTGATGTTTCCGGCGGTGTTCCTGATGCGGCTCGTCCCGCTTTCCGGTCTGCGCCGCGATCTGTCGGCGCTGTGGGTGGGCGGCTGGCCGCGGGTCCTTGGGATCGGCCTTTTGATCGTGGTGCTTCTGGCGGTCTGACGGGCTCTCAAAGCCTTGCGAGACTCGCGGGCTTTGGCTATGCAAAGCGCGATGACACGGATTTTTGACATGGACGACCGGGCGCGCCTGCGTGAGCGGTTTTATGCGGCGACCTTTTCGGTCCTGGGCCGCCTATCCTGATCCATGTCGCGCGCTTGCGCACCCGAAACAGCTCAACTGCCATTTCCAAGGGAGCGGACCATGTCCCCCAAAACGCTTTATGACAAGATCTGGGATGCCCACGTGGCCCACGAGGCCGACGACGGCACTTGCCTTCTCTATATCGACCGGCACCTGGTACACGAGGTCACCAGCCCGCAGGCCTTTGAGGGCCTGCGCATGGCGGGCCGCAAGGTGCACGCGCCTGACAAGACCATCGCGGTGCCCGATCACAACGTGCCCACGACGGCGGGCCGCGAAGACCCCAAGAACATGACCGAAGACAGCGCCATCCAGGTGGACGCACTCGACAAGAATGCCAAGGAGTTTGGCATCCATTACTACCCCGTGTCGGACATCCGGCAGGGCATCGTGCACATTGTTGGCCCCGAACAGGGCTGGACTCTGCCGGGCATGACCGTGGTGTGCGGCGACAGCCATACGGCGACGCACGGCGCTTTTGGCGCGCTGGCGCATGGCATCGGCACCTCAGAGGTGGAGCACGTGCTGGCCACCCAGACCCTGATCCAGAAGAAATCGAAGAACATGAAGGTCGAGATCACGGGCAGGCTGGCCCCGGGTGTCACGGCCAAGGACGTGGTGCTGACCATCATCGGTGAGACCGGGACCGCTGGCGGCACCGGCTACGTGATCGAATATTGCGGCGAGGCGATCCGGTCGCTGTCGATGGAAGGGCGGATGACCATCTGCAACATGGCCATCGAAGGCGGCGCACGCGCGGGTCTGATCGCGCCCGACGAGACCACGTTTGACTATTGCAAGGGCCGCCCGCATGCGCCCAAGGGCGCGCAGTGGGAAGCGGCGATGGACTGGTGGAAGACGCTTTATTCCGACGACGACGCGGCGTGGGACAAGGTCATCACCATCCGCGGCGAAGACATCGCGCCGTCGGTGACATGGGGTACTTCGCCCGAAGACGTGCTGCCGATCACCGCAGCCGTGCCTGCGGCAGAGGATTTCGAAGGCGGCAAGGTCGGCGCGGCGCAACGCTCGCTCGACTACATGGGCCTGACGCCTGGCACCCCGCTGAAGGACATCGAGATCGACACCGTGTTTATCGGGTCCTGCACCAATGGCCGGATCGAGGACCTGCGCGCGGCAGCCGCCGTGCTGAAAGGCAAGAAGGTCAAGGTCAAGCGCGCGATGGTCGTGCCCGGCTCGGGCCTTGTCCGGGCGCAGGCCGAGGAGGAGGGGCTCGCGGACATCTTCAAGGAGGCCGGGTTTGAATGGCGCCTTGCGGGCTGTTCCATGTGCCTGGCGATGAACCCCGATCAGCTGAGCGAGGGCGAGCGCTGTGCCTCGACCTCGAACCGCAATTTCGAGGGACGCCAGGGGTTCAAGGGGCGCACGCACCTTGTGTCGCCCGGCATGGCGGCGGCGGCGGCGATCACCGGCAAACTGACCGATGTTCGGGAATTGATGTAGCGCTCATCAAGCCCGTTTGCGGGCTTTCTTCGCGAAGAGGCCCGCAGGGGCCGATGAGCCATCAGGAGACAGACAATGGACAAATTTGACACCCTCACCGGCATCGCCGCACCCATGCCGCTGGTGAATATCGACACGGACATGATCATCCCCAAGCAGTTTTTGAAAACCATCAAGCGGTCGGGGCTGGGCGTGAACCTGTTTGACGAGATGCGCTATGATCGGCAGGGCAACGAGATCGCAGATTTCGTGCTGAACCAGCCGCAGTACCGTGCCGCGGAGATCCTCGTTGCGGGTGAAAATTTCGGCTGCGGGTCCAGCCGGGAACATGCGCCGTGGGCGATCAAGGATTTTGGCATCCGCTGCGTGATCGCGCCCAGCTTTGCCGACATCTTTTACAACAACTGTTTCAAGAACGGCATTCTGCCCATCGCGTTGCCGCAAGAAGCGGTGGACGTGCTGATGAAGGACGCAGAGAAGGGCGCCAATGCGCGCATGACCGTGGACCTTGAGGCGCAGACGGTGACCACGTCGGACGGTGAGGAGTTCAGTTTCGAAGTGGATGCGTTCAAGAAGCGGTGTCTGCTCGAAGGGCTCGATGACATTGGCCTGACGCTGGAAAAAGCGCCCAGCATCGAGACGTTCGAGGCGCAGGCATCACAGGCGCGCCCGTGGGTCTGAGCCCGCTTTGCGCATCCGACCAGAGATCAGCTTTGGCCGGTTGCGCGATATCGACCCGGATGTGATTGCCGCGCACATGTCGGACCCGCGTGTGGCGGCGCATATTCCGTTGTTGACCATGGCGTGGGATCGCGGTGTGGCGGCGGGGTTTATTGCGGACAAGGAGGCGTGCTGGGCCCGCGACGGGCTGGGGCACTGGGCGTTTCTGGCGCAGGGCCGTTATGTCGGTTGGGGCGGATTTCAGAAAGAAGGCGCGGAATGGGATTTCGGGCTGGTGCTGCGGCCCGATGACTTTGGTCTGGGGCTGCCGATTGCGCGCAAGGCGATTGCCTTTGCCGTGGCAGACCCGCGCATTCCGTTCGTGACCTTTCTGCTGCCGCCGTCGCGGACACGGCTGCGCGCGCTGGGCCGGTTGGGTGCGGTTCGGGTGGGTGAGATCGAATATGACGGTGCGCGGTTTCTGAAATTCCGGCTTGAGACGTCTTGAGGGTGTCAGGGCCCGTGCAGGATCGGTAAGGCGGCGTTTTTTGCAGTGCCGGGCGCAGACCGCGTGCGGCCAGAAAACCGCTTAAAAACAGTTATTTATCACCTCAATGCGCTGGCGTCGGGACGGCGGGGGCCTGTTCGCTTATCCCTCTGACCGGGCTGCGGGAGGGCGGGCCTGCCTACGCGAATCGGTGATTCTGTGTTATCGTAAAGCGAGAATTTTCAATCAGAGGTATTTCATCGGTCGATACAGGAGGTCCCCAAAATGGGAACTAATTGTGACTTATCAGTTGTTTCTTCATTCACGCGTTCAATCCCTTGCAGGGACGGTTCCAATGACTGGCTGATCCACAATTCGTTTATGGGAGCGCTGTTTCGTGTGCCGGCACATGACTTTGAGCGCCTGCGCCCGATTTTGGAGCCGGCGCGCGCCAAAAACCGCCCCTGTGCAGAGCCGTTTGTTCTGGATGAAACTGATCCTGTCGCGGTCGCGTTGCGGCGGCAGGGGTTCATCGTTGGCGCGCATATCGACGAACGCGCGCGGGCGCTCAAGCTGATCGAAGCGGAGCGGGATTACGGGCGGCACTACATCTTTCTGCCGCACGAGGACTGCAATTTTCGTTGCACCTACTGCTATGAAAAATTCCTGCGGGGCAAGATGACGCCCGAGATCGTGGACGCGGTCAAGGACCTCGCGGCGCGGGAGATCCCTGACCTGCCTTTGCTGAATGTCGGCTGGTTCGGGGGTGAGCCGTGTCTGGCGTTGGATGTCATCGGCACGTTGTCCGAGCATTTCCTGACGCTGTGTGCTGCGCATGACACCAAGTACCGCGCGTCGATCACCACCAATGGGTATTTCCTGTCCAAAGAGACTGTCGACGACCTGCTGCGCTGGGGCATCGGGCATTTTCAGGTCACGGTGGACGGTTCAGAGGAGGCGCATGACACGGTCCGCAAGCTGCGCGGGGGGCAGGCCACGTACCGGCGCATCTTTGACAATCTGCTGAAGATGGCGGAGCGGGATGACGCGTTCTCGGTCGCGGTGCGGGTGAATTTCAACCCGCTGACCATCTCGACCATCGAGGATTTCCTAGACGAGGCGCAGGAGAAGCTGGCGCCGGATCAGCGGTTTTTCCTGGATTTTCATGCGGTCGGGCGCTGGGGCGGGCCCAATGACGCGCACATGGACGTGGTTCAGGAACAAACCGCCATGCAAGCGAAGCTGGGCCTGATTGCGCAGGCGCGGTGCAAGGGATTTTCCGCAGCGTCGCTTGTTGATGCGCTCAAGCCGCATGGGGCTGCGTGTTATGCGGGCAAGCCGCAATCGCTGGTCATTGGATCGGACGGGCAGCTTTATAAATGCACGGTCGCCTTTGAGGATCCGCGCAACCAGATCGGTCATTTGCGGGCCGGGGGCGTGCTTGAGATCGACGAACAGAAATTCAAGGCGTGGACCGAACCGGTGTCGGTGTCCGGCAAGTGCGGCAGCTGCAGTTTTGCTGCTGCGTGCCAAAGCCGCGCCTGTCCGCTGGCCACCATCGAGGCGTCCGAACCGCCCTGCCCATTCGAACCCGAAGATTTTGAAACCATGGTGAATTTCGTTGCGGGCGCGCATCGCGGCAACGATACGCCCCAACGCAAGGGGGGTCGTCGATACGAGACCGTCGCGCCGGTCGCTCATTAAAAAAGAAAGGTGTATTCATGGAAATCAAAGAAGTTGCTCAAAAAGCCTTGGAAGCGCGCCGACAGATCATGGACGCGCAGATGGTGCTGTGGAACACGCGGCTCGAGGCGCTGGTGGACAGCGGGGATATCAAGAATGTCCTGGATCACCTGCAGTCCCCGATCGAGGACACGATCGACAATTGCGGCTGCAACGTGCAGTGCGGCGCGCTGCAAGAAGGTCTGTCCGCCAATCCCGTGGTCCGTGGCTAAGGGGTGATCAGATGCTGACAAAATCTCAGGTCAATACGGTCACCGAAGCCAAGAAAGCGTCGCTGGAGGGCAGGCTAAGCCTGTGGAACCTGCGGCTGGATGCGCTTTCGGCGCAGGGGGCGGGTCCGGCGGTGCTGGATGCGATCACCGACACTCTTGAGGACACCATCAACAACTGCGGATGCAATGTGCAGTGCGGTGCGTTGCAGGAGCAGGGCAACCTGGCCACGATCGCCCGGTCGCGCTGACGCCAAGACATGATCCGCGGCGCGGGGACGTGCCGCGGGTCACTGTGCTGATGGGTGGGGCGCATGCACTAGATCGCGCGATGTATCGGGACCGGTGTGTTGAGGCAGGGGCGCGATGAATGGTTAACATCCACAACCGGGCGTTAACGGAATTTTACCTTTGAACAGCGCAATTTAGGTGCTGGCCCGACGGGAAACACAATATCTTGGGGCGTGCCAAATTCCCGCCGCATAAATGATGCACAAAGGCACCACACCCTCCCTCAAAATGCCCAAGGTCTTACGTCTTATTCACCACGAGACTTGAGCCGCTTGTCCAATCAAGGCAGAAATGGGGCCAAAATGAGGCACCCGCTGTCGCAGTGGGATCAAGTTGGCGAAGTCGCGGCATAGAACTGTGACCGACCAGTTTGAAGGGATCGAAACGTGATTGCACGCATATCTGGCGCGGCGCTGCGCGCTATACTTATGGCACTTTTGGTGGCCACTCCGTCATTGGTTGTGCCGGGCGTTTCGATGGATACCTCGCAGATCACGGTGCTGATTGCGCTGATCGCCGCGATGCTGACATTCATGGAATACAACGCCGCCAGCCCCAGCATCGTCGAATTTCGCGATGCGGCCCCGTTCAACCGGGTGCGGTTTCTGGCGCTGTTGGGCACGGTGTTCGCGCTGAGCATGATCTGCAAAGGCTGGACCGATCCGACGCAGATGACCAATGCGCTGACCGCGATCGGCACGATCCTGGGCAAGAGCATCGATTTCCCCTATTCGCCGGTGCGCATGGTGGTGCTGATGCTGCCCGCGGATGCGTCGGCCGAGCTGGTGCATTCGGTGCGCACGGCGGCGGGGCTTGCGTACCTGATGGCTTTGACGGCGCTCTTGGTCTTTATCTTCATGGTCAAGGTCATGGGCTGGCCCACGCGGCACGGCGCGTTCAACGTGTGGATCAACATGCCGCTGTTTGACCCCACGGCGGGCGGTGACGTGCTGACCCGGCTGCACCGGGATGCGCGGATCAACATCGCGACGGGGTTCCTGTTGCCGTTCCTGATCCCGGCTATGGTCAAGGGCACGGCGGACCTGCTACACCCGGTCACGCTGGAGAACCCGCAAACCCTGATCTGGACGATGACCGCATGGGCGTTTTTGCCGGCAAGCATGATCATGCGCGGCTTTGCGATGCACCGGATCGGCGAGATGATCCGCGAGCAGCGCGAGCGGTCCTATGCCATGTCCGAGGATGGCTGGCAGGCGGCCTGACCGCCCTTGCCCTCGCCGGGGTGGCGGGGGCTGACACCTACCGATTTGCGACCTACAACACCGAGCTGAGCCGGGATGGGCCGGGTCTGTTGTTGCGCGATTTGGTGCGCGGGGAAGACGCGCAGATCGCTGCGGTGCTCCAGGTGATCGCCGCCGCGGATGCGGACGTGCTGGTGGTGCAGGATTTCGACTATGACCTGACGGGCGAGGCGCTGTCGCGCTTTGCGGCTGCGGCAGGGTATCCGCATTTCTTTGCGCTCCGGCCCAATACCGGGCTGGCCACCGGGTTCGACATGGATGGCGACGGGCGTCTTGGCGGGCCGCGGGATGCGCAGGGCTATGGCCGGTTCACCGGGCAGGGCGGGATGGCCGTGCTGTCGCGGTTCCCGATCCTTGAAGACCGGGTGCAGGATTTTTCCGCCATGCTGTGGGAAGATGTGCCGGGCGCGCTGTTGCCCGAGGTCGATGGCGCGCCCTTTCCCAGTGCCGATGCGCGCGCGGCGCAGCGGTTGTCGACCACTGGGCATTGGATCCTGCCGATTGATCTGCCCGGTGCCGTGGCCGAGGTCATGGTGTTTCATGCTAGCCCGCCGGTGTTTGACGGCCCCGAGGACCGCAATGGCAAGCGCAACCACGACGAGATCGTGTTTTGGCAGCATGTGCTGGACGGCCGCGTGGGTGCCGCACCCGAGGGCGCGTTTGTGCTGGCGGGCAATGCCAACCTTGATCCGGTTGATGGCGAGGGGCGCAAAACCGCGATCCGGCGTCTGCTGCAGGATCCGCGTCTGCAAGACGCGCCCCCGTCGGGGCACGCGGGCACGGACACCGTGGACTGGTCGGACATCGGGTTGGGAACGATGCGCGTCAGCTATGTTCTGGCGTCGCCCGATTGGCGCGTTGCGGACAGCGGTGTGCTGTGGCCTGCACCCGAAGAGGCGCTGGCCGACGTGGTTGCCGCGGCTTCGCGACACCGGCTGGTCTGGGTGGACCTTGCACTTTCGCCCCCTGCGGAGTAGGCGCGTCCTGATCTGACAGACAAGGAGCCGCGCGATGTCCAACCCCAGCCTTTTGATCCTGCCCGGTGACGGCATTGGCCCCGAGGTGATGGATCAGGTCATGCGCGTGATCGACTGGTTTGGCGCCAAGCGCGGGTTGGCCTTTGACGTGAGCACCGATCTGGTCGGTGGCGCGGCCTATGACGCGCATGGCACGCCGCTGCATGACGACACGATGGCGCGCGCCCAAGAGGTGGACGCCGTTCTGCTGGGCGCTGTGGGCGGGCCGAAATACGACGATCTGGATTTCAGCGTGAAACCGGAACGGGGCCTGTTGCGTCTGCGCAAGGAGATGGACCTGTATTCCAACCTGCGCCCGGCGCAGTGTTTTGACGCGCTGGCGGATTTCTCGTCGCTGAAACGCGACGTGGTTGCGGGTCTCGACATCATGATCGTGCGCGAACTGACCAGCGGCATCTACTTTGGCGAGCCACGCGGCATCGTCGAGGAAGGCAACGAACGCGTGGGCATCAACACCCAGCGTTATACCGAAAGCGAGATCGACCGCGTGGCGCGGTCGGCCTACGAGCTGGCCATGCGCCGCAGCAAGAAGCTGTGCAGCATGGAAAAGGCCAACGTGATGGAAAGCGGCATCCTGTGGCGCGAGGTCGTGACCGAGGTGGGCAAGGAGTACCCCGAGGTCGAGTTGAGCCACATGTATGCGGACGCGGGCGCCATGCAGCTGTGCCGCTGGCCCAAGCAGTTCGACGTGATCGTGACGGACAACCTGTTTGGCGACATCCTGTCGGATGCGGCTGCGATGCTGACGGGTTCGCTGGGCATGCTGCCGTCTGCCAGCCTTGGTGCGCCGATGGCCAATGGTCGGCCCAAGGCGCTGTATGAGCCCGTGCATGGGTCCGCCCCGGATATCACCGGGCAGGGCAAGGCCAACCCGATTGCCTGCGTGCTGAGCTTTGCCATGGCGCTGCGCTATTCCTTTGATCAGGGGGCAGAAGCCGAGCGGCTGGAAAACGCCGTGAATACCGTGCTGGCCGATGGCGTGCGCACCGCGGACCTGTTGGGCGAGGACGGGGTGGACCCGGTGTCGACCGCAGGCATGGGCGACGCGATCCTGGCCGCACTTGACGCCAGCCTCTGACACGATGGACATCCACCGCGGCCTGCCCAAGGGGTTCGAGGCCGCGGCAGCGGCGCTGTACTGGCAGGCCTTTGAGGGCAAGCTGAGCCGCCTGATGGGGCCTGCAGACAGGGCGCAGGCCTTTTTCACCGAAACGATCAATCCTGCGGCGGTGATTGCAGCAATCGAAGGCGACGCGTTGCTGGGCGTGGCGGCGTTCAAGCACGTGCCTGACGGGTTCAGCACCGGTGGCATGGGCGCGCTGTGGCGACACTATGGGCCGAGCAGCCTGTGGCGGGCGTTTCCGCTTGCCTTGCTGGAACGCAAGGCGCCTGCGGGCGTGTTGCAGATGGACGGCATCTGTGTTGCCGCGGCGGCGCGTGGACGCGGGGTGGGCACCGCGCTGCTGAACGGATTGTTCGACTATGCGCGCGACACCGGGTTTCAGGCGGTGACGCTGGATGTGATCGACCGAAACCCAAGGGCGCGCGCCTTGTACGAGCGTATCGGGTTCGCGGCGCAGGGGCAGCATTCGGCGTGGCCGTTGCGCGGGCTCCTGGGGTTCGATTATGCGACGCGGATGGTCAAGACCCTGTAATCCCGCAGTCAGCGCAAAGCACCTTTGCGCAGAATGGGGCGTGACAGTGCGCGTGCTGCGCTGCTACCGCTCACAAGACGCTGAGATGTCAGCAGTCCCAAGAGGTCTTCGCCTATGTCGGCAAACAGCAAGGGGGCGTTGTTCGCCCTGATCGCCTTCGCGCTTTATTCAACGCATGACGTGTTCATCAAGGTGCTGGGCGCGCAGTATTCGCCGGTGCAGATCGTGTTTTTCAGCGTGTTGCTCAGCTTTCCCTTGGCCACCTTGATGCTGATGCGCGATGCCACGCCGGGCACGCTGGTGCCGGTGCATCCGTGGTGGGTGGCGTTGCGCACGGGCGCGGTGGTTGTGACGTCGTTTTGCGCGTTCTACGCGTTCTCGGTCCTGCCGTTGACACAGACCTATGCCATCCTGTTTGCGATGCCGCTGCTGATCACGGTGCTGTCGATCCCCATCCTGGGCGAGACGGTGCGCCTGCCGAGGTGGCTGGCTGTGATCGTGGGGCTGATCGGGGTGCTCGTGGTGCTGCGCCCCGGGGCGACCCCTCTGACGCTGGGCCATATCGCGGCTATTGTCGCAGCGGTCGGTGGGGCGTTCGCGTCCATCGTCGTGCGCCGCATCGGTGCTGACGAGCGGCCCGTGGTGCTGCTTCTTTATCCGATGGTCGCGAATTTTCTGGTGATGGGCGCAGCACTGGTGCTGGTCTACAAACCCATGCCGATCGAGCATCTGGGGATGCTTGCGGTGATCTCGGTGCTGGCGTGGATCGCGGGGCGGATGATCATTACAGCCTACCAAAGCGGCGAGGCTGCCGTGGTCGCGCCAATGCAATATTCGCAGATCCTGTGGGCGGCGGGCTTTGGGTTCCTGTTTTTCGATGAATTGCCCGATGCGGCCACGGCGGCCGGTGCCGGGATTATCATCGCGTCGGGTCTGTTCATCGTGTTCCGCGAGGCGCGCGGTGGACGGTCCAAGACGACACCTGTTCTGCGCACCCGCAGCCGCGTTGGAACCCCGTCGACATTGCGCTTGAGCGGGCTGATGACCAAGGGCCGCTTCCGCGACAAGCCTCTTGCCAAAAAGGACCACGACGCGTAAGCCGCGCGTCACGGTCGGAGTGTAGCTCAGCCTGGTAGAGCACTGTCTTCGGGAGGCAGGGGCCGGAGGTTCGAATCCTCTCACTCCGACCAAACAGATCAAATGCTTTTGGTCGCGCAGACAATCAGATTTTCGGAAATAACTGTGGCTGGTCGTAAGCATGGCGTGATCCGTAAGGCTTTAGCGCCTCCGATTGGTTTCACTTGGGCAGGGTCCAGGCCCCGCTTTGTGTCAACTGTCTGACGTTCGGGATTTGGCGGCAGATTGCGCTCTGGTTTAAGAGAGGGCGTGGCGCAACTGGTTGCAGTGACGATGCTGCGGATTTGCGGTGAAGCAAGCGCTGCGCTTCGATGGTCTTTCGTTTGATCCGTTTCCGTTGTTTCGCAATGGTCTGGCCTAACCTCAAGAAGAGGTCAGCCAGCGCAGGGTTTTGCAGGCCCTCATGTCAGTGCAAGTGGTGATTGCGATCGACGAAGGCGTGGATCCGCTGCATGCGATTGCCATGCAGGTCGTCGTTTTCCAGCAGGATGCGGTTCTTGGGAGTTTGATGTCAACGCTCGAATGTGCCCTGACCGCGCGCGCTTGTTTTGCGTGCCAAAGATCGGGCGGTTTCCACCCGGATTTATAGTGATGACACTGCTCAACGCGACATTGGCGAAAGTGACAGCTGTCACGTTGTGATCGGTTGTGTCGTTCGCGCCGCAAGATGAAGGGATCGCGGCGCCAGTTGAAATATGCCTAGCTATTTTGCACCAAACCCGGTCACAGTAGGCATGATTTTGCTCATCCGTGTTTGTTAAGAGGTTCTCACAGTCCGGGTGAGCGCAAGGACGGGGGTAGATTATGTTTAATCGCTTTGTTGGTCGCGGCGTATTCACCGTTGGATTGGCCGCTTTGGGGATCGCGTTGCCCGGTTTGGCCGCAGCGGCACCGCCCACGTTCTCTCAGGCCGCGTCACCTAACACGGTATCGCCGGGGTCTGTATCCCGGTTGACCTATACGATCGACAACGCCGGGGCATCCGTCATCACCGACATGGCCTTCTCGGCTACCCTGCCCAGCGGCGTGACCCTTGCCACCAGCCCGGATGCGGTCACCACCTGTGGCGGCAATGGGGGTGCTGCGGCGGCAGATCTCACAGCGCCGTCCGGCGGCAGCAGCATCACATTCGCCAACGGCACCTTAAGCGCTTTGGCGAACTGTACCGTGGCGGTCAACATCGTTGCATCGTCAGCCGGATCGTTCACCTTGCCGACCACGACGCTGACATCTTCGGAACCGGACGACAATGCGGCCAGCATCAGCTTTACCGCCGTTGCGTCCCTGCCCAGCTTTACCCTGTCGGCAGCGCCGTCGACGCTGAACCTGGGCGACACAAGCACGCTGACATTCACCGTGGACAACAGCTTGAACGCATCGCGTGTCGGCAATGTGGATTTCACGGCGACCCTGCCGTCCGGTCTTGAGATTGCGAACCCGAGCAATGCCGCCACAGACTGTGTTGCCGCAAGTTTGCCAGACACAACGCTGACGGCTGTTTCAGGCGGCTCGACCATTCAACTGGACGCGGACGGGTCAACCTTATTCCCGGGGTTCGAAGTCTTGGATGTGGGCGCCACGTGCACCGTGACGGTGAATGTGCTGTCGACGGGCATTGGTGAAGAGTTGGTGATTTCTGCGCCGTCGCTTCTGGCAGACTTCGTCGATGCCGGTGGGGCGTCGGCCACGGTGACGGTGAACGCCACCGACCTCAACATCACGGCGAGTGTTCTCAATACCCCTGTGAACGCGGGCAGCGCGGCGCAGGTGGAATTCACCATCCTGAACCGCAACCGCACCCAAAGCGCGACCGGTGTCGCGTTCACGTCTGACCCGGCGCTCTTCAGCCCGATTATCCCGGGCATGACGACGACGCTGGTGTCGAACACCTGCGGTGGCACGGTCGGCGACGGGGCCACGCTGCAGTTGACAGGCGGCACGATTGCTCCCGAGGCGACCTGTACCGTGCGCGCCGATTTCAACGTGCCCGCGGCGACCGTTGGCGGTAACTATGCCATCAGCACCACCACGACCGTGTCCGGCACCGTCGCGTCCGCATCTGTGACCGGCAATATGACCAGCGCGCTGTTTGCCATTCCGTCCGGCGGCGTGGCGCCCATCGTCGCCATCGAATTCCTCGAAGCCGGGACGCTTGCGCCGAACCCGACACCGTCGCCCGGCGACGACGTCGTCTTGCGGACGACCATCACCAACGGATCGTCTTCAAGTGCGGCCACGGATGTCGGGGCCACTTTGGTTTTGGTGCCGCCTCTGCCGTTTCCGCTGTCGGTCGGGGCCTTCCCGACGGATCCCTGCGGCGTGGGATCGAGCCTCGCATTTACGTTCCCGGACACGGACGAACAGAACATCACGTTGTCCGGCGGCACTTTGCCCGCATTTCCGGCAATTGGGTCGTCCTGTACGTTTGACCTGACCCTGACGGTTTCGACCGGCACGTCGCCCGGCGCATATGGCATCGTGGCCCAAGGGCCGACCGCGACGATCGGTGGCGGATCGGTGACCGGGGCAGGGGCGGCGGATACGCTGAATGTCGGCGCTGGCTTGAACCTTGTCTTGTCCAAGTCGTTCCTGTCCGCAGGCTTCCCCGGGTCGACGGTCGACATGGAGTTGATCATCAACAACGCGAGCGACACGGCGGATGCCGGATCCATCGCGTTTACCGATGATCTGAATGCGGCGCTGTCTGGCCTGACGGTCGCGTCGATCCCGTCTGACAATTGCGGCGGCACGGCGGGCGGCACGGGCACCTCGAATTTCACGTATACCGGCGGGCAGGTGAATGCGACGCAGTCCTGTACCATCGTGGCACGGCTGAACATTCCCGCGGGTGCGGCGGTGGGGACCTATACCAACGTGACATCGGATATGACGGCGACCCCACTGGGTGGTGGGACATTGGTGACATTCCCAGCGGCTTCCGCCGATCTGGTGGTGACCAATGCGACGTTCGACAAGGAATTCCTGAACACCACGGTAATTCCCGGTGACACGACCACGCTGCGCTACACGATCGCAAACCTTGATCCGTCGAATGCGCTGGGGATCACCTTTTTCACGGACAATCTGGCTGCAACATTCGCCGGTTTCGCCGCGACGGGGCCTGCAAGTCTGGACACCTGCGGTGGGACTTTG
>JBCBCR010000057.1:0-16342 GCA_038530495.1 Pseudomonadota bacterium | reverse complement strand
GATCTTTTCCTCGAGCCCCGGCGGCAGGTCCATCAACGCGACCGCACGGTTGAACATGATGTCCACACTTTCGCGGAATGTCGGTTCGTTTTCGGGGCTCATCCAGCTTCTCCTTTTTGCCGGGGCGACTCATACTGACGCACATTGGTTCACCGCAGCCTATGACGGTTTGGTTAATTTCGGCCAGATTCGATTGCAGGTTGTCGCATGTGGGCAAATGTGGCGGACTGACACGACCCCGGCAACAATCCTGCGCACACCGCGCGATTGCCCACGCCGGGTCATAAATCTTCACGAACTGCCCCAGCTTCGGCCCGATTTCAGCCACATTCCCGAGGCATTAACGCTGTTGGACAAATGGGTCCGGACTTAACGTTAACATTGGCAATCGGGGTGCACTATGACACCGATCAAGACTTTAAAGACCAGCACGAAGGCGAAGCTCCGCAGCGCTGCCGCACACTTTGCGCGCGACGAACGCGGGTCGGCCACGTACTTCACCATCGCCATGTTGATGATGATGCTCGCCGTGGGCGGCATCTCAGTGGACCTGATGCAAAACGAAATGACACGGACGCGGGTGCAGAACACGCTGGACCGTGCGGTGCTGGCAGCCGCCGACCTCGATCAGCCACTCGATCCGGCAGAGGTGGTGCAGGATTACTTCAACAAGGCCGGGATGGGCGAATACCTCACCTCCGTCGGCGTGGACGAAGGTCTGAATTTCCGCACTGTGACCGCGCGTGCCGATGCAACAACCCGCACCCGCTTCATGCACGCGCTCGGCGTGCCGGAACTGGCCGTGCCCGCGCGCTCCACCGCCGAAGAGCGTATCTCCAACGTCGAAATCTCGATGGTGCTCGACATCTCGGGGTCGATGGGCCGCAACGGCAAGATGGGCAACCTCCATGACGCCGCGGACACGTTCATCAACACCGTGCTGACCGATGCAAACCAGGATCTGGTGTCGGTGAACATCATTCCCTACACCGCGCAGGTCAGTGCCGGGCAGAATATCTTTGAAGGCATGAACATGAACCGCCTGTCCGGCAACCCCGGCTGGTGCGTGGATTTCGAGGATACCGACTTCCTCACCACGACGCTGCGCATGGACGGCAGCTATGACCACATGCAGTTCTTCGATGCCGGCTGGAACTATGACTACCCGGTCAGCAACCCGGGCTGCCCGGGCCGCGATGACGGCGGTGACGGCTCGGATGTGCGCGAATACGAACAGATCGTGGCCTATTCACAGAACGCCGCGGCCCTGACCGCGCGCGTCAATCAGTTCGCCGCCCGCGCCAACACCGCGATCCACATCGGCATGAAATGGGGCGTGGCCATGCTCGACCCGTCCTTCAAGCCAGTGGTCCAGCACCTTGGCCTGCAAAACGCCGTCGACAGCGCGTTTTCAGCCCGCCCTGCGGCCTATGACGACACCGAGACGCTGAAAACCATCCTGCTGATGACCGACGGTGAGAACGTGAACACCGTGCGCATCGCGGACTGGGCCTACAGCCGCCGGAACTACCGCGTGCACTGGACCCGCTATCCGCTGCACTGGTACCTCAACAACTACGTGTACTCGAACGAATGGGGCAACTGGCGCTATACCAAGTACACCGATGACCACGCCGACGACATGCTGTCCGACATCTGTCAGGCCGCGCGCGACAACGGCATCGTGGTCTGGACCATCGGGTTCGAAGTGAACAACGACGGCGCCGACGTGATGCGTGACTGCGCCTCCTCGCCCTCGCACTTCTTCCGGGTCGAAGGCGTCGAAATCACAGAAGCCTTCGAGGCCATCGCCAAACAGATCAACCAGCTGAGGCTGACCCAATGACCAAGACATTACGCAAAACCTTGCGGCGGTTTGGCCGCAAAGAAGACGGGTCAATCTATGTCATCGAGTGGGCCCTCGTATTCCCGGTGCTGTTCTTCATCCTGCTGTCTTCGTGGGAACTCGGGCTCTACTCGTTCCGCCAGAACTTCCTCGACCGCGGGCTGGACCTTGCCGTGCGTGACATCCGCCTCAACACAGGCACCAACTACACGCACAGCCAGGTCAAACAGATGATCTGCGAGGATGCGGGCTTTCTCAACGACTGCCTGCAGAACCTCAAGGTCGAGATGAAATCGGTCGATCCGCGCAGCTTCATCGCCTTTGCCGGTGGTGCCGACTGTGTCGACCGTAACGAACCGCTGCTGCCCAGCCGCGAGTTTGTCCACGGCAACGATCACGACCTGATGGTGCTGCGGGCCTGCTACCTTTATGACCCGGTCTTCCCACACATCGGGATGGGCAAGGCGATGACCGATGACGGCCAGCGTGATGGTTTCCCGATCATTGCCGTGTCGGTCTTTGTACAGGAGCCGAACACATGATGAATATTTCCCGTCTCCTCAGCCGCTTTCGCGACGACGAAAAAGGCGGCGTCGCACTCGAAGCGCTGATCATGCTGCCGATGCTGTTCTGGGCGTACCTGTCGATGTACTCGTACTTCCATGCCTACCGGACGCATTCGCTGAACATCAAAACGGCCTATGCCATCGGCGACGTGATCTCGCGCCAGACCAATCCGCTGGATGGCGGCTACATGGGCGGGCTGCACCAGCTGGCCTCGTACATGTCGTGGACCGACCCCAACAACTTTGCGCTGCGCGTGACCAGCGTCACCTATGACGCGATCAACGACGAATACAAAAAGGACTGGTCCGAAGTGCACGGCAGCATCTCGCCGCTGAGCAGTTCCGACGTGAACAACCTGCGCACCAGCCTGCCCATCATGCCCGACGGTGAACGCGTGATCGTGGTCGAAACCTTCGAACAATACGACCCGCCGTTCAACCTCGGCCTCAGCGATCACGAGATCCACAACTTCGTCTTCACACGGCCCCGCTACGCACCCCGCGTCTGCTTTGTCGAGTGCACGATGTGATCTGATCCCCCCGGGCCTGCGCTGATGCGGCCCACCCGGTCGGTCAAACTACACACGGGCTTGCCGTCGTTGCGATGGCAAGCCCGTCTCGTTTCATCTTGCTAAATTCTCTATTTCTTGCTGCATGCGCGCGCGGCAAGACTATTCAAAGCAATAGACAGGTCGCTGACAAAGCTGCCGATCCGGCAAAACCAGCGAACGGTAGCTTTTGGGACCTATCGACTCCTGCAAGAACTGCTCTACCTGAATTTGAGGAGTGTTTGAAACCTCTTGGGCCCGCAATAGTGTTTGCTTTTTTTCCAAAGTCTGTCGCCAACCTCTCCATCAGCTTGCTGTTCGCGACGGCAATCCATGCCCAAGAGCGTGACCCGCTCCTTTTTTATGACGCCAATGGTCTGAAAGTGCGCGGACACCTCCAGTTCGGGCTGAACGCAGTGGCAGAGCAAAACCTGTTTTGGGATCTCGCAGCGACAACTGCGCCGGGCAGCGGGTTTGATCCGGATACGGAGTGGCTGGAAGCCTATGTGAAACCGGGAGCGAGCTTTGAGTATCAACTGGACACCCGCACGGTGGTCTATGGCAAGCTTTCTGCAGTGTCATCCTACACGTTGGGGACGGATGCTTTTGATACGGGGGATGTGGGCGAGACAACGCTCGAAGAGGCCTACGTGGCCATCCGCGGCGCCCTTGGCAACGGGTTGTCCTATGACCTTTCCATTGGGGCTCGAGAGCTCAGGCTTGGGACCGGTATGCTGGTTGCGAACGGGGCGACCAGCGGATTTGAACGCGGTGCCCTGAAATTCGGACCACGCAAAGCGTGGGAACAGGCAGCCATTGCGCGCCTTTCCTATGGGAATGCTGAGGCGACGCTGTTCAATCTTGATCCCAACGAATTGCCCTCTACGGATGGAAACAACGAATTGGCCGGGTTCGACCTACGGTACGATGACCCGGCGGGCGGCTTTTTGGGAATGACGTATGTCGACGTGTTGACATCGAATTCATCGTACCCCCAGGCCGCATTCGGCGGCGTCGGCGCGCCAACGGTGACGCCCGGCGCGCGCGCGGATACTCAGACGATCGGGTTCTACTCCAAGACCAATCCGTTCCAAGGCGCGCTTGAGAATTGGGTGTTCACCGGAGAGTTCGCCTATCAATGGAACGACCGGATCGACATGGAAGCCTGGGCCGGGCGCATCACGGCCGCATACACGTTCACGTCTGCCCGTTGGACGCCCAGTGTGACGCTTGGCTACCAGACCTTCTCCGGCGACGACCCGAACACCACGCGGCTGGAACGGTTCGATCCCTTATACTACGAGGGCAGCCCGAGTGCCTGGGCAACCGGGTCAAAATCGGCGTCGACCTTCATCAATTCCAACGTGAATGCTTTGTCAGTGGCCGTTCAGGTCAAGCCGACGCAGAAGGACACGCTGACCCTGCGCTACGCCCATATTCGGGCCAACGAATTGAACAGCCCGGTCCAGTTCGGTCAGGCCACACGCATTGACGCCAGCGGCATCGTTGTGTCGGGCGTGACGGACGCGCACCTCGCTGACGACCTGTTTCTCGAATACAGCCGTATCATCAACCGCAACACATTTCTGACAGCTGGGGTTTCGGTCTCTTTTCCGGGGGCCGGGATCGACAACGTGATCGGCGGATCTGCAGATCCGTGGACAGGAGGGTTCGTGAATGTCGTCTTCAACTTTTGACCTTGTTGCACTGGCGACGGGGGTTGTCATGGCCATTGGTTTATCGACGCAGGCGCACGCCCAGTCGACCCCGCTTACGGCCCAGCAGTCGGACCCCAAGGTGATGGGGTGGATGCAGGGTTTTCCGCCGCCCCCCGCCAGGGTGATCACCCAGCCCGACAGCATCTATTTCAGCTTTCCGCGCTTGCGGTGGTCGGTCTGTCATTTGCGTGAGTTCCTGCCCACCGAGGAAATCAGCCGTGGTCTGGGGGCGCCGATCCCGCTCGAATATCTGCCGCCTGCCGAGTTTGCGGATATGCGCCAGCAGATCGACGCAATCACATTCACGCCGCAGCAAAGCGACAAGGAAATGACGTGGGAAGAGTCGCTGTTTGCCAACTACACAGACGGCATGCTGATCCTGCATAAAGGCAAGGTGGTCTATGAACGGTACTTTGGTTGCCTTGAGGAGGACGGCAAGCACGCGATCATGTCGATGACCAAGTCGTTCACGGGGCTTCTTGCCGAGATCATGGTGGTCGAAGGCACGCTCGATGATAGCAAGCTGGTGCGGGATATCATTCCCGAGATAGGCAACAGCGCCTTTGCCTCCGCGACTGTGCGTCAAGTCATGGATATGACCACTGGTGTGAAGTACTCGGAAGACTACTCAGACCCGAATGCAGATGTTTGGCTCTATTCTGCAGCAGCAAGTCCTCTGCCAAAGGCAGAGGGCTACGACGGCCCGGACGGGTACTGGGAATACCTCCAACAGGTCGAACCAGAAGGCAATCACGGCGACGCATTCCACTACAAGACGATCAACTCGGATATGCTGGGTTGGATCATAAGCCGCGTGTCGGGCAAATCGGTGACCGAACTTGCATCTGAACGCCTCTGGCGCCCGATGGGCGTCGAGCAGTCTGCTTATCAGACAGTTGATGGCAAAGGTGTTCCCTTCGCAGGCGGGGGCATCACGGCTGGCTTGCGCGATCTTGGGCGGCTGGGCCAGCTGGTCCTGCAAGAAGGGGTTGTAAACGGGCAACGTCTTTTCCCGGCAGAGGTCGTCAAAAACATCCGCAATGGCGGCGACCGGGACAAGTTTGGTGACGGTTTCCCGACCTTTGGTCCCGGCAGCTACACCAGCCAATGGTGGGTATTTCACAACGATCATGGTGCTTTTGCCGCCCGCGGGGTGCACGGACAGACGATCTATATCGACCCGACGGCAGAGATGGTCCTGGTGCGATTGGCGTCTTTTCCCCAGGCACAGAACGGCTTTATAGATCCGACGTCATTGCCCGCTTATCAGGCCGTTGCCGAATACCTCATGAAAAAATAGCGCTGCGGAGAATGTGCGCCGAGCTTTTAAAAAATGGCCAAAAGCCGCCATTCCCTGCGCCGCAGAATTTGGCAAAGCTGGGATCACCACCGACCAACGCCGCATGAGGGACTGACTTCCGCTCCGGAATGGCGAACGGCAGGACCGTTCGCCAAAGTTGCTCAGGTGTCGATACGCTCGGCGACGCTCAGGGCATCCTCAAGCTCAACGCCAAGGTAACGCACTGTATTGTCGACCTTGGTGTGACCAAGCAGCAGTTGGACCGCGCGGGGGGTGCCGGTCTTTCGGCAGATCTCCGCCGCCTTTGTCCGGCACGGCGCATGCGTACCAAATTCACTTGGTTCAAGGCCAATCGAAATTCTGCAACGCAGCTCATGGCGGCATTTCGGGTTCTGGCATGGCCCTTGCAAAGTCTGTTGGCGGCGATATTTTTCCAAAATGACGGAAAATGACGACAACATCTTAAACACTCTTCCCACTCGGCTCAAAGATGCCCGCAAAGCGAAGGGCCTCTCGCTTGACGCTATTTCGAACCTCAGTGGCGTATCCCGTTCAATGGTAAGCCAAATTGAGCGTGGCGAAAGTAGTCCAACAATTGCCACGCTTTGGAACCTGACCCAAGCCCTGAATGTTGATTTCGCGGGGTTGCTTGACGGAGCGGACGCTGGCGACAAAATAGATGTTTTGAAAGCTGCCGAAGTACCAACCATTGATAATATGGGCGAAGGGTGCCGCATCGCGATTCTTTCACCGCCTGAAGAGGCTGGTGGTAACGAGGTCTACGACATCTCCTTTGCGGCGTCAGGGGTGCTGAACAGCCAACCGCATTCACGCGGTTCCCTTGAGCAGTTATCGGTTCTTGAAGGCCGCGTCCGAATAACGTCGGGCGCTGCCATAACCGAGGCGAATTCAGGTGATACCGCGCGTTACGCCGCGGATGTCCCACATGAGATTGCAGCGATTGATGGCCCGGCACGTGTTTTTTTGATCGTCAAGGCCTCCACATGACACCTTAACGGACAAATTTTCGTTATAGTGGAATTACATCATTGCGGAAAATAATCCGCCATGGCAGATATTGGACATCCAGGGAGTTCCCTCATGCCCAATACGTTTCTCGATGACATTTCGAAAACCCTGACCGACATCAAAGGCGAAGGCCTCTATAAACGTGAACGTCAGATCACGTCGGCGCAGGCAGGCACCGTGCGGGTGCAGGGGCGTGACGTGATCAATCTGTGCGCCAACAACTACCTTGGGCTTGCAGATCATCCTGCCCTCATCAAAGCCGCGCAATCGGCGATGGAGGCACAAGGGTTCGGCATGGCCAGCGTCCGTTTCATTTGCGGAACGCAAGATGGCCACCGGATATTGGAACAACGGCTTGCAACCTTCTTGGGCAAGGAAGACAGCATTTTGTTTGCGGCTTGTTTTGACGCCAATGGTGGGCTGTTCGAGCCGCTTTTGGGATCGGAAGACGCGATTGTTTCTGACAGCTTAAACCATGCATCGATTATCGACGGTATTCGGCTGTGCAAAGCCAAAAGATATCGCTACGCCAACAACGACATGGCAGATCTTGAGGCGAAGCTGAAAGAAGCGAAGTCTCGCGGCGCGCGTCATATCATCATCGCAACAGACGGCGTATTTTCCATGGATGGCATCTTGGCCAATCTGGCGGGCATACGTGCATTGGCGGATGCATACGATGCCGTTGTGATGGTCGATGACTGCCATGCAACGGGCTTTATGGGCGCACGCGGCGCGGGCACGCCTGAACATTTTGGGGTCGATGTTGATATTCTGACAGGAACACTGGGCAAAGCGCTTGGCGGTGCGATCGGTGGTTATATCGCTGGTCCGCAGCCTGTCATCGACTTGCTGCGGCAACGCGCGCGCCCGTATCTGTTTTCAAATTCCTTGCCGCCTGCGATTGTCGCCGCAGGCATCGAGGCCATTACCTTGGTTGAGAATGGCGCAGACCTTCGCAAACAACTGTTTGCGAATGCGGCCCACTGGAGATCCGGCCTCACGAAATTGGGGTTTGACCTGCTACCCGGCGAACACCCCATCATCCCGGTCATGCTGGGCGAGGCGCAGCTGGCCCAAGACATGGCCAAACGGTTGTTCGACGAGGGTGTTTATGTCTCGGGGTTCTTCTTCCCGGTCGTCCCGCGTGGACAGGCTCGCATCCGCACCCAGATGAACGCTGCACTCTCAACTGCAGACCTGGATCGCGCGCTCGCTGCCTTTGGCAAGGTTGGGCGAGAACTGGGGGTGATCCAATGACTGCCAACACTATGAAGGCTCTTGCCAAGACGAAGCCAGAAGAAGGGCTTTGGCAGATCGAAGCACCCGTTCCGGACATTGGCCCAGATGACGTGCTGATCCGCGTGAACAAGACCGGGATTTGCGGCACAGATATTCACATCTGGAATTGGGATGATTGGGCTGCAGCTACGGTTCCCCTGCCTATGATCACGGGCCACGAATTCGCCGGGGAAATTGTTGACTTGGGTCGCAATGTCACCGGCCTCGCCCTTGGCCAGCGCTGTTCGGGCGAAGGGCATCTTGTAGAAACGGACAGCCGCCAATCCCGTGCGGGTAAATTCCACCTTGATCCCGGCACGCGCGGCATCGGGGTGAACGAACAAGGCGCGTTTGCGCAATACCTCAGGCTTCCTGCATTCAACGTGGTGCCATTGCCCGACGACATCCCCGATGAGATCGGCGCGATTCTCGATCCACTTGGCAATGCCGTTCATACGGCGCTCAGCTTTGATCTGCTGGGGGAAGACGTGTTGATCACAGGAGCTGGACCCATCGGCATTATGGCTGCTGCCGTGGCGCGGCACGCCGGTGCGCGCAACGTGGTGTTGACGGACATCAATGCCGACCGCCTGGCGCTGGCGCAACATGTCGTGCCAACCGTGCGCACTGTGAATGCAGCCAATGAAGATCTGAACGATGTCATCCACGAGCTTGGCTTGCGCGAAGGCTTTGACGTTGGTTTGGAAATGTCAGGCAGCCAGGCGGCGCTGAATCAAATGGTCGAAGCATTGGTGATGGGCGGCGCGATCGCCCTACTGGGAATCCCGCCGGGGCAATCTCCCGTAGATTGGAGCCGCATCGTGTTCAAAGCGATCACCATCAAGGGCGTCTACGGGCGTGAGATGTTTGAGACTTGGTACAAGATGATCGCCATGCTTCAGAACGGTCTGGATGTGTCCCGTGTCATTACGCATCGCTTCGATGTGGCCGACTTTGAAAATGGCTTTGCGGAAATGAAGTCGGGGCGATCCGGGAAGGTCGTCTTGGATTGGACTTCACGAAAAAGCGGCCATTAAGAGCAAACGGTTGGACAGCGGGAACGTCCCGCATCTCGCTGCTCTGACCAAGTTGCCGCAAATGTGCAGTCTTGGTTCGAGCCCCGTTAACGTTGGCGAACGTCTGGTTCGGTGACCTTCGCTGCAGGGCAGCCGTCGCCCCACCGCAACCGCAAAGGAATGCTGCGTCAGCAATCGCCGCATGTGCGCAAGACCGGTTTGTCCGCCAAGCCGCTTTAACTGCCCAAGCAGCGCCGCGCTTGTTCGCATTCATGTCCCATCGGGCGCAGTGCATCGGGTCAGCCCCCGGAGCATGTTCGGCGGCACGCGCCTGACTCGCTTCGGAGCACAAAACTCCCAAAGTCACTGCCCATCTGAACAGGAACTTTCATACCCCACCATCCAGCCGGGCGCAGACCCTACCCCTCGCGCGTCGCCACCATGGCCGAGATCACCTCGGCCATCACCTTGGCCTGATGCCCCGGTGTCATGCCACCGATCCCGACCCGGTTGCCCAGCCGCCACCACAGCCCCGGGCGCCACACGCGGCCTTCGGCCTGCCGCAGCTTCAGCAGGAATCCGTTCGACGGCTTGAACGCAAAGATGCCGCGATCCAGACCGATGATGTCCTCGGTCCGCGCGATCACCGTGCCGCCGCTGTCGCGCAGCTCGGTCTCGGTCAGCTCCAGCCGCAGCGCCGTGGCGCGGCGCATCCGCTCGGCCAGCCAGATCGCCGCCCCGCCCACGGCCAGCAGGAACACCTGCCAGCCCAGCGCAGGCGGTGTCGACACCGCCACCCACAGCACGATCCCGGCCAGCATCCACACGCCGCCCACGCCCAGAATGCGCCGCCCCGGCGAGGCGTTGATGGTCGCCAGAATGTACTGATCGTCAGCCATGGCCGCGCTCTATCGGCAGGGGCCCTTGCGCGCAAGCCATCAGCGCCGCGGCACCACCTCTGCACCCGCCTCTTCAGGTTCGTCATCCACCATCTCTGCCGGAAACCCGGGGGCAGTGACGTCCAGCCCCGTGACCTCTTCCAGCCGCTTGATAATGTTGGGCGACAGCTCGCGCGGGCCAAACCGCGCAATCGCATCTTCAAAGAGCCGGATCAGCAGCGGATTCAAATCCAACGGCACGCCCGCCCGATCCGCCACGTCCTGAAACAGGCCGATATCCTTGGCCACCAGATCCATGGTGAAACTGATGTCTCGGCTGCCGTTCAGGATCACCTGGCTTTCGGTTTCGTGCACGAAGGACGTGCCGGACGAAATCGCCATCGCCTCATAGGCCGTCGCCAGATCCATCCCCGCCCCCTTGGCCACCGTCAGCGCCTCGGCGCAGCTGACAAGGTTCGCGGTGGCAAGGTAATTGGTCAGCACCTTCAGAACCGACGCAGAGCCCAGATCGCCGGTATGCAGCACCCGCCGCCCCATCGTGGTCAAGAGCGGCAGAACCCGCTCGAACGTGGGCCGGTCGCAGCCCGCAAAGATGCTGATATTCCCCGTGTCCGCCCGGTGACAGCCGCCCGAGACCGGGCAATCCACCGCCGCACCGCCCGCCGCGATGACCTGCGCGCCCAGCCGCTTGACCTCTTGCTCATCGGTGGTCGACATCTCCATCCAGATCTTGCCGGGGCTGACATGCGCCAGCATCTGATCCAACACCGTCGCCGACGCCGCGGGGCTGGGCAGGCAGGTGATCACCACGTCGCAGGCTTGCATCATCTGCGCCGGGCTGCCCCCGTCGCGTGCCCCGTCTGCGACCTTGCCCGCGACCAATGCCGCATCCAGATCATGCACCGCCATATCATGCCCGTTGCGGATCAGGCTCCCCGACAGCTTGCCGCCCACATTGCCCAAGCCGATAAACCCGATTTTCATGGCATCCTCCTGTTTTGCGTCAGAGAGGAGCCGCACAGTGCCGATGTCGCGCCTGTTTGCGACCTCAGCCCTGCGGCCCAAAATTCTCCGCAAAAAACCGGTACCAGTTCCCGCCCATGATCCCCGCAATCTCATCGGGGTTCAGGCCTGCGGCCAACAACCCCTCTTCGATGCGGCCAAAATCGCGGTTGTCGCGAAACCACGCGGGCTGCGGTGGGAATCCGGGGCGGTCGGCGGAGCCTTCGCCGTAATCCACGCCCTTGGTCCAGCGCCCCACGCGCATCCATTCCACCACGCTGTCGGGCTGGCCCTGGCACAGGTCCGTCCCGATCCCAAGGCAGTGGGCGCCGAACCGGTCTGCGGTCTCGGTGACCATCCGGCAGAAGCTCTCCAGCGTGCAGTCGCTGCCGCCCGCCAGATGATGCGGATAGGCCGAAAACCCCAGCATCCCGCCGCGTTCGGTCACCACGCGGATCACGTCATCGCGCTTGTTGCGCAATGCCGCGTGCCAGACATGCGGGTTGGCATGGGTGATCGCGATGGGCCGCGTCGACGCCTCCGCCGCCTCGATGGTCGACCGGTCGCCGGAATGGCTCATGTCGATGACCAACCCCACGCGGTTCATCTCGGCCACAACCTCGCGCCCCATACGCGTCAGGCCGGTGTCGTCGTCCTCGTAACAGCCCGAGGCCAGCAGCGACTGGTTGTTATAGGTCAACTGCATGAACCGCACGCCCAGATCGTGCCAAACCTCGATCAGGCCAATGTCATCCTCGATCGGGCTGGGGTTCTGAAAGCCGAAAAACACCGCCGTGCGCCCCGCCGCGCGTGCGGCATCAATGTCCGACGCCACGCGCCCCTTCACGATCAGGTCCGGGTACCGCTCGAACCAGCGGTTCCACTGTTCGAGGTTCTGCACCGCCTCGCGAAAGCTTTCGTGATAGGCAATCGTCACGTGGATTGCGTCCACCCCGCCCGCGCGCAGCTGGGCAAAGATCTCGGGCGTCCAGTTGCAGTATTGCAGCGCGTCGATGCGCATCAGGATTTGCCCGTGTCATCGTCGTTCAGGTTCAGAAGCGACATCGCCGACTTGCCCAGTGCGATCCCGGCAAAAGGACCGCCATGGCGGGCATTGGACGGGTCATGCGGATCGAGCGGCCCGTATTCGGCATAGATCGCTTCGGCAAACTGCTCGGCATTGTCCTGCGGTTTGTAGCCCAGATGCCGCGCGGCGGAATTGTCCACCGGGGCGCGGTCATTGTCGGACACGCCGTAGATGATGGAAAATGCGGTCACCGGCGTATCGATGGCCCGCTGCACCAACCGGATGCAGTCGTCATAGCTCAGCCACGTGCCCACTGCCCGCGGGTTGGTCACCTGCGCGCAGGACAGGATGCGCAGGCACACCGCCTCAAGCCCCCGCTTTTCCCAGTACATCCGGCCCAGATCCTCGGCAAAACACTTGGCGAGGCCATAGAACGTGTCGGGCCGGTGCGGCACGTCGATGCCGATGGCCTGCGTCTTGGGATACATCCCCACCGCGTGGATCGACGAGGCATAGACAACCCGCCGCACCCCGTTGCGATGCGCCGCCTCCCAGATGTTATAGGCGCCGATGAAATTTGGGCCGAGCAGTTCCTCGAACGGGCCCTCGTCCACGATGGCACCGAAATGCACGACCATGTCGGCGCCTTTCAGCATCTCCTCGAACGGGGCCAGCTCTGCCAGATCGGCTTGCACATAGGTCTCGTTCGGGGCGAGGTCCGGGATGCTCCCGGCGATGTCGGTGCTCACCAGTTCGCGGCACATCGCGGCCAGTGGCCCCCGCAGATAAGAGCCCAGCTTGCCAGCGGCCCCGGTCAGGACGAGTTTGTCGAGCATTGCGGTCTTCCTTTGCGCATCGATCCGGTTTCAGAGAGGTCGGGTGTGGTGGTCATGACAGGTTCGCCGAGGCCACGCTAGATCACAGCGCGTTCAAGGATCGGCGCATCGGCCACCACCCGGTCATAATGAAATGGCGACAGATCCAGCGTCCGGTAGGCACCATAGGTCAGCCACTCGGCCGTGCCGCGCCCCATGGCCGGCGATTGCTGCAGCCCGTGGCCGGAAAACCCGTTCAGGAATATGAAATTCGCGATCTCTGGATGCGGGCCGAGGATGGCGTTCTGATCGAACGTGTTGAACGCATAATGCCCGGCCCACTCCGCGGTGACCTTGACCGCCTCAAACGCAGGCACGCGGGTGGCGATCACGGGCCAGACATGCTCCATCCAGACGGCGTGATCCATCTCGAAATCATCCGGGTCCACGGCCAGATCGGGCTGCACATAGCCGCCCGCCATGTAGGTGCCGCCGCCAACCTCGCGCATGTGCACGCCGCTGGGATCGATGGTCAGGGGCAGCGGGCGGGCGAGCGGTCGTTCGGCCTTGAAAAGGTAGGTAAAGCGCTTGCGCGGCTCCACGGGCAGGTCGATGCCCGCCATCGCCGCCGTGCGCGCCGCCCGCGGCCCGGTGGCATTGACCACCTGCCCACACGCGATGGTCTGACCTGAGCCAAGTTTGACACGCGCGATCCTGCCGCCCTGCACGTCGATCCCCACGACCTCGCCCTGCACATAGTCGACCCCGCGCGCTCGCGCCTGCCGCCGCCACGCGTCAAACATGGCCGCACCGTCGAAATACCCTTCGTCCACGGTGTTGTGCGACCCCAGCAGGATGTCATCCAGCCGGTAGAACGGATAGGCCGCCGCGATCTCGTCCCGCGTCATGATCCGCGTGCCCGCCCCCGCGGCTGCCTGCACCTTTTGGTTGGCGATCAGCGTATCGGCAAAGGCTTGCGTGTCCGCCAGATACATGTATCCAAAGTTCTGGACCCGGTTCTGCGGCACGTCCACGTCCCCGCCCATGCGGTCCCGCATGTTCTGATAAAACTCCGCCGCAAACTGGCTGATCCGCACATTCAGTTCGGTGGAAAACTGCTGCCGCATGCAACTGTTGGTGTGCGCGGTGGAACAGGCGTCATAGGTCAGGTCCCGCTCGATCACCAGAACCGAGCCGTCGAAATCCGCATTATCGGTCAGGAACCACGCCGCCGACGACCCCATGATCGCCCCGCCGATGATGACAACGTCATATGCCGCTTTGACCATGAAACCGCTCCCCGCCGCCCGCGACTGCACCGGAAAGGGCGGCACGATGCAAGCGGTTTTTGCCCTTGCAGGGTGGCGCAACCCGGCAAATAGTGAGCGTTAACAAAACGAGGGGAGGCCACCATGAAAACGATCAAGGGACCCGCACTGTTCCTCGCGCAATTTGCCGGCGACACGGCCCCTTTCGACAGCTGGGACGGCATCACCAAATGGGCCGCCGACTGCGGCTATGTCGGCGTGCAGATGCCCAGCTGGGATGCCCGCCTGATCGACCTGACCCAAGCCGCCGAGAGCAAGACCTATTGCGACGACCTCGCCGGGCAGGCTGCGGAAAATGGCGTGACGATCACCGAACTGTCCACCCACCTGCAGGGCCAGCTTGTCGCCGTGCATCCGGCCTATGACACCGCATTCGACGGCTTTGCGGACGCGGCGGTGCGCGGCAACCCCGCCGCCCGGCAGGCCTGGGCCGTGGACCAGGTGGGCCTCGCCCTGCGCGCCTCGGCCAATCTGGGCCTCTCGGCGCAAGCGACGTTTTCCGGCGCGCTGGCCTGGCCCTACCTCTACCCCTGGCCGCAACGGCCCGCGGGGCTGGTCGAGACCGCGTTCGACGAACTGGCGCGCCGCTGGCGCCCCCTGCTGGATCAGGCCGATGATCTGGGCATCGACCTCTGTTTCGAAATCCACCCGGGCGAAGACCTGCATGACGGCGTCAGCTTCGAGATGTTCCTCGACCGCGTCGGCGGCCACGCGCGGGCCAACATGCTCTACGATCCCAGCCACTACGTGCTGCAATGCCTCGACTACCTCGATCACATCGACATCTACGCCGAGCGCATCAAGATGTTTCACGTCAAGGACGCCGAGTTCAACCCGACCGGGCGGCAGGGCGTCTATGGCGGGTTCCAGTCATGGGTCGACCGGGCGGGCCGGTTCCGCAGCCTCGGCGACGGGCAGGTCGATTTCGGTGCCGTGTTCTCCAAACTGACCGCCGCCGATTTCGACGGCTGGGCCGTGGTGGAATGGGAATGCTGCCTCAAACACCCCGAAGACGGTGCGCGCGAGGGCGCGCGGTTTGTCTCGGACCACATCATCCGGGTCACGGACCGGGCGTTCGACGATTTTGCCGATGGCGGGGCGGATGATGCGGCCAACCGGGCCATGCTGGGGATCGACTGAGGGGCGCGTGTGGCAGATCGGCCCTCCGGGGGGGATTTTTTTGAAACAGAGAAGAGGGACATGGCGCGCCATGACGTGCCGGGGGGAGTAAGATGAACCGGATCAGGCTGGGCATGGTAGGCGGTGGCACGGGCGCTTTCATCGGGGCGGTGCACCGGATGGCGGCGCGGCTGGATGACCGGTTCGAACTGGTGGCGGGCGCGCTGAGTTCCACGCCGGAGCGGTCGCAGGAAAGCGGCGCAGCACTGGGGCTGGCGCGGGTCTATGACGATTTCCGGCAGATGGCCGTGCGCGAGGCGCGGCGCAAGGACGGGATCGAGGCGGTCAGCATCGTTACGCCCAACCACATGCACCTCGCCCCCGCGCGCGAGTTTCTGAAACGCGGCATTCACGTGATCTGTGACAAGCCGCTGACCGGCACGCTGGCAGACGCGAAAAAGCTGGTGAAGGCGGCAGAGGCCTCGGGCGCGCTCTTTGTGCTGACGCATAACTACACCGGCTACCCGATGGTGCGGCAGGCGCGCGAGATGGTGGCGGCGGGCGAGATCGGCGCGATCCGCGTTGTGCAGGTGGAGTATCCGCAGGGCTGGCTCGCCACCGATTTCGAGAACAAGCAATCGGCATGGCGCACCGATCCCGCGCAGGCCGGACTGGGCGGGTCCACCGGCGACATCGGCACCCACGCCTACAACCTTGCGTGCTTTGTCACCGGGCTGGAGGTGGAAAGCCTCGCCGCCGATCTGCACAGCTTTGTGTCGGGCCGCGCGCTGGATGACAACGCCCACGTGCTGTTGCGCTTTGGCGGCGGCGCGCGCGGCATGCTCTGG
>JBCBCR010000056.1:0-16435 GCA_038530495.1 Pseudomonadota bacterium | reverse complement strand
GCGAGCAGGCGCAGCGGGTGACGCGCGTGCTGGAATTGGTGGATCTGGCGGGCTTCGAGAACAAGTATCCGTGGCAGTTGTCCGGCGGCATGCAGCAGCGCGCGTCGATCGCGCGGGCGCTCGCCTTTGACGCGGACCTGTTGCTGATGGATGAACCCTTTGGCGCGCTCGATGAAATCGTCCGCGATCACCTCAACGAACAGTTGCTGCAACTGTGGGCGCGCACGGGCAAGACCATCGGCTTTGTCACGCATTCGATCCCCGAGGCAGTGTATCTGTCGACACGCATCGTGGTCATGTCGCCGCGTCCCGGGCGTATCACCGACATCATCGACAGCCCGCTGCCGCGCGAGCGCCCGCTGGACATCCGTGAAAGCCCCGAGTTCCTGAGCCTTGCGCATCGCGTGCGCGAGGGGCTGCGGGCAGGGCACAGTTATGAATAATCCGCTGCGCATGGCGGTCGTACTGGTGCTGGGCCTTGTGGCCGCAGTTTGCGCGCTGGTCTTTTCCGCGGCGCGTTCGGATTTTGTGTTTCGTGGCTGCCCTGCCATACAGCGGGCTGAATGGGAGGCGACGGCAAACTGCGCGGACGGCTGGTTTGCCCAGGTCTTTTTCGGAGGTGGCACGGTTTTGGTTGCTGTAGCCGCGGCGATCCTTTGGCGGTGGCGTGCCTAGATGAAGAAGCTGCCGCCCATCTTCACAGTTCTCATCGTGCTCGTCGGCGTGTGGTGGGCCGCGGTGGCGCCGATGAACATCCGTGCAGCACTGGATATAGCGGAACGTGGCGGTGCCGTTGTCGTGCCCGAAGGCTCGCCTGCACGGCGGGACGTGTCTGTATGGCGGCTGATGGCGCAAAATACGGATCACGTCGCGGCGGGGTACTCGCTGGATCGCCCACGCCTGCCCACGCCCACTCAGGTGAGCCAGGAACTGTGGAAGACGACCGGTGCGATGGTGCTGCGCGGGCGCGCATGGTCGAAACGCTCGCTTCTGTATCACGGCTGGATCACCTTGCAGTCGACGCTGTGGGGCTTTGCGCTGGGCACGGCGTTGGGTGTGCTGGGGGCCATTGCGATTGTTTACAGCCGGGTCGCGGACATGAGCCTGATGCCGTGGGCCATCATCAGCCAGACAATCCCCATCGTGGCGCTTGCGCCGATGATCATCGTGCTGTCGAGCCAGGTGGGCGTCGAAGGGCGCGGCCTGCCCAAGGCCATCATCTCGGCATACTTATGCTATTTCCCGGTGCTGGTCGGCATGGTCAAAGGCCTGCGTGCGCCCGAGATCGAACAGTTGGATTTGCTCAAAACCTATGACGCCACCGGATTGCAGACCTTCCTGAAATTGCGGCTGCCCGCGTCGCTGCCGTTTCTCTTTACCTCGCTCAAGGTCGGGATTGCGGCTGCGCTTGTTGGCACGATCGTCGGCGAATTGCCGACAGGCGCCATCTCGGGCCTCGGCGCGCGAATCCTGATCGGAGATCAGTTCGGCACGCCGCTGGCGATCTGGTCCGCGCTGTTTGCGGCGGCCATTCTGGCGGGCGTGCTGGTCACGCTGCTTGACCTGGTTCAGCGCCTCGCGGCGCGGCGCATGGGGGCCAGGGCATGAGCGCGCTGATCTTTGCATTGGTTTTCTGGATCGGCGCATGGGGCGTCAACATCGCGCTCGCTCGCTCGCGCTGGCGTGACACGCGTGTGGTGCGCATTCTGGTGCCGCTGCTGTTTGGCGTGACGCTGCTGGTGCTGTGGGAAGGGGCGGTGCGTGGGCTGGGCGTCAGCCCGGTGATCCTGCCCGCGCCCAGCACGGTCGGCGCCACATTCGCGGCATCGCTGGACGTATTGTGGATCGATTTTGTGCAAACGGTGCTGCGCGGTGCGCTGCGTGGATTTGTGATCGGGGTTGTGGCCGCCGTGTTGTGCGCCATCGCCATCGACCGGTCGGCGTTCTTGACCGCCGGGTTGCTGCCCATCGGCAACTTCTTTGCCGCTTTGCCCATCGTCGGCATCGCGCCGATCATGGTCAACTGGTTCGGGTTTGACTGGCAGTCCAAGGCCGCCGTGGTGGTGGTCATGGTGTTCTTTCCCATCCTTGTGAACACCGTGCAGGGATTGCAGGCCAGCGGGGCCATGCAGCGCGACCTGATGCGCACCTATGCGGCCAGTTATTGGCAGACGCTGTTCAAGCTGCGCCTGCCTGCGGCGATGCCCTTTGTCTTCAACGGGTTGAAAATTGCCACCACGCTTGCGCTGATTGGGGCTATCGTTGCCGAATATTTCGGCTCTCCGACGCGGGGGATGGGTTTTCGCATTTCGACGGGCGTTGGCAGCTTGTCGATTGATCTGGTCTGGGCTGAGATCGCCGTGGCCGCCTTGGCGGGCACCGCATTTTACGGCCTGATGGCCTGGATCGAAAAACGGGTGACGTTCTGGCACCCATCACAACGGGGAAGTCAATGAGGAGAAAGACAATGACATTGAAAACAACGGGATTGGCCGCAGCACTCAGCCTTGTGGCCGGGGCCGCGCTGGCCGCCGACGAGGTGACGCTGCAGCTGAAATGGGTCACGCAGGCCCAGTTCGCGGGCTACTACGTGGCATTGGAAAACGGCTATTACGGCGAAGAAGATCTTGATGTGACGATCAAGCCCGGCGGACCCGACATCGCGCCCACGCAGGTGCTGGCCGGTGGCGGTGCCGACGTGACGGTGGAATGGATGCCCGCCGCGCTGGCAGCCCGGGAAAAGGGCCTGCCGATGGTCAATATCGCGCAGCCGTTCAAATCATCGGGCATGATGCTGACCTGCCGCAAGGATGCAGGCGTAGCCACCACGGACGACTTTGCGGGCAAGACGCTGGGCGTCTGGTTCTTTGGCAACGAGTTTCCGTTTCTCAGCTGGATGAGCCAGCTGAACCTGCCCACCGATGGCAGCGATGCCGGCGTCGAGGTACTCAAGCAGGGCTTTAACGTCGATCCGATCCTGAACGGGCAGGCGGCGTGCGTGTCAACCATGACCTACAACGAATACTGGCAGGTCATCGACGCGGGTCTGACGCCCGAAGAACTGGTGACCTTCAAATACGAGGATCAGGGTGTGGCAACGCTCGAGGATGGTCTCTACGTGCTCGAGGAAAACCTCGAAGACCCGGCGTTTCAGGACAAGATGGTCCGGTTTGTGCGGGCCTCCATGCGCGGCTGGAAATGGGCCGAGGAAAACCCCGAAGAGGCGGCGATGATCGTGCTCGATTATGACGAGACCGGCGCTCAGACCGAGGCGCATCAGGTCCGCATGATGGGCGAGATTGCCAAGCTGACGGCGGGGTCTAACGGTGCGTTGGTCGAGGCGGATTATCAGCGGACAGTGGACTCGCTGCTGGCTGGTGGCTCGGATCCGGTGATCACCACCCAGCCCGAAGGCGCATGGACCCACGCGATCACCGACAAGGCGCTTAACTAACACTGCAAAGGGCCGAGGTTGAAATCCTTGGCCCTTTCGCTCTTTGCATGTGTGCGCGGTCCAATTGGGGCGGGCAAGAATGCACGTCCGTCCCCCGGGCTATTGCGCAAACGCTGAGATCGCGCCTTTATGAGCGGTGAAAAGGGGCTGCGCGTTCGCACGGCCCGCACCGGGAGTTAGAAATGGCGGATCGATACGAGCAAGGCATGCAAACCCGCCGCGCGGTGCTGGGAGATGCGCATGTGGACGGGGCCGAAGCCGCCAAAACAGGTTTCGACGAACCATTTCAGACCCTGATCACCGAAGGCGCATGGGGCACTGTTTGGGCGGACGACACCATCCCGGCCAGAGAACGGTCCATGCTGACGCTCGCGCTGTTGGCCGCAACCGGCAATTTCGACGAAATCCCGATGCACATTCGCGCTACGGCGCGCACTGGCGCCAGCCAAGACGATGTCATTCAGGCCTTCCTGCACGTCGCAATCTACGCCGGGGTGCCCAAGGCCAACCATGCGATCAAGCTGGCCAAGGCCACTTTTGCCGAGATGGCCGATGGCTGAGACGATGCTGTATCCCCGCGACTGGTCGCGCCAGCCGCCTGCGGATGCGCCAGACTATCTGTCAACGCGCGCCCGCAGCCCGAAACGGCCGCTGGTCTACCTTCCCGATCGTGCATTGCAGACCACCGGGCCGGTGTTCAACGATGACGATCTGGGTGAAAACGATTGGGATCTGCTCACGAATTATGCCGCCCCCGGAGCAAGTGCGAACGGCCCGCGCATTCTGATGCACGGGCGCGTGCTGGATGAAAATGCCCGTCCGGTGCCCGGTGCGTTGATCGAATGCTGGCAGGCCAATGCCGGTGGGCGGTACCGGCATGTCAACGACACGTATCTGGCCCCGCTCGATCCGAATTTCTGTGGTTGCGGGCGGACGATCACGGATGATGATGGCGCTTACCGGTTCCGCACTGTCCAGCCTGGCCCTTACCCTTGGCCCAACGGGCCGAACACGTGGCGCCCGGCGCACATTCATTTCTCTGTTTGCGGCGCCAGCTTTGCCCAGCGGCTGATCACGCAATGCTATTTCCAAGGCGATCCGTTCATCCCGCATTGTGCCATCGTCCAGAGTATTCCAAATGCCGATGCAGTGGACCGTCTGACCGCAAAGCTCGACCTCGACGCGACGGTGCCGCATGACATGGTGGCCTACCGCTTCGACATCGTTCTGCGTGGGCGCTTCGCGACGTATTTCGAAAACCGTCCGGAGGGCACGTGAAACCCACGCGCCCCAATACCAAGCTCTTTCACGAGACAGCCTCGCAAACGGCGGGACCGTATGTGCACATCGGTCTGACACCGCACGCAACGGGGATCGCGCTATATGATCACGAGGCAGGCAGCCGCGTGGCAGGTCCGCAGACCCAGGGCGAGCGCATTCGAGTCCACGGCGTCGTTTGGGACGGGCAGGGTGATCCGGTGCGCGATGTGCTGATCGAGGTCTGGCAACCCAATGCGGCGGGCCATTTCGCAGGTTCTGACACCGCGGAGGCGGATTTTCAGGGCTGGGGCCGGATTGTGAGCGATTTTGACACCGGCGAATGGCGGCTCGACACCATCAAGCCCGGAGCGCCGGAAGGGCAGGCGCCGCACCTGCACCTGTGGATCGTGGCGCGCGGCATCAACACGGGGCTGCACACGCGCATGTATTTTCCCGACGAGCCAAGGAATGCCGATGATCCTGTGCTGACGATGATCGACGTTGCAGAGCATCGGCAGACTTTGATCGCCGCGCATTTGGGGGACGGGGCGTACCGCTTTGATATTTCCCTGCAGGGCGCGAGTGAAACGGTGTTTTTCGATGTCTGAACCACGCCTGCATTCAACGCCATGGGTCGCGCAATGATAAACCTTGCAGATCATCCGTGGATGTCAGGCGTGTTCGGCGACCCCGACATTGCGGCGCTGTTTTCGCCCGACGCCGAGCTAAAGCGGTTTCTGAAAGTCGAGGCGGCCTGGGCGCGTGCACTGGGCGAGGTCGAGGCACATCCTGCAACGCAGGGCATCGCCGATGCAATTCTCGGATCACAGATTACAGCCTCAGATCTTGCACAAGGATATGCACGCGATGGTGTGCCGATCCCGGCACTGGTGACGTCTGTGAAAGCAGAACTGGGCGAGGACGCGTCGCGGCTTTTGCACCGCAGCCTTACCTCGCAAGACGTGATGGACACGAGCCTTTGCCTCGCGCTGCGTGAGGCCGTGTCGGTTCTGGTGCAGCGCTTGGAAACGCTCAATATGTCGTTGGCCGGCCTGCACGACCGCATGGGCGCGGCCAAGATCGTGGCTATCACGCGTATGCAACCGGCATTGCCAACAGACGTGGGGCACGTAATCGGGCTTTGGCGGCAACCCATAGCTGGCCTTCTTGGTTCATCCGCTGAGATTGTTGGAAACGTTTCGGTCATTCAATGGGGCGGCCCGATTGGGCGCCGTGATCACCCGCGGGCAGATGCGCTGGGACAGGCTTTTGCGCAGCACCTCGACCTGGAAGACCCCGGATACGCATGGCACACTGATCGGTCTCGCGTGCTGGAATTCGGTGTCCTGCTGGCGCGTATCTGCAACGCCACCGGAAAGATCGGCGAGGACGTGGCGCTCTTGGCGGCGCTGGGCGCCGACTACGTGGTGTTTGACGGCGGCGGATCATCTGCAATGCCGCACAAGAACAACCCGGTCACCGCCGAAGCACTTGTTGCCTTGTCCGATTACGCCGCCACGCTCAGCGGTTCGCTGGTGCGCGCAGGCCGTCACGAAGGCGCGCGTTCGGGGCGTGCCTGGACACTCGAAGGAATGGTGCTGCCGCAACTGACACAGGTTACCGGGGCAAGCCTGTTGAACGCTGTGAAAGTGGTCGAGAGCATTACACGTCTTGGGGCGGATGATCCGCGTTGACGTCGGGCAACACGGGCCGCGACATTGCGCGCTGCTTGCTTCAGAAGCTTTCCACCCATGGCCGCACAGCAACCTCGTGGCTCCACGCGCTGCGGTCCTGTTCGATCAGATGCCGATAGGTCTGCGCAATTGCATCCGGGCGCAGCATAGACCCGGGTCGATCCGCGGGTTCGTCGCGGCCAGGGTTCAGGATGCCGCCGTCAATGTTGATCCAGGCCACGTGGATGCCCTTGGGATGAAGTTCGCGTGACATACTTTGCGCCAATCCACGTTGGGCGAACTTGCCCATCGCAAAGGTTGCCGACTGCGGGAAACCTTTGACGCCAGCCGAAGCGCCAGTGAACAGGATCGTGCCGCGCACGCCGTTTTCCGGCTCTGCGGTCAAGATGCGTCGCGCGGCGTGTTTGCCGACGATAAAGCTGCCGATGGCTGTCACATCAACCGCCCGGCGCACGTCCTCGGCGTTGAGTTCCGCCACCGGGCCGCGTACACGGGCTGACGGGTTGTAGATCACGACGCGCGGCGGCGCGGACAGCGCGTCAATCATTGACGCCACCGCCGCCTCGTCCGTGCCGTCCAGCGTGACCATCTGCGCGCCTGTCTGCGCGGCAACGGCTTCCATCTTGGTCGTCGTGCGCGCGCACAGCGTGACTTGATGATCGGTTGCCAACGTGCGGGCCAACGATGCAGACAGCCCGTCGCCAACCCCAACGATCACGGCGTGTGGCAGTGTCATTGCGTATCCTTCCATTCTGATCCTGCGGCCCTTGACCTGCTTTGGTCCTTGGCATAGCACCATACCGGCTGAGCGGGCGTCGTATACTGGCTATTACCTCAGCCTTCCAAGCTGATGAAGCGGGTTCGATTCCCGCCGCCCGCTCCACTGAACCTCCCATGTCTGCTTGACCTGACCCGCCAGAACCCGTCATGAGGTAAGACCAACCCACTGTCAGAGGTGCGCATGGCGCAAGACACTCAGGAAGGCATTCAACCGTCGGCACGCTCTGATGAGCGGGCAGGTTCCAAGGAGCTTGGCTCGTTGCAGGCACTGTGGCCGTTTTTGTTGCCGTACAAGGGGTTGATGGCGGCGGCGTTCGCGGCTCTGGTGGTGACGGCGGTTATCTCGCTCACCCTGCCGCTTGCGGTGCGTCGCGTCGTGGATAACTTCGAGGTGGCCGAGATTGCTGTGCTGGATAAGTACTTTCTCGCGGCCTTTGGGATTGCGCTCGCGCTCGCTGTGGGTACGGCACTTCGGTATGCGTTGGTGACCCGATTGGGCGAACGCGTGGTTGCCGACATCCGCAAGGCGGTTTTTGACCGCGTCATCGGTTTGTCGCCCGGCTTTTATGAAAACATCATGACCGGCGAGGTGTTGAGCCGCATCACAACCGACACGACCCTGATCCAGAGCGTCGTGGGGTCCTCCGTGTCCATCGCATTGCGCAATATTCTGATCTTTGTTGGCGGACTGATCCTGATGCTGCTGACCTCGGCCAAGCTTACCGGGCTTGTGTTGTTGATCGTGCCTGCGGTCGTGGTGCCGATCCTGTTGCTGGGTCGACGGCTGCGCGCGCTGGGGCGCGAGAACCAGGACTGGATCGCGGCAAGCTCGGGCAAAGCGTCGGAGCAATTGAGTGCGGTGCAGACCGTGCAGGCCTACACCCACGAAGCGGCAAGCCGCGCGGTGTTCTCGGACGTGACCGAGCAAAGCTATGCTTCGGCCAAACGGCGCATCGCGACCCGGGCGGCGATGACCATGATCGTCATTTTCCTCGTGTTCTCCGGGATTGTCGGTGTGCTGTGGATCGGTGCGAATGACGTACGTTCAGGCATATTGACCGTGGGCACGCTGATTCAGTTCGTGATCTATTCGGTCATGGTTGCGGGCGGCGTCGCGGCACTGTCGGAGATCATCGGCGAACTGCAGCGTGCGGCAGGGGCGACCGAACGGCTGGTCGAATTGCTGCGCGCAGCCGACGCGGTAAACGATCCCGAAAACCCTGCCAGCCTGCCGGACACGGTGTCCGGGCGCATCGGATTTGAGGACGTGCGTTTTGCATATCCCTCGCGGCTGCAGCAATCGGCGCTGGACGGGGTCAGCCTCGAGATCACACCGGGGGAAACTGTGGCCTTTGTCGGGCCGTCAGGCGCGGGCAAGACGACGATCTTCCAGCTTTTGCTGCGTTTCTATGATCCGCAATCCGGACGCATCACCATTGACGGCGTCGACATTGCGGACATGACCCGCGAGGACTATCGCCGCCACATCGCGCTGGTGCCGCAAGACCCGGTGATATTTGCCGCATCTGCTGCCGAAAACATCGCATTTGGCCGACCCGGCGCGAGCCAAGCTGAAGTTGAGGCCGCCGCCAGCGCGGCAGCTGCGCATGACTTCATCACGGCATTGCCGCAAGGCTATGACACCCAGCTGGGTGAGCGGGGCGTGATGCTGTCGGGCGGGCAAAAGCAACGCATTGCCATTGCGCGCGCAATCCTGCGCGATGCACCGATCCTGCTGCTGGACGAGGCAACGTCAGCTCTCGATGCCGAAAGCGAACGTGCCGTGCAGGAGGCGGTCGACGCCTTGTCGGCGCAGCGCACCACATTGATCGTGGCGCACCGTTTGGCGACTGTAAAAATGGCGGATCGGATCGTCGTGCTGGACCAGGGCCGTATCGTGGCACAGGGTCCGCATGACAGTCTTGTCGCCGAAGGTGGGCTTTATGCCCGTCTGGCGCGCCTCCAATTCGCGGACGGACTGGCCGCAGAATAGCCGCGCCACTTGATCGACGCGGCGTTTGCTCACATGCTGATCCCAATCAGAACGCCACGGGCGAAAGATCCGGGCGCACTTCAGGGAGGAAGCCATGCCATTCACCGGGATCGCCGATTGCGAAGCTCTTGAAAACGAGATGCCGTGGGAAGAGCGGGACGTACCGAAAACGCTATTTGCGATGCTGTCAGACACCGCGGCCAAGTTCCCAGACAATGAGGCGGTCAGCTTTCAAATCTTTTCCGATCCGAACTCGCGCGCTGAAACGCTGACGTGGTCGCAACTGAAAGGCCGCGCCGCGCAATGCGCCAACATGTTCCGGGGTCTGGGCATAGGGCCGAACGACGTGGTGGCCTACATCCTGCCCAACGCGACCGAGACCATCGTCGCCTTTTTGGGAGGTGCCGTGGCGGGGATCGTCAACCCGATCAATCCGTTGCTCGACGCCGAGCAAATCGGCGCAATCCTGCGCGAAACGAACGCCAAGGCTGTCGTGACCCTGCGTGCCTTTCCGAAAACGGACGTGGCGCAAAAGGCGGCCGAAGCCGTCGCGCTGGCACCCAATGTCAAAACCGTGCTCGAAGTAGATCTGTTGGGTCACGTGTCCGGGATCAAGTCGCTGATCATCCCGCTGATCCGGCCCAAGATGACGCCCGCGCCAGGGGTGAATTATCTCAACTTCAACGCCGAGTGCGCCAAGCAATCCACGACGTTGAACTTTGACGATCCGCAAGAGGATCGCGTCGCCTGTTATTTCCACACTGGCGGCACCACCGGCATGCCAAAGGTCGCGCAGCACAAGTATTCGGGCATGGTCTACAACGGATGGGTCGGCGCGACGCTGCTGCTGTCGGAAGACGATAACATCCTCGCCCCGCTGCCCCTGTTCCACGTGATGGCGGTGCAAGTGATGTTGATGGGCGCGGTCGCCTCGGGCGCGCATTGCATTTTCCCGACGCCGCAGGGGTACCGCGGCGAGGGCGTGTTCGACAACATCTGGAAGCTGACCGAACGCTGGAAGATCACGTTTATCGCGTCTGTGCCCACCGCGATCGCCGCGATGATGCAGCGGCCCATCGACGCCGACATTTCGACTGTGAAGTCGACCTTCTCGGGGTCCGCGCCGCTGCCGTTGGAGTTGTTCAAGCGCTACGAGGAAGCCGCAGGTGTGAACATTGTCGAAGGCTACGGCATGACCGAAGCCACCTGCCTGGTCTCGGGCAATCCCATCGACGGGCTGAAAAAGGTGGGGTCGGTCGGCATTCCGTTCCCGTACACCGACATCAAGATCATGAAAGGCACGCCCGACGGTCCGGTAGAGGCGGGCGTCGACGAGATCGGCGAGATTTGCGTGAGCAACCCCGGCGTCTGGCCCGGAAATACCTACACCGAGGCGGACAAGAACGTGGACCTCTATTACCACGACAAATTCCTGCGCACGGGCGATCTGGGGCGCTTTGATGCGGATGGATATCTCTGGATCACGGGCCGGGCCAAGGATCTGATTATTCGCGGCGGTCACAACATCGACCCTGCCGAGATCGAAGAAGCCTTGGTGGCGCATCCGGCGGTTGCTTTTGCTGGTGCCATCGGCCAACCGGATGCGCATTCCGGCGAAGTGCCGTGTGCCTATGTCGAACTGGTCGCGGGTGCTTCGGTGACGCCGGATGCGCTGATGGAGCACTGTGTCGAACACGTGCACGAGCGCGCCGCCCAGCCAAAGCACATGACGATTATGGATGAGTTGCCGAAAACGGCGGTTGGAAAGGTTTTCAAACCCGACTTGCGCAAAGAGGCGATCACGCGGATCTACAACGCGTCATTGGTCGAGGCCGGGCTGTCGGCCCGGGTGGTGTCCGTGATCGACGATAAAAAGCGCGGACTGGTCGCCCAGATCGAGGCGGACGCAGGCGAAGAAACCGCGATCAAGACGGTGCTTGGCAGTTTCATCCGGCCCTATGATCTGACGCAAAAGGCAATTGCCGCGCAGTAATCAAGCCGTCAGCGCTTTTCCGCGATAACAATGTCCATGACGTTCGTGCCCGTGGGTCCGGTCAAGAGCAGGGCGCCCTGCGCTTGGAGCCAGGGGTAAATATCCGCTCGGGCCAGAGCGTCCTCGGCACTTGCCTGCCACGTGTGCCCGCCCACCAACGCGCCTGCGGCATCTGTTGGACCGTCGGTGCCGTCGGTGCCTGCCACCAGTACACGGATATGTGCGCTTCCGGCGATCTCGCGCGCGATAAGCGCCGCAAGCGCCATGTTGCGCCCGCCTTTGCCGGGATTTTCCGGCAAGTGAACTACCGGCTCGCCGCCAAAGACGTATAACCCCGCGGGCCCGTCGCGCAGCGTTTTTCCAATCCGCGGTGCGAGCTTAACCACATCGTCATAAAGTGTCTCCTCATTGACGATGACGTTACCCCGCGCCTTGCTTGCGACGGCCGCGCGCGCGATGGCGTTGCTGGCCACGATCCGCGCGTCAAAGACGAAGGACACGCCCGTTGGGGCATCACCAATGCCCGAGCCGATCACACCGAGGCTGTCGCCCTCTACGTCCGACAAGGCCAGCGTGGTCACGCGCGCGCCGCCAAAACCTGCGAGCAACTTGCCACCCTTGATCAGCGACCGTTCGCGTCGAAACGCGTTCAGTTCTGCAATGTTGGCACCGGATGCCAGCAGCGACTGGGTGTCGGCTTGCAGTCGGTCCAACGTATCGCCTGGGGGCAAAGCCTCGGCCAAGGATGAGGCGCCGCCCGACACCAGCATCAACAGGTGGGCGTGTGCGTTACACGCCGCGACGGCATCGCGGAGCGTTGCACCAGCGGCCATCGAATTGGCATCCGGCACTGGATGCGCCGCCTCGATGACCTGCGCGCCCTCCGGTGCGTCAGCGGAATGACCGTATTTGGTGACGATGAGCGCGGGCGTATCGGGCCAATGCGCACAGGCTGCACGGGCCATTGCGGCAGCGGCCTTGCCCACCGCGATGATCTGATCGGGGGCAGGGCAGGCGGTGTCGGCCAGTGCGCGTCGTACGCAGACGTCCCCACGCACCGCATCGACACCGGCCCACCAGAGGTCTAACAGGTTCTGGTTCATTCGGATCCTCGCTCCACCCGCATTCCGCGAAATGAGTTCCAATTGCCACAAAATATGGCTTGCTTCCCAAGAACTTGTTTCAAGCCAAAAAAATAGTCTAGCTCTTGATTCGCTCTTGGAGTATTACCATTCGCATAAGAATAGTCAGCACGGCGAAAAGCCGGCGGCGAGAAAGTGTTGTGTTTGGCCGACTGTTTACCGGCCAAGAGGCAAAAGTGGTGGTGTTATGACAACGATTGATTACGTTGTCCGCAATTCTGCGGGTGCGTTGGAACGTGGGGTTGTTCCAGCAGACGGCGGTTCCAAGGTCGTTTTGACCAGCGGGCAGGAAATTTCATTTAACCTCAGGCAGACCGATCTGCAGAGCCAGCAGCGCCAGGGCGACGATCTGGTTCTTGTCCTTTCCGATGGGCGCACGATTGTTCTGGAAAGCTACTTCAATGACGCGGGCGAACCGAACCGGCTGTTCATCTCATCCGATGGGTTCCTCAATGAGGTCGCATTTGTCGAGACCACGGATGGTGAGCTCTTTGCCCAGTTCGGACCCACCGAACAGTGGGGCAAATGGAGCCCGTCCGATGATCTGATCTATCTGGGTCGGACAGAGGTCGCCAACCTGAACGTTCCAGCCGACGAGGAAGTGTCCATGCTGGGCGCTGCTGTGCTGGGTGGGCCACTTCTCGGGCTTGGTGGTGCCGCGGCAGCAGCTGCGGGGATCGCGGTCATCACCGATGACGATGGCGACAATGGCGGCGGCGGAGGCGGCCCCGCCGAACCGACGGTCGATGACGCGGACACGTCCACCAATATCGGCGGCGACGATACGTCTTCGCACACGTTCAATGTGTCGGGCACCGGCGAACCCGGTGATGAAGTCGAAATCACGGTGGGCGGCAGCACGCTTCAGACAACCATCGGCGACGATGGCACGTGGTCGGTTACCTTCGAAGGCGGCGATTTCCCGGCAGACGGCAGCCACGACACCACGGTTGTTTTCACGCACGTCTCCACCGGCGAAACCACGACCCTCGACGGCCCCGATTTTGTCATCGACACAGTTGGCCCGGATGTTTCGATCTCCCAGGGCACCCAAAGTGTGGGGCATGTCGTCAACGGGGTTGAGATGGACGGAGGCGTCACCCTTGCTGGCACCGGCGAAGCGGGCGCAACGCTCGCCATTACAATTGCCGGCATCACGCGCACTGTCACTGTTGCAGCCGACGGCACGTGGTCGGCCACGTGGCAGAACGGTACGCTGGCCGATGGCGAATACAGCGAAGGTGTGACCATTGTCGCCACCGACGCGTTCGGCAATACGACAACGTCGAGCGACACGCTGGTCGTCGATACGGAAACGCAGGTGTCGCTGGACACCGCAAGCATTGAGGGTGACGGCATCGTCAATGCCGCAGAGGCTGCCGACGGCATCACGCTGAACGGCACCGCGCAGCCGGGCGCGAGCGTCGAAGTCACCTTTGCCGGATCCACCGTGCCCGCAGTTGTTGCAGCCGACGGAACATGGAGCGCGAATTTCCCGGCATCCGCCATTGCAGGCGGGGAATACGACACCAACGTCACCGCCGTGGCCACCGACACAGCGGGCAACACCGCGACCGCCACCGGGTCGGTCCGCGTCGACACGCTGGTCAACGCCATGGGCATCACATCGACCCCCGGCGGCACCGATGGCGTGATCAATGCGGTCGAACATGGCGCGGGCATGGTTGTCACAGGCGTGACCGAGCCAGGATCAACTGTCGAAGTGGCTCTGGGTGGTCAAACGGTCAACGCGGTTGTGGCCGCCGATGGCAGCTGGACCGCGTCGTTCAGCCCGAGCCAGATCGGGACGGGCACCTATACCGCGACCTTGACGGCCACAGCGACCGATGCGGCAGGCAACACATCCGCCGTGACACAAGCCGTCAATGTTGACACCGATGCCAGCCTTTTGACCATCGTTGGCCCGGTTGAGGGCGACGACATCATCAACGAGGTCGAAGCGAGCGATGGCGTGATGCTGTCAGGCATGGCGGACCCCGGCGCGCTGGTGTCGGTCACTATGAACGGCGTCACGCATCAGGCTGTGGCCAATGGCAACGGTGTCTGGCAGGCCTATTTCGCCAGCAACGAAATCCCCGCTGGCACCTATGACGCGCAGATCACGGCGACGACCACGGATGCAGCAGGCAACACCAGCACGGCAAATGACACCGTGCGGGTCGACACCAATGTCGACAATCTGTCCGTGTCCGCGAACGCGGTCGAAGGGGACAACATCATATCCGAAGCCGAACGCGCCGACGGTGTTGTGCTGACCGGCACAACCGAGGTTGGTTCGACCGTGATGGTGTCGATGGGAAGCGTCACGGTGCAAGCGGTTGTCGACGCCAATGGCAACTGGAGCGCGCCGTTCTCCCCAACACAGATTCCGGTGGGAGAATACACCACCCCCGTCAGCGTCACGGCGACCGATCGCGCCGGCAACGTGGCGACCGTTTCCGACACGGTCGTCGTCGACACGCTGGTCAACCAGCTCGACATTCAGGACACGGTAACCGCCGATGACGTTGTCAGCGGATCCGAGGCGCGCGACGGCATTACGCTCGGCGGTCAGGTCGAGGCGGGTTCAACCGTGATGGTCGATTTCAACGGCGCGGTCATGGCCGCGTCGGTTGATGCAGCCGGAAACTGGTCGCTGGACATCCCGCCTTCGGCCATACCTTCGGGCACGTACACCGCAGATATCACTGTCATGGCGACCGACGCGGTGGGCAACACCGAAACGATCGCCGATACGCTGCGGATCGACACCGAAGCACCTGACGGCCCGGTCATCGCCAGCTTTACCCGCGATGGCAGCGGCATCCGCGGTATCTCGACCGACCAAAGCGATGGCGACCTTGCGGTGGCTGCAGTCAGCGAAACCGGTGCGATCACCGATGTCGCGGCGACGCAAACAGACATCGATGTGCTGGGTGAAACGCTGTTCACCTTCGGTCAAACGGTACCTGACGGATCCGACCTCGTGGTGACGTCAACCGATGCGGCGGGCAATGTCTCGGGCACGTACGTGGCGTTTGACGATGAAACGCCGGGGTCGACCATTTCGCTCGGCAATGCGGGCTTGGGTGACTACCAAATCGAACAGGTTGACCTGCAATTCGCCGAAGAGGCGCGGCTGACCATTACCGAGGCCGCGCTCTTGGCCCTGTCTGACAGTTCGGATCAGCTGACCGTCGACGGTGGCAGCGATGACATCGTGAATATCGCAGGCGCGACCCGTACCGGAACCACGTCAGTCGGTGGAAATACCTACGAGATTTACACCTTGGGCGAAGGCACCGTGCTGATCGACGACGACATCCAGGTCAATACCGCGCTGACCTAGCGCGGGCAGATATCCCTCTGGTTTCAAATGACAAAAGATCGGGAACCAGCAAGAGATGAGGCGCGGACCGGGGTCCGCAACCGCGCCCACATCCAAGAACGATAACCCGAAACGGGAATGCGATGGGGCACGGTGTTAAAACGGTTGCGGTCTGGTGCGCCGCCATCACCCTCCTGACAGGGTGCGAAGACGGTGGATCGGCAGTAACGCGCGCCGCAGGCGGCTTGAACGCTCAGGCAGACGGTCCCGGCACGCCCGCGCTGGCGCGGACGCCCACCAAGCATGATGAAACGCTGAACGCCGAAAGCGTCGTGTTGCAGAACCTGCTGGCGCGGCGTTCGGTGCTGCCCGCGGGGGGCGTCTATGACCAGGTCGGCACCGCCGTGCTCGCCGCGAACGCCAGGGCTGCGGAAACCGAACTGCGGGCCGCACGCCTGCGCGCCGCGGCAGCATCCAAGAACTGGCTACCGACCATCGGCCCCCGGATCTCGCTCAATTCTCTGGGCGATCTGATTTCGCAGATCGTGGTCGACGCCGTCCTGTTCGACAACGGGCGCAAGAAAAACGAACGCGCCTTTGCCAAGGCGGATGTCGAAGTGGCAGCCGTTGCCTTGGCCGAAGACACCAATGACCGGGTTGCAACCGCTCTGGACCTCTACCTGACGGCGGCGCAGGGCCGGGCGCAGGCGGCCATCCACCGTGCAACGCTCAAGGACATGCAGCATTTCGAATGGGTGATGTCCGAGCGGGTCAAGGGTGGTGTTTCAGAC
>JBCBCR010000055.1:0-16508 GCA_038530495.1 Pseudomonadota bacterium | reverse complement strand
GCCCGTGTCGATGAATTCCGGTATCGCGGATACCGGCGTTGACAGGATTGCAAGCTTTTGGCTTGCCGCTTCCATCAGCACGTTTGGCAGGCCATCACGGTCGCCATCAGCGGCCACGCGCGAGGGCAGGACAAAGAGGTGGGCTGCGCGCATCGCCTCGATCACTTCGGGCTGATCGCAAGCGCCGCGCCATGTGATGCGGTCCGCCACCCCACGCGTTTCGGCGCGCGCCTGCATCTTGCCCGCAAGGGCGCCGCCGCCGATATGGGTCCAGTGCCAGTCCAGCGTGTCAGGCAGCAGCGCCAGCGCGTCGATCAGCCGGTCAAAGCCTTTCTTTTCCACCAGCCGCCCCACGGACAACATGTGAAACGGCGCATCTGGTGTGCGCGGCGACGGGTCCGAAGCGGGGGGAAAGCGGCTGAGGTCAAGGCCGTGATAGACCAGATCGACCTGCGTGCTGGTCGCCAGTGATCGCAGGTGTTCTGCACCGAATTGCGTACAGGTCGCGCCGTAGGCAGCGCCCGCCGTGCTGGCATCCAACTTTTCGCGCAACTCCCATTCGGGTGAGGTCCAGATATCCTTGGCATGCGCCGAGAAGGACCACGGGATGCCGCGCAGGATCGCGGCGTACCGCGCGACGGACGCGGGGGTGTGCAGGAAATGTGCATAGATCGCGCGTGTTTCGCGCGGCAATTCGCGCGCCATCACGCAGGCCTGGCCAAAGCGGCGCACGCGGTTGCGCGTCGGATCGCGACGCAGGTCGCGCAGGAATTGCGCAAGCGCACGCCACACCGATGCGCGGCCGAAGGCTGCAAAGAGGCCGCGCAGGACGCGCCCCGGTTCCTGGTGCAGGTATTCGGGCAGATAGCGCACCCTCGCCCGCACCGCATCGTGCAGCGGGTGCGACTTGCCATCGGTGGGAAAGCGCAGCGACCAGATGTCGAACCGCAGGCCCGCGCGCTCAAGGGCGAGAATTTCCTGCGCGATGAACGTCTCGGACAGGCGCGGCCAGCCCTTGACGGCAATGGCCAACGGCACGGGTTCTTGGGTCATTCGGCGGCGCTTTTGAGGCGGGTGTCCATCAGGCTGCGGGCGCGGGCGATGACCACGTCAAGACCGTCCAGCAATCCGTCCGCACCCGCCTGTGACGGTCGCGATTGCTGGGGCAGGGCGCGGATCGCGTCGATCATCGTTTGCGGCGTCAGACCCTCGCGGTATTTGTCGAGGTTGCGCACAAGCCCCAGTGCCTCGGCCCGGTTTGCGCGGATCCACTGTTCGATGCGCGGTTCTGTGCGCGGCACGATTATCGCGCGACAATCAAAGCTGAGCACTTCGCAGAATGTGTTGTATCCGCCCATGCAGATCACGCCCTCGGCGTTGGCGATCAGGCTTTCAATCTTGCTGTCGAACCCGGTGGACACAACGCGCCCGCCCAGGGCTGCGACCCGCGACTCGAAATGCTCGCGCTCTTCGCCGGCGAGGAAAGGACCATAGACCAGCACCGCCTGTGGTCCCAAATCGGGGTCCTGTTCATAGGCGCGCAGCACCAGGTCGACCATCGCCGCGCCATCGCCGCCCCCACCGGGCGTGACGAGGATGTAGGGTGTGTCGGGCACCTCTGCGGGATCGATGATCTCGCGTCGGATGTAGCCTGTCCAATAGGTGCGTGCGCGCACATCTTCGAACAGCGGTAGGCCTTCGGTCGGATCATAAACCGACCGGGGGCCGTAGACCCACAGTTCGTCGTAAAACTTCTCGGTCGCCGCGATCGCGCCTTTGCGCTCCCATTCGGCGGCCAGCACCTCTTGTTCGTCCAGCACGTCGCGCAGGCCCAGAACGATGCGCGTTCGGCCTGCGGCGCGCAGCTTTTCCAACGTCGGCAACAGCTCTCCGCGAAAGCCGGTGGGTTCCTTGTCCACGATCAGCAGGTCCGGCGCGTACTCTTCCACTGTGGACGAAATCACGCCTGCGCGCAGCGCCGTCGTGCCGTCGATATCCATGCCTTCGGTCTGGCTGGCGTAGCTGCCATCTGGCAGCTTCTTGACGCCGGGCAAGCGGACGTGATCCACCGCTTCGGGAAAGGTAAACCGTCCGGCCACCGGGCTGCCGGTCAGAATGATCGCCGACGTGACCACCCCCGCTTGCGTCAGCGCAGAGGCAACGGCGCGGCTGCGCCGCAAATGGCCCAGTCCGAAGGTGTCATGGCTATAAAGCAACGCCCGGCTTGGTTTGCCAGTTGCAATGGGCTGCGGGGCCTTGGGTGTGCCCATAAAGTTGGCCTTCGTCTTGCAAGGGGCGAATGGCATCCCCACCACCCCCGGGGATTCGCTCTGATCGGTATAGCATGGCGGGCTTCGATCCCAAGCCGTAGCACCGCTGTTCGCCAGATCAGGCGCGCTGTGTTGCGCGCAATACATGGTCACATGCGGGGTTTTTGATCCGTGTTCAAGGGGTTCGGCAAACATCGTGATCACTTCCGCGCGTTGTCACCGACACAGTCATCGCGTAGCGTCGCACCGGATCGATGGGCACGGGGGAGACGCGTTTTGATGTCACGGATCGGTGCGATGGTGGTGGCCCTGGGCCTGTGCGTGCTGTGCGCAATGTGGCCCGCTGGCGCGCAGGCACAAGGGTTCGGCAGCCTTGTCGGAGGTGCAACCGTCGAAGACAGCGACGAAGGTAGCCTGACCGAAGCGCTGCGCAGTGCCGCCGAAAGTGGTGTCAGCGTCATCGTGATCGACAGCAACGGCCGGGTGCTGAATGAAACCGAGGCTGGCGCGGTTACTCCGACTGGCCCGAACGACGGCTCGTCCCTGATGAGCCTGCAGGACGATGCGGTCACCTTTCGCAACGTTCTGGTTGATCGGTTCCTCGATCTGCCGGCAGCGTTCAACGAGGTTTTGTTCATCCTGCGTGCCAGCAGCCCTGACGGCACGATCATGGCCTATTTCATTGCGCTGGTGACGTCGCTGGCGCTGTTTGGCGTGGGTATGCTGGCCGAATGGCAGATCTATGGCCGCCGTATTGCGAAACGTTTTGTCGTCTCGCGCATCCGCGAAAATCCGCAGGGCTATGCCGAGAAAATGCCGTGGCTTGCCTTTCGCTTTGTGGCTGGTGTCGTTGGCGTGCTGCTCAGCATGGCCGTGGCCTATATCCTTGGCTACCTGATCTTTGGTCCGCTCGAGGATACAGCGATGCAGTTTACCGTATCGCTGATCAACCTGGGCTATTTCATGGTGCGCTTTGTCACCGGTCTGTGGCGCATGATTCTGTCGCCGTTCATGGCGCAATATCGAATCCCGAAGTTCTCGAACAAAGACGCGACACGGCTTTATTTCTGGCTCAGTTCGGTGGCGGCGATCAGCTTTTTCACCAACCTTTTCGGCGTGTGGATCGAACAACTGGGCCTCAACTACGAGGTCTATGTCTTTCTCTTTTCGCTGCTCAGTTTTGTGGTCATGGGGCTGAGCATCGCGCTGTTGGCGTTCAATGCCACCGCGATAACCAGCGCGGTTTTGAACGGCAAGCGCCCGGACGAGGCGACTTGGGTGTTGCGCATGCTGTCGCGCCTGTGGCGGCCGGTGGCGACCGTCTATTTTCTGTTTGCCTGGACGCATCAGACGTACCGCCTGATCATCGACGATCCGTTGGGGGTGCCGCTGCTATCGGCGGCGTGGGCGATCCTTAATATCATTCTCGTGGTTTATGGCGTCATCAACTACTTCATCGAACGCAGCTTTGAACGGGCCCGTCGGGTGCGCGCGCATCGCGAGGCCACCGAAGACCCCACCGCGGTCATGGTCGCGGAGATGCCCGAAGGCCCGCGCCTGACCACGTTTGAAGGACTGGCGCAGCGGGTGGCAGGCATCCTGGCCTTTGTGGCCGGGGCCTATGCGTTTGTGGCGGTGTGGAACCCGAACACCAACATGATGGGCGAAAGTGTGACCGACCGGTTGCTGGACGTCATGGTCATCATCTTTCTGGGCTACATCGCCTACAACGCCTTTCGGATCTGGATCGACGCCAAGATCCGCGAAGAGCAGGGAGACGAGGAACCCGGCGAGCTGGGCGATGAGGGCGGCGGATCGTCGGCCTCGCGGCTGGCAACCTTGCTGCCGCTGTTCCGCAATTTTGTGCTGATTGTGATCGTCGTGACGATCCTGTTGATCGTGCTGATGGAACTGGGCGTGAATGTCGGGCCGCTCTTTGCGGGGGCTGGCGTGGTTGGCGTGGCGGTGGGCTTTGGATCGCAGTCGCTGATCCGGGACATTTTTTCGGGCGGGTTTTTTCTGTTCGACGATGCGTTTCGCAAGGGGGAGTACATCGATGTCGGCGGGGTCAAAGGCACGGTCGAAAATATATCGGTCCGGTCGTTTCAACTGCGCCATCACCTTGGGGCGATGCACACCATTCCCTTTGGCGAGATTCAGGTGCTTACGAACTACAGCCGCGACTGGGTGATCATGAAGCTGCCGCTGCGTGTCACCTATGACACGGACGTGGAAAAGGTACGCAAACTGATCAAGAAGTTGGGCGTCGCGCTTCTGGACGACCCCGTCATTGGCGACAACTTTATACAGCCGCTGAAGTCCCAGGGCGTCATCGAAATGCAGGACAGCGCGATGATCATCCGGGTCAAGTTCATGACCAAACCCGGCGACCAGTGGCTGGTGCGCAAGAAGGTCTACGAAGAGATTCGCGCGCTCTTTGAACGCGAGGGCATCACCTTTGCCCACCGCGAGGTCACCGTGCGCCTCGCCGATGGCAAACGCGCCTCCGACCTGACCGACGAAGAGAAAGAGGCGATCAGCTCTGCAGCAGAAGCTGCGATGGAGGAAGAACTGCTCGAAGGCGGAGTAGCCGACGGTGACGACCGCTAGTCGCTGTAAGGATCGAGGCTGTCGCGCAAGCCGTCGCCAAGGAAGTTGAACGCCAGCACCACCAAAACGATGGGCAGCATAGGGATCGCGGTCCACGGGTAGATCTCGATCGAGGCGAGGTTCTGCGCGTCGTTCAGCATCACGCCCCAGCTGACTGCAGGTGCGCGTAAGCCGAGGCCGAGGAAGCTGAGCGCGGTTTCACCGAGGATCATCGCCGGGATCGATAGCGTGGCCGAGGCAATGAGGTGACTGGAGAAGTTCGGCAGCAGATGGCGCCGGATCACACGGCCCGGCTTGGCGCCCATCATCTCGGCGGCACGCACGAATTCTTCTTCGCGCAGGGACAGGAATTTACTTCGCACCGCGCGGGCAAGGCCGGGCCAATCGAGCAGGCCCAATATGATGGATATTATGAAAAACACCGACACCGGGCCCCAGTTCGACGGCACCGCGGCTGACAATGCCAGCCATAGCGGCAGCTCCGGCAGGCTGCGCAGGATCTCGATCGCGCGGTTGACCACCCAGTCGATCCAGCCGCCGAAATAGCCCGCAAGCGCGCCAAACCCGATCCCGAGGATAAAGCTGACCGTGATCCCGATCAGCCCCACGGTCAGGGACAATTGCGCGCCATAAGAGATGCGGGAAAACACGTCGCGTCCCAAACGGTCCGAGCCGAAGATGAAGACGGTCGCCCCTTCGGGTGCGCAGAACAGGTGCACCTCGGTTGGGATGAACCCCATGAGGTTGTATTCCGATTTGCGGCAGAAGAATTCCAGTGGCATGGGCCGGGTGCGGTCGGTCTCGTACACCCATTGGAAGTTTTCGAGGTCGGCATAGCCCGACGTGGCATAGACAAAGGGGCCGATAAACTCGCCCTCGTGCCACATGCGAATGGCCTGGGGTGGGTGGAACAGGTGGTCGGCGCTGCGTTCGTGCGGCGTGTAGGGGGCGATGAACCCGGCGAAGGGGATCGCCAGATAGGCCATCAGCAGGAACAGCCCCGAGATCAAGCCCAGCCGATGCCGTTTGAACTTGCGCCAGACCAGCACAAAGTTCGACGCGTCCATGTCCGTGCGGTCGACCGCCGACAGGTCCACGTTGGGATCGTATGGCGCGTCGTCGATGAAACGTCCGTCGGGTAGCGTGCTCATCCCCTTACCCCTCTCGCGCGCCGTAGCGGATGCGCGGATCAAGCAGCACCAGCAGAAGGTCAGATATCATCGTGCCCACCAGCGTCAGAAACGCCACGAACATCAGCACGAACCCGGCCAGAAACTGGTCCTGCGTACGCAGTGCGACCAGCAGATCGGGGCCGATGGTCGGAAGGCTCATCACGACCGAGATGATGACCGACCCCGACACCATCGCAGGCAACAGGTTGCCGATGTCGGCGACAAAGGGGTTGAACGCCACGCGCAGCGGGTATTTTGACAGCATCCGGGCGGGTGCCATGCCTTTGGCCACGGCGGTTTCGACATAGGGTTTGCCCAACTCATCCAGCATGTTGGCGCGCAGGCGCTGCATCATCGCGGCCACACCGGCGGTGCCGATGACAAAGGTCGGCACGATCATGTGCATCAGCACCGACTGAATCTTGCCCCAGCTCAGCGGTTCACCTTCGAACTGCGGGTCCATCAATCCGCCGATAGGCAGGCCGATATACTTGCGCCCGTAGTAGTACAGGATCAGCGCCAGCAGAAAGTTCGGCGTGGCGAGACCCAGATAGCCGATAAAGGCAGTGGTGTAATCGACCCATGTCTTGGACTTGGCGGCGGCCATCACGCCCAGCGGGATCGCCATGAAATAGATAAACAACACCGCGGCGAGGTTCACCAGTACGGTCAGCCACAGCTTGGACCCGACAATGTCGGCCACGGGTTCGTCATTGTAGAACGACCAGCCAAGATCGCCTTGCAGCAGTCCCGAAAAGCCGTATTCGCCGGGCGCGAGGCCGACCCACATCAGGTATTGGAACCAAAGCGGACGGTCGAGGCCGAACTCGGTGCGCAGAAACTCGGCCTTGGCGACCGCCTCCGCCTGACCTGTGGCGCGCAGTTCGGCGATCTGGTTCGACAGGTAGTCGCCGGGGGGCAGGTTGATAATGGCAAAGACCAGCATCGATACCACCACCAGCGTCAGCGCCATGGTCAGCAGGCGGTAAGCGGCATAGCGCAGAAAGTTCATTCAGACACCTGCGCAATTTCCTGCGCGTCGCTGAAATAGAACTCGTCAGGGCGGTGCACGCCGAAATGTGATCCGGGGTCCCAGGCCCATTTGCCCTTCGTGGGCACGTTCCGCAACCGGTCGGACACGACAATGGGCTGGGGTGCCTCGCTCAGGATGCCGATACCGAATTGCTGGTCAGCGTGGATTTCCAGCATCTCGCGCCAGATCGCTTCGCGTTTGACCGGGTCGCGGGTGCGTTCCCAGTCACGGTTCAGCCGCATCAGGCGGCCTGCTTCGGGCATGTCGATCTTTTCGCCCGCGGCCCCGCTGGTTTGGTAATATTGCCCCCACTTTGGCCAGGCAAAGAACACCTGATCGGTTGGCGCGAGATAGCTGGGCGAAGTGAAGGGTTGCGGGATCCCATTGTCCCAGCCGAACCAGACGGCGGCCATGGTCACACCGGAAAACACCCGGTTGCGCAGGATGTCGCGGTCAGCGGGGCGCATGATCAGCTTGATGCCGATGTCGCGCCACGTGTCGGTGATGATGGCCAGCGCGTTCTCAACCTCTTGCCTCTCGCCAGCGGTTTCGATCACGAACTCCATCGGGCGGCCATCGGGCAGCAGGCGGATGCCCGCGTCATCGCGTTCGCGCAGTCCCATTTCATCAAGCAGCGTGCTGGCAAGCCCCGGGTCATAGACGGCCCACTTGCGCAGGTTGTCTTCCTCAAAGAGCGGACTGGCCTGCAGTGCGGTCATCCCGCCCTCTTTGCCCAGACCGAAATAGAGCGCGCGGTTGATGATGCGCCGGTCGATGCCGAGCGACAGCGCGCGCCGGAACCGCACGTCACGCATGATGTTGCGCCAGACCGGATCGGCAAAGTTGAGGTTGGGGTAGATTGCAATCTGGCTCGCGGCCCCGTTGGACCACAGGTAAGTGCGATAGGGCGCGCCGTCCGCCTCACCCTTTTTCAGGATCGAGGTGTCGCGGAAATCCAGCCCGCGCGCCTGAAGGTCGGTTTCGCCCGCATTGGCCTTGGCCGCGACAAGGCCCGAGCCCACCACGCTCATCTCGACCACATCGATATAAGGCAGCTGCACACCGCGCGCGTCAATGCGGTGGAAATACGGATTGCGCACAAACAGGTAGCGCGATCCGGCGCCAGTCGATGCAGGCATCCACGGCTGCAAAGTCGGCAGTTCGTGGTTGTCGAACTTGTACATGTTGTCGAGCTTGTTGTGCAGCGGTGCCCAGCCACGTACGCGCAGATCGTCAATCAACGCCTGCATGTCTTCGGGCGAATTAAAGTCCTCGTGGTAGGTCTTCAGGTAATGCGCAGGCCGGTAGATGAACGGGGGGCTGGCCTGTGCGAGCGCGGGCAGAAAGCGCGGGTTGGGATGCGGGAACTCGACCACCACGGTGTGGGCGTCCGGGAACGACATGGTCGCGAATTTGCCGCCCACGCGCATGATGTCGGGCGGGCCCGACGGGCTGAGCTGCCTGTTGTTGGCCACATGTTCCCACCAGTAGCGGAAATCCTCGGAGGTGAATGGCGCGCCATCGGACCAGCGATGACCGGGCCGCAGACGCAGCACAAAGGTGCGGCCCTCGTACACTTCAAAGCTTTCGAGGATATCGGGCTTCAACCGGTATTCATGGTCATATCCGACCAGCCGGGCATAGCCGTACACCACCATCTGGCGCACGTCCTTGGTGCGGGTGATCATGGTGCGCAGCGTGCCCCCTTGCGTGCCAAAGGTGCGTCCCTTGGCTTCCATGTCGACGACAATGGGCGTTTGCGGCAGGCGTTCGGCGATGGGGGGCAGGTCGCCCTTGGTCACCTCGTCGCCCCAGAACGAACTCTCCTGCAACGGCGGTAATGTTTGGGCGGCCGCGATTATGGGCAGTGCAAGAAGCAGGGCAGTCAGGAACTTAAGCATGGCAGCGCACCTTGTGTCCGGGTTCGATCTCGCGCAGGGCGGGGGCAGCAATGCCTTCGAACCGATAAAGTTCGGGCCAGCTTTCCGGCTCGCCCGCGCCATTCGCCACGGCAGTCAGGTCGATGGGTCGGCGAATGTCCGGGGTTGGCTGCGCGGCGATGAGCGCTTTGGTGTACGGGTGGTTGGGATTATAAAATAGGGTCTCGGGCGTGGCCTGTTCAACCACCACACCCCTGCGCATCACGGCAACTTCATCGGCGATCCGCGCAACAACGGCGAGGTCATGGCTGATAAAGAGATAGCTCAACCCCATACCGTCGCGGATGTCTTCGAGCAGGCTGAGGATCTGTTCCTGGACACTGACGTCCAAAGCGGAGGTCGGTTCGTCGCAGACCAGCAGCACCGGGTCGAGCGTGAGTGCCCGGGCGATGGACAAGCGCTGGCGCTGACCACCGGAAAACGCGTGCGGATACCGTTTCAGCATGTCCGGGTTCAACCCGACCCAGCGCAGCATTTCCGCCGCCTTTTCGCGGCGGTCCGCCTTGGTGCCAAGTCCGTGGATTTCCATCGGTTCGGTCAGCGCTTCCTGCACCCGCATGCGCGGGCTGAGCGATGAATAGGGGTCCTGAAACACCATTTGCGCCTGCCGCTGGAACGCGATCTTCTCGGCGCGCGACAACCCTTCGACATGGACCGCGTCCGCGTCAGCCGTTGGGCGAAAGATCACCTGGCTGCCTTTGTCCGGCACCTCCGCGCCCAAAGCGATCCGCGCGCAGGTGGTTTTGCCCGATCCGCTTTCACCGACGATGGCCAGGGTTTTGCCGCGCGGAAGCACGGCGTTGACGTCCTGGCAGGCATGCACCGCGCGCTTGCGTCGCCAGCCACCCATGCTGACATGATACGTTTTCGAAACCCCCTGCAGCGTCAGGATGGGATCATCGGTCACCACCGGATCCGAAGGCTTGGCAACATCCGGAATGCTTGGTGCGGCGGCGAAAAGCTTCTTGGTGTAACCGTGCCCGGGATCGCCCAGCACGATGTCCGCAGGCCCGGATTCCATCACGTGCCCTTTGTTCATTACAACAACCCGGTCGGCCATGTTGGCCACCACACCCAAATCGTGCGTGACCAGCACCATCGCCATGCCGGTGTCCTGCTGCAGCTTTTTCATCAGGCCGAGCACCTGCGCCTGCGTGGTCACATCCAGGGCAGTCGTTGGTTCGTCCGCGATCAGCAGATCGGGTTTGGCCACAATCGCCATCGCGATCATGGCCCGCTGGCGCATCCCGCCGGACAGCTCGAACGGATAGGCTCGAAAGGCGCGTTCGGGATCGGGAAAGCCCACGCGTTCAAAGTTGCTCAGCACGTCGCGCTTGGCCTCGGCCTTGGACATGTCGCGGTGCAGGGTCAGCGCTTCTGATACTTGGTTGCCGATCCGGTGCAGCGGCGACAGCGACCTCATCGGTTCCTGAAAGATCATCGAAATCTTGTTGCCGCGGATGTCGCGCAAGGCGCCCTGAGGCAGTGTCAGCAAATCGGTGCGGGAAGCGCCCGTGCCAAAAGCAATCGACCCCGACCGCAACTGCGCAGCCCCCGGAAGGATGCGCAGAACCGACCGGCAGGTCAGTGTCTTGCCCGACCCGCTTTCCCCGACCAACGCCAGCGTCTCGCCTGCATTGACGGCAAATGACACGTCCTTGACCACCGAAGGAGCGGTGCCAAAGCCGATCGACAGGTCGCGCACGTCCAAAAGGGCGGTCATGAGGGTCGTTTTTCTCCTTCGGTTATCGACACCAAAGCCGATTCCACCGGTGACGTCTATACACGCGATTGCGAATTCTTTTTTCTACACATTCGACGTTTTGTCCCGCATCAAGACGCCGTCGACCAAGGGAGAGTGACATGAGCCAAAGCCGTTTGGACCTGTTTGTGGATCGCATGGTGTCGCAGCGTGCGTGTCTGGATCACGCAGCGCGGCTGGTCGGAGATCTGCCGGGCCCGGTGTTCGAACTGGGTCTGGGCAACGGACGCACCTACCATCACATGTGCCAGATCATGCCCGCCCGCGATATCTACGTGTTCGAACGGGCCATCGCGTCTCACCCGGACAGCACGCCGCCCGACAGCCATGTTTTGTTGGGTGAAGTGGCCGAGACGCTGCCCCAGGCACTCGAACGTTTTGGCCCCACTGCGGTGTTGATCCATGCCGATCTCGGCGGCCACAACGCCGAACGCAACGACATCTTTGCGCGAGAAATCTCTCCCGTGATTGCGCCGCTGTTGGCGGTGGGCGGTCTGATGGTATCGTCGGACCGGATGTATTTCGACGATCTGGTCGAACAGCCTTTGCCAGCAGACGCGGTACCCGGTCGCTGCTTTATTTACCGCCGCGACAGCTGATCCGTTCCGCAGCGTCATTGCGCGCACGTGGCAGCAGCGCTTGCTCTGTTCTCTACCCGTAGTAGGTTGGAACAAAGGGAGGATCGCTGCCATGACCGATGTGATCGGGTACGACCGTGTGGGCGATGTTGCGGTTCTGACCGCCAATAATCCGCCGGTGAACGCGCTGAGCCAAGCGGTGCGGCAAGGGTTGATGGATGGCATGGACCGGGCCGAGTCGGATACCGGTGTGCGCGCTGTGGTGATCGTGGGCGAGGGGCGCGCCTTCTTTGCCGGGGCGGATATCAAGGAGTTTGGCAAGACACCGCTTGAGCCGTCGCTGCCCGACGTGATCGACCGGATCGAAGCCTCGCCGCTGATCGTCATTGCATCCATGCATGGCGTGTCGCTTGGCGGTGGTCTCGAGGTCGCGTTGGGCTGCCATTACCGCATCGCAGTGCCGTCCGCGCGCCTTGGCCTGCCCGAAGTGCATCTGGGCCTGATCCCCGGCGCGGGCGGCACGCAGCGCCTGCCGCGCCTGACCGGTGTGGAGGCGGCGCTGGACGTCATGACCACCGGCCGCCATGTCAAAGCACCCGAGGCGTTGAGCATGGGCATTCTGGATGACGTTCAAGACGGCGACCCGCGCAGCTTAGGTCTGGCCTATGCCGAAAAGTTGCTCGCAGACGGCGCGGGGCGGCGACCGGTCAGCGAAATGCCGTTGCCTGATCCGATTAACTGGGACGCCGCGTTCGAGGCGACGCTGGCGCGGGGCAAGGGCCAAATTTCGCCAGCCTGGTGCGTGCGCGCGGTTGAAGCGGCGTTTCAGGGCGACTTTCAGACGGGGCTGAAGGGCGAGCGCAAGATTTTCTCGGACCTTATGAAAACCGATCAGCGGCAGGGCATGATCCACGCGTTTTTTGGCGAACGCGCTGTTGCGCACCTGCCCGAGCTCAAGGGCGTGGCCCCGCGCGAGGTGGCCCATATCGCGGTCATTGGTGGCGGAACGATGGGCGCAGGCATTGCGACGGCTGCGCTGCTGTCGGGCCTGCGGGTGCACCTGCTGGAGATGTCGGCAGACGCGGGCACCGCAGCGCGTGGACGGATCGAAACCAATCTGGCTGGTGCGCTCAAGCGCGGCAAGATCACTGCCGAGGCGCACGGCGCGATGCTCCAAAGCGCACTGAGCATCGTCACCGACTATGCCGCCTTGGCCGAGGTCGACCTGGTGATCGAGGCCGTATTCGAGGACATGGACGTCAAAAAGCAGGTCTTTGCCCAGCTTGATGCCGTGTGCAAACCGGGCTGCGTGCTGGCCTCGAATACCTCATATCTCGACATCAACGAGATCGCCGCCAGCACGTCGCGCCCTGCGGATTTGCTGGGGTTGCATTTCTTCTCGCCCGCGCACGTGATGAAACTGCTTGAAGTTGTTGTAGGCGATGCCACGTCGCCGGACGTTGCAGCCACCGGGTTCGCACTGGGCAAGCGGCTGGGCAAAATCAGCGTGCGCGCGGGTGTCTGTGACGGTTTTATCGGTAACCGCATTCTGTCGACCTATCGCACCTGCGCGGACGAGATGATCCTTGATGGCGCGTCACCATATGACATCGACGCGGCTTTGGAGGCGTTCGGGTTCGCGATGGGTCCCTTTGCCGTCGCCGACCTCGCCGGGCTCGACATCGGCTGGGCGGTGCGCAAGCGCAAGCGGGCCGAAGGTGCCGCGCCCAGACGCGACGCAACCTATGCCGACACGCTGTGCAAAGACGGACATTTCGGCCAGAAAACCGGCAAGGGCTACTATGACTATGCCGGCGGGCCCAAGGCGCGGGTGCCCAACCCTGATGTGCTGCCGTTGATCGACGCCGATCGGGCGCGGCTTGGGATCACCCCGCGCGACTTCACCGCAAAAGAGATCGTGCGCCGTTACATGGCGGCGATGGTCAACGAGGCGGCCAAGGTGGTGGGCGAAGGCATCGCGCGGCGTCCCGTGGACGTCGATATGGTCCTGCTTTTTGGCTACGGCTTTCCACGCTATCGCGGTGGGCCGCTGAAATGGGCTGACATGACCGGTCTTGCGGAGCTGCTTGACGACATCAACGGCTATGCCGCCGAAAACCCTGACTTCTGGACCCCCGCACCGCTCTTGCAGGAGCTGGTCGCGCAGGGCCGCACCTTTGATGATCTGAACAAGAAAGGCTAAGCGATGGACCTCTCGTACACTCCCGAAGAAGACGCGTTTCGTGCCGAAGTGCAGGCCTTCATGGCCGAGGAATTGCCTGCGGACATTGCCGAGAAAGTGCGGCTGGGGCGTGATCTGACCAAGGCCAACATGGACCTGTGGCACGCCAAGCTGAATGCGCGCGGTTGGCTGGCGCAGAACTGGCCCAAAGAATTCGGCGGCGCGGAATGGAACGCCGTGCAACGCCACATCTTTGACGAGGAAAGCAACGCAGCCAACGCCCCCCGCATCGTGCCGTTTGGCCTGTCCATGCTGGGGCCGGTGTTGCAGAAATTCGGGAATAAGGCACAGCAAGATTATTGGCTACCGCGCATCCTCGACGGGTCGGACTGGTGGTGTCAGGGGTATTCGGAACCGGGTGCCGGCTCTGACCTCGCCTCGCTCAAGACCAAGGCAGTGCGTGACGGCGACCACTACATCGTCAACGGGCAAAAGACGTGGACGACGCTGGGTCAGCACGCCAACATGATCTTCTGCCTCGTGCGCACCGATCCGGACGTCAAACAACAGGAAGGCATCTCTTTCCTGCTGATCGACATGGACACGCCCGGGGTCGAGGTGCGCCCCATCATCCTGCTCGACGGCTGTCACGAGGTGAACGAGGTCTGGTTCACCGACGTACGCGTGCCGGTGGAAAACCTCGTGGGCGAGGAAAACAAGGGCTGGACCTATGCCAAGTACCTGCTGACCCATGAGCGCACCGGTCTGGGCGGCGTCGGGTCGTCGCGTGCGGGGCTTGAGACGGTCAAACGTCTCGCCCGCGCCGAGGTCCAGAATGGCAACCCGTTGATCCAGAACCCGCATTTCGCCGCGCGCCTGGCCAAGGTCGAGATCGACCTGCGTGCCATGGCCACCACCAATCTGCGCATCGTCAGCCAGGCCGCGGCGGGTGACGCACCGGGACTGGAGGCTTCGATGCTCAAGGTAAAAGGGTCGATCATTCGCCAGGAAATCAACGATCTCGCGCGCCGCGCGGTGGGGCCCTATGCGATGCCCTTTGCGTCCGAGGCGCTGGAGGGCGCAAACGATCCGGTGCCCGATCCGTTGGATGCCGGGCCCGTGGCGGCGCAGTATTTCAACAACCGCAAACTGTCGATCTTTGGCGGCTCGAATGAAATCCAGCGCGGGATCATTGCCAAGACAGTGCTGGGAGGCGGGAGATGAACTTTCACCTGACCGAAGAACGCCAGATGCTGCAGGACACGCTGCGGCGGTACCTGCGCGATCAGTACGGCACCGAGCGGCGCAACCGCATCCTCGAAAGCGATGCAGGCTACGACCCGGACATCTGGACCGGACTGGCCGAACTGGGCGTGATCGGTGCATTGTTCACCGAAGATCAGGGCGGCTTTGGCGGCGCGGGGTTCGACATCGCCGTGGTGTTCGAAGAGTTGGGCCGCGCCGGTGTGGTCGAACCCATGCTGGACTGTGGTCTGCTGGCTGGCAGGGCGCTTGCCGCTGCCGGGCGCAGTGACATGGTCGAGGCGCTGATCGGCGGTGAACTTCACCTTGCCTTTGCGCATTACGAGCCCGGCGCGCGCTATGACCCTGAGCATGTACAGACCGTGTGCAGCGACGGCCGTCTGACCGGGCGCAAGGCGGTTGTGATGCATGTTGCTGCTGCCGCGCATCTGGTTGTGTCGGCGCGCGATGGGGACGAGATTGGCCTCTATCTCGTGGCGCGCGACGCTGAGGGTTTGGATATCAGGGATTATCCGCTGCTTGCCGGTGGTCGCGCAGGGGAAGTCGTGCTGGAGGGTGTGACGTGTGCGCCAATGGGCGTGGGCGCGTCGGTCCTTGCAGACCTCATCGCGATGGCCACGGTGGCGCAATGTGCCGAGGCGCTGGGGGCGATGGAAACCGCAACCGCTCTGACCCGTGACTATCTGATGACGCGCAAGCAGTTCGGTCGGCCCATCGGTGCCTTCCAGGCGCTGCAGCACCGCATGTCGGACCTGTTGATCGAGTTGGAGCAGGCGCGGTCCGCGGTGATCAACGCCGCGGGGCATTTGGGCGGGCCAGATCAGGACATGACCCTGTCGGCCTCGAAAAACCTGATTGGTCGCGTTGGGCGGCTGGTGGCCGAGGAAGCGATCCAGATGCACGGTGGTATCGCGATGACACAGGAATACGAACTGGCTCACATCGCGAAGCGGATTGTGATGGCCGATCACCGCTTTGGCGATGAGGATTACCACCTCGAACGGTTCATCGCGCTGTCGGCGGCCTGAACCGATGGACCGGGTCGAGCATCTGTTGCACGCCAGCGCTGATGCAACGCCCGCCGCGCTTGCGGTGCAGGATCCGGTGCGTGGTACCCTGAGCTACGCTGATCTCGCCGCTGAAGTGGCTCTGGTGGCTGCCCATATGCAGGACAGCGTGCGCCTGGGCGATAGGGTGGTGATCCTGACCGAGAATGGCGTTGGTGCCGTGGCCGCCATCTTTGCCGCATGGACCTGTGGCGCCATTGCCGTACCGGTCAATGCGCGGCTGAGCGCCCGCGAGGTTGACCGGATCATTGCCCACGCGGACCCAAGCATCGTTGCCTTTTGCGCCGATGTATCACCTGATGCTGCCGCGCATGCCCATCGCATGGGCGCATCGGGCGTGGCTGTGCCGATGCTCACGCGCAAAACCGATGGCGATGTCGGGCCGCCTGACGTGGCCGTTGTGCTGTATACCACCGGGACCACGGGCGATCCCAAAGGGGTGATGCTGACCCACGGCAACGTGCGCTTTGGTGGGCGCACGTCTGCGACGCTGCGGGACATGACGGCGCGCGATGTGATCTACGGCGCGCTTCCGGTGAGCCATGTCTTTGGCCTGTGTTCTGTACTGGTGGCGTCGCAGACGTGCGCCCACCAAAGCGCACGTTGCCGTGGGTCAGCATCACCCCTTTGG
>JBCBCR010000054.1:0-16817 GCA_038530495.1 Pseudomonadota bacterium | reverse complement strand
CGGGTAGGTCATCGACAGCTTCAGCTGCTTGTCCGGCCCGATGATAAAGACCGAGCGCACGGTCGCGCTGTCGGCGGGGGTGCGGCCATCGGGCAGGTACGCCTCGGCGGGCAGCATGTCGAAGGCCTTTGACACTTCGAGCCCGTCATCAGCGATGATCGGGAACCCGGCCTTGGCGCCGCCATAGCTTTCGATGTCGCCTTTCCACTTCTTGTGGTCCTCGACACCGTCGACGGACACGCCGATCACCTTGGTGCCGCGCTTTTCCCATTCGTCGGCCAGTTGGGCGACGGCGGAAAATTCGGTGGTGCAAACGGGGGTAAAGTCCTTGGGGTGCGAAAACAGGATCGCCCAGCTGTCGCCGACAAATTCGTGCAGGCTGAACTCACCCTGGTCGGTGGTGACCGTCAGGTCGGGGATCGTGTCGTTGATACGCAGGGACATGTGTCTTTCCTTGATAATCGTCGTGTTGCCAGCAAGCTAACCCGGGCGCGCCGGGCAATCAATTTGCCCGCTGCAATTAGGAACGCTGTCGCGCCGATGTGTCAAAAACCGAACCGGCGTGCCAGAAATTCGATCTTCACAGAGCGTCTGTTTGGGCATTTGGGCCGGATCAGCTTTGCATGCTGAGCAAAACCTGGATGTCACGCTGACCCAGATGCGCGGTTAACGCGCGTTCTTCGCCATTGAGCGTATCGCCTTTTTGCATGCGCTCGTGCAGCAAGCGGGCGATGTGAGCGGTGGGCTGATAGTACAAATCGGGGTGATCGCGGCCCAGCTCCTGCAACATCCGCTCCAGCAGGCGTTTCACTTTTTCACCGCTCAGGTCTTCTTTTTTGTCTGCCAGCATTATGTGCCTCCTCCACGCGACAAAAACGTAGTCTGATGAAGCAGCTAGAAAAGGAAGCGAGCGATGGCGTGGTTGGCGAGGGTGCTGGGGCCGGTGGGCGAAATCGTGGACGAGGTCGACACGCGCGCGGATGCGGCGATGGACACGCAGTTGCGTGTCTTGGACAAGGATCCGTATCTCGCCATTGCCGACGCGGGCTTGCGGCTGATCTCGGTTTTTGACGACCTGAAATACGACCGGTCGGATGCGGACATGCTGTCGGGCCCAATGCGCAAGCGGATCGTAGACGCGCTGAAGCCCTTGGGTTTCGTGCAGCGCACCGGGTCAACCATCGAGAACCGCGCCGCAGGCGTGCGCATGCACTTGCCCAAGGCGCACGCGCTCGGGGCATCGCCCTTTGACGTCACGCGCTACACTGCACGCGGGCCGCAGGATTACTTTGTCCTCACGCCCACGCAGGCTGCGGCGCGTATCATCGACCACTATGACATCGACACCGCGGTGGACCGGATCAAGGCGCTGATTGCGCGCCAGCCCATCAACCTCATGCGGCTGGTGGACCACCTTGAGCGCAAGGACACCCACAAAGCATTCGAGCGGGCCGTGGGGCATCTGAAATACGTGCAGCGCGAGGCCGTGGAGTCCGACCCGCTGCGCACACGCCGCGCCCTGCGGTAGCGATCACAGCACACCGACCAAAAAAACACACCACCTGAGCGCTTTTGTCCGAGTTGTCACGCTGGAACTTGTGCCGCAAAACCGCATATGACCGATCAAAGCCACGAAAGGCATTCCCGCGCGCGGGGGAGCCTTTGAAACCCAAGGAAGCCACAGCCCCGTTCGCCATGCGAAGTGTACATCTCTTTTGACAGAGGCGTAGACTCAAGTGTAAATTTAAGTTTACATTCAAATTGTCAACCGCAAGGATAGGGCGACGAACAGGATCGAATCTGATGAAGAACCGTGCGCAGGAAATCACCCCCATTCCCACAGAATGGATCGGCCCGATCGCCATCACCGGCAATGTGATGAACGAAGAACAGGCGGTGCCCATGGCCACTTACGAAACCCCGCTGTGGCCCTCGACGGGCCGTGGCGCCCGGGTGTCGCGGCAGGCGGGCGGCGTGCGCTGCACGCTGGTGGACGAACGCATGACCCGGTCGGTCGCGGTGCGGGCCGCCAATGGCGAAGAAGCCTTCAAGGCGTGGCAATCGATCTCGGCCCGTCAGGACGAAATCCAAGAGGTCATCTCGACGACCTCGCGCTTTGCCAAGCTGGTGGACATGAACCGCCAGATCGTGGGCAACCTGCTGTTCATCCGGTTCGAATGCTTCACCGGCGATGCGTCGGGCCACAACATGGTCACCGGTGCCGCTGACGCGCTGCTGGGCTGGATCCTGAACGAATACCCGCAGCTGGAATACGCCACCATCTCGGGCAACATGTGCACCGACAAGAAGGTCAGCGCGGTCAACGGCCTTTTGGGGCGCGGCAAATACGTTGTGGCCGAGATGGAGATCAGCCGCGAGTTGTGCACCAAGCAGTTGCGTACCACGCCCGAAAAGATCGCGCAGCTGAACCTCGAAAAGAACCTGATCGGCGGCGTTGTCGCGGGCAGCCTGCGCAGCGCAAACGCGCATTTTGCCAACATGCTGTTGGCCTTCTACCTCGCCACCGGGCAAGACGCGGCCAACATCATCGAGGGCAGCCAAGGCATGGTCCATGCCGAAGCGCGCCCCGACAGTCTGTATTTCTCGTGCACGTTGCCCAACCTGATCGTGGGTTCCGTCGGCTCGGGCAAGGGCAATGAGGTGGTCGAGCAAAACCTCGCGCGGCTGGGCTGCAAGGAAGATCGTGAACCGGGCGCCAATGCCCGCCGCCTTGCCGTGCTGTGTGCCGCAACCGTTCTGTGTGGCGAGCTGTCGCTGATGGCCGCGCAAACCAACCCGGGTGAGCTGATGCGCACCCACTTCAAGATGGAGCGCGGCTAGCCCCGCGCCCAAAAGGGAGACACAAATGACCCCAGTTGGCATCGACAAGATCAGCTTTTACGTGCCCCAGCACTATGTCGCCCTCGACACGCTTGCCGAGGCGCAAGGCATCGACCCCGAGAAGTTCTCGCGCGGGATCGGCCAGAACAAGATCGCGATCCCCAGCCATGACGAGGACATCGTCACACTGGCCGCCGAGGCCGCGTCGCACATCGTGTCCGAGGCCGACATGGACGCCATCGACACGGTCCTGTTTGCCACTGAGACCGGGATTGACCAGTCCAAGGCTGCGGGCGTCTACGTGCACGAGCTGCTGAAACTGCCCAGCCGCTGCCGCGTGGTCGAACTGAAGCACGCCTGTTATTCCGGCACGGCAGCGCTGCAACTGGCGTTGGGTCACGTCACGCGCAAACCCAACCGCAAGGTGCTGGTCATCGCCTCCGATATCTCGCGCTACGACCTCGACAGCCCGGCCGAAGCCACGCAGGGCTGCGGTGCCGTGGCGTTCCTTGTCTCGGCCGAGCCGAAACTGCTTGAGGTCGAGGCCGCATCGGGCTGCCATTCCGAAGACATCATGGATTTCTGGCGCCCCAACTACCGCAAGACGCCGCTGGTCGATGGCAAGTTTTCGACGATCAAGTACCTCAGCGCGCTGGCCGGCGCGTGGGAAGACTATCAAGAGAACGAAGGCCGCGCGTTCAACGAACTGGCGCAGTTCTGCTATCACCTGCCCTTTACCCAGATGGGTGCCAAGGCGCACAAGCGCCTGTGCTCCATCAACAAGGCGCAGAACGATCCCAACGCGACCGAACCCGGCATGATCTACAACCGCGAGGTCGGCAACTGCTATGCCGCGTCGCTGTACCTGTCGCTGACCTCGACGCTGGAAAACGCAGCCGACGATCTGACCGGACGGCCGATTGGCCTGTTTTCCTACGGCTCGGGCGCGGTTGCCGAATACTTTGCCGCCAAGCCGCTGGCGGGCTACCGCGAGCGGCTGATGCCTGCCCTGCACGCCAAGCTGCTGGAAGACCGCGTCAGCCTCGGCTATGACGACTACCGCGCGATGTGGCACGTGCCGGACCCGCAGGACGGGCTGGCCCACATCATGCCGAACGCAGCACGGGGCCGGTACCGCCTGGCAATGATCGATGAGCACAAGCGCCATTACGAAGCCGCCTGACGCCACCGGTGCACGCGCACCGGGCAAACTGATCCTTTCGGGCGAACACTCCGTCGTGTACGGCGCCCCTGCCCTCGTGGTCGCGATCGAGCGGCACATTGAGGTGTGGTTCACGCCGCTGCACAAGACCGGTGGGCTCGCCACGGCGTTCGAGACGCTGGCGCCCCGCTCGTTCTATCCGTTCGACGTGCTCAAAGGGTTCAAGGACAGCCTCGACCGCCGCTTTGACGAGTTCATGCGCGGCGATCTGCCGGTGCAAAAGATCCTGAGCCGTCCGGATGACCTGGCAATCTATACGTTGACGACGCTGCTGCCGATGCTGCCCGCGCCGGGCAGTTCAGGCCGTCTTCCTACGCCGGGGCAACTGTCCAGCCGCAGCGACATGCCGCTGGGTGCGGGGATGGGATCGTCCGCCGCCGTCGTGGCGGCCACGGTGGTGCTGTACGAACATCTGCTGGGCCTGCCGCAATCGGCACAGGACCGGTTTGCCAAAGTCCGGTTCTGCGAACGCCTGCAACACGGCAAAGGCAGCGCGATCGATGCCTCCGCCGTAGTGTTCGGCGGGATGAACCGCGTGCAGGGTGACGACATCCGTCAGATCGCCTTGCCGCCGGATCATTCGCTGGCCCGGTCGGACGGATGGTACTGGGTCCTGCACGGCACCCCGAAATCCAAGACCGGCGAATGCGTCGCCCGCGTGCGCGCCGCCCATGGTCGCAACGCTATGCTGTGGCAAGAGTTCGAAGAGGTCACCACCCGGTTCGAGCAAGTCCTGACCGACGACAGCGACCCGCGCGAGGTCATCCGCGAAAACCAGCGCCTGCTGGAGCACATCGGCGTCGTGCCGACACCGTCGGCCCGGTTCGCCGCAGCGGTGGAGGAAAGCGGCGGCGCCGCCAAGATCTCGGGCGCGGGGGCGGTCGACGGTGAGATGGGCGGCGCGATGCTGGTCTATCACCCCGACCACGACGCCATGGCCGCGCTGATGACCAAGTACCCCGACCGCACATGGGACAAGCTGCACGTGGCGCAGGATGGTGCGCATCTTTGGCCCGCCGAGGCGCAGATGGCGGCCGCCCAGTAATGAGCGCGGCCCGCACTGCGTCGGCCCCCGGTTCGATCATGATCACGGGAGAACATGCCGTGGTCTACGGACACCCCGCCATCGTCGCCGCCATTGCACAGCGCATCACTGTGCGCCTGCGTGAAGTCGACAGCGGAACGCTGGCCATCACGTCCGAGATTGCACCGCCCCAGACCGTGGCGCTGGATGCGCTGGTGGCCGAAGGGCCCTACCGCTTTGTCATCGCGGCGGTGGCGCGGTGCGGTATGGCGTTTGCAGGGTTGGAAATCGACATCCGGTCGGACATTGACCCGACGCTGGGCCTTGGCTCTTCTGCCGCCGTCACGGTGGCCACGCTTGCTGCCCTGCGCGGCGGGGCACCTGACACGCTGCACGCCGACGCGCTTGCCATCATCCGCGATGTGCAGGGCCGCGGCAGCGGCGCCGACCTTGCCGCCAGCTTGCGCGGCGGGTGCCTTGCGTATGAGATCGGCGATCCCGCCACATTCTCCGCGCTTCCCCCGCCCCCGACGCTCAGCCTGTTCAATGTTGGCTACAAAACCCCGACGGGCGAGGTTCTCGCCCGTGTCGCCGCAGCACAGGCAGAAGACCCCGCGCGATACGATGCACTCTATGCACAGATGGGCGCGCGCGCTGCGGAGATGATCGCGCGGGTGCGAAAGGACGGCTGGAACGCTGTGAGCGATGACATTGCGCGATACCAAGACCTGATGGCCGACCTCGGCGTGTCGGACGCTCAGCTCGACGCGGCCATCGCGACTGCCCGGGACACAGAGGGCGTGATCGGCGCCAAAATCTCGGGCTCAGGCCTCGGTGACTGCGTCGTGGCGCTGGGTCCCGTGCCGTCGGGGTTTGTGCCCGTCACGCTCGATCAAAAAGGGGTGGAGGTCCATGACGACGCCGACTGAGATCTTTGCCCGCACCGTCCATGACCGCCTGTCACCACCGCGCGCGGTGACGGCTTATGCGCCGTCGAACATCGCGCTGTCGAAATACTGGGGCAAGCGGGATGCGGCCCTGAACCTGCCGCTCAACAGCTCTTTGTCGATCTCGCTGGGCGACTGGGGCACGACCACTACGGTGGCCCCGGCGGACCGGGACACGTTGATATTCAACGACAAATCGCTGGACCCCGACGCTCCCGCCGCGGCAAAGATCTGGCGCTTCGTCGATTACTTTGCCGGACCAGAGCGCGCGCCGCTTTCCATCACAACGTCGAACACGATCCCCACAGCCGCGGGCCTTGCATCCTCGGCCAGCGGGTTCGCCGCGCTCGCCCTCGCGCTCGACGGGGCCTTTGACACAGCACTTGCGCCCGAAACGCTCAGCATGCTGGCGCGCATGGGCAGTGGCAGTGCCACGCGCTCGTTCTGGCACGGCTTTGCCGCGTGGGACAAAGGCGTTGCCCCAGATGGCCACGACAGTCATGGGCGCAGGGTCGCCGCACAAAGCACCGCGCTGCGCATCGCCATCGTGCCCGTAGACACCGGCCCCAAGGCGCACAGCTCGCGCGACGGGATGAACCACACCGTGGCCACCAGCCCCCTGTTTCCGGCATGGCCCGACCGGGCCGACGCCGACTGCGCCGCGGTCGAAGCTGCGGTGACCGATTGGGATTTCAAAATCCTCGGCACTCTGGCCGAAGCGAACGCGTTGGCCATGCACGCCACGATGATGGCCGCGCGACCCGCGCTTACCTACCTCAAACCCGGCTCATGGCAGGTGCTTGAGGCGCTGTGGCAGGCGCGTGGCGCGGGATTGAATGCCTATGCGACCATGGATGCGGGTGCGAATGTGAAGCTGATCTTTGAATCGACAAGCACGGACGACGTGGCAGTCGCTTTTCCGCAGGCGCAGATCATCAACCCCTTTGGATCGCCTCAACCGGTCGGTGTCGTCGCGAATTTCTGACTGTGGATAACTGATTATTTGATTTTTTATCAGATGGTTATCGGCGATACCTCATACACCACCTGAACAAACGAAGGGCCGCTGACACACTGCCAGCGGCCCCTCGATTTCGTTGATGTGACCGCTTAATGCAGCAGGTCGAACCGGTCGGCGTTCATCACCTTGACCCATGCGGCGACGAAATCGCGCACGAATTTCTCGGCGTTGTCGTCCTGCGCGTAGACCTCGGCATAGGCCCGCAGGATCGAGTTCGAGCCAAAGACCAGGTCCGCGCTGGTGGCGGTGAACTTGGCCTCGCCCGTCGCGCGGTCGCGGATTTCATAGGTGCCGTCGGTCAGCGGGTGCCAGCTGTAGGACATGTCGGTCAGGTTGACGAAAAAGTCGTTCGTCAGCTGCCCCACACGGTCCGTGAACACGCCATGCGCGTTGCCGCCGTGGTTGGCGCCCAGCACGCGCATCCCGCCCAAGAGCACGGTCATCTCGGCCGCGGTCAGGCCCAGCAGCTGTGCCTTGTCCAACAGCATCTCTTCGGCGCTGACGCTGTAGTCGTCCTTTTGCCAGTTGCGGAAGCCATCGGCGAACGGTTCGAGCACGGCAAAGCTGTCGGCGTCGGTCTGGTCGTCGGTGGCGTCGCCGCGCCCGGGGGTAAAGGGCACCTCGATGTCGTGACCCGCGGCCTTGATCGACTGCTCCAGACCCACGGAACCCGCCAGCACGATGACGTCGGCGACAGAGGCGCCTGCCGCTTCGGCAATCGGCTCCAGCACGCCCAGCACCTTCGCCAGCCGCTCAGGCTCATTCCCGGCCCAGTCCTTTTGCGGGGCAAGGCGGATGCGGGCGCCGTTGGCCCCACCCCGCTTGTCCGACCCGCGGAAGGTGCGCGCGCTGTCCCATGCGGTGGCGATCAGCTCGTGCGCGGGCAGGCCCGCTTCTGCAATCTTGGCCTTGACCGCCGCCACATCATAGCTGGAGTTCCCCGCGGGGACCGGGTCTTGCCAGATCAGATCCTCGGACGGGACATCGGGGCCATAGTAGTTTGCGCGCGGGCCCATGTCGCGGTGGGTCAGCTTGAACCACGCGCGGGCGAACGTGTCGGCGAAATAGTCGGGATCGGCGCGGAAACGCTGGCAGATCTCGTTGTAGATCGGGTCGACCTTCATCGCCATGTCCGCATCGGTCATCAGCGGGATTGCACGGCCCGACGGATCAGACGCGTCTAGCGGCTTTTCCTCTTCGGGCATGTTGACGGCGGTCCATTGCTTGGCGCCACCGGGGCCATCGATCAGCTCCCAGTCGTAGTCAAAGAGGTAGTCAAAGTAGCCCATGTCCCACTGCGTCGGGTTCTTGGTCCATGCGCCTTCGATGCCCGAGGTGAAGTTATCCGACGCCTTGTCCGACTGGCCGGGGTTGGCCCAGCCAAAGCCCTGCATGTGCACCGGGCAGCCTTCGGGTTCTGCCCCGATGGTGGCTCCGTGACCGCCGCCGCCGTGGGCCTTGCCCACGGTGTGCCCGCCACAGGTCAGGGCGGCGGTTTCTTCGTCGTTCATCGCCATGCGCAGGAAGGTTTCGCGCACGTGCAGTGCGGTGCGCGCCGGGTCCGGCTGGCCGTTCACACCTTCGGGGTTCACATAGATCAGGCCCATGTGCACCGCCGCCAATGGGTTGTGCATGGTCGAGGTGTCGTCGAGATCCTCGTACCGGTTTTCGGACGGGGCGAGCCATTCGTTCTCGGCGCCCCAGTAGACGTCCTTTTCCGGGCCCCAGATGTCGGCGCGGCCAAAGCCAAAACCGAAGGTTTTCAGACCCATGCTTTCATAGGCCATGTTGCCCGCAAGGATGATCAGGTCGGCCCAGCTGAGCGCGTTGCCGTACTTCTTTTTCACCGGCCACAGCAGACGCCGCGCCTTGTCGAGGCTGGCGTTGTCGGGCCACGAGTTCAGCGGGGCGAAACGGATGTTGCCGGACCCGGCGCCACCGCGCCCGTCCTGCAAGCGGTAGGACCCGGCCGAGTGCCACGCCAGACGGATCATCAGACCGCCATAGTGACCCCAGTCCGCGGGCCACCACGGCTGGCCGTCGGTCATCAGTGCTTTGACGTCTTCCTTGACCGCGTCAAAATCCAGCGCTTTGACCGCCTCGCGATGGTTGTAATCCGCGTCCATCGGATCCACGCGGGCACCATGCTGGTGCAAGATGTCGAGGTTGAGCCCCTTGGGCCACCACTTGGTGACCGAATCGTTCAGCCCGGTGTTGCCGCCATGATTGACAGGGCACCCACCAGCGCCGCGGAAAATATTGCCGTCCATAAGAACCTCCGGTTGCAGAAAAACATCTTTCGGCTGCTGCCTTGGAATTATTCTAAGTGTCTGCACGGATAAATCCCATTTGAATATTCAAATGAGATTGATAAGCTCTGCTTATGATTGGTCTCACCCTGAAACACGTCCGCTATTTCGACGCACTCGCCCGTCACCGCCACTTTGGCCGTGCCGCCGCAAGTTGCGCGATCTCGCAGCCCGCGTTGTCCCTGCAGATCAAGGAGTTGGAGGTGATGATGGGCGCGCCGCTGGTCGAACGCAGCACCCGCGCGCTGCGGCTGACGCCGCTGGGTGAGGCATTCCTGGTGCGCGCGCGCCGTGTGCTCGGCGAGGTTGAAGAGATGGGCGCATTGGTGCGCGCCGCCGAAGGACCACTGAGCGGGCCGTTCCGACTGGGCATTATCTCGACCATGGCGCCCTACATGCTGCCGCAGATCATGAGCGCGCTGGGTGCGCGGTTTCCCGACCTCGATGTGCAGCCGCGCGAGTCGGTCACCGAAACCCTGCTGACCAAGCTGCAGCAGGCTGAACTTGATGTGGCCGTCCTTGCCCTGCCTGTGTCGGAACCGGGCCTGCGCGAGTTCAAGCTGTTTGACGAAGATTTCGTGCTGGTCCGCGCGCGGACGGATGCTGCGCTGCCTGTGCCTGATCGCGCTCAGCTCAAGGAAATGCGTTTGCTTCTGCTGGAAGAGGGCCACTGCTTCCGGGATCAGGCGCTGTCGTTTTGCGACATCTCGGCCACCCAACCCAGCTACATGATGGAGGGCAGTTCGCTGTCCACGCTGGTGCAGATGGTGGGCGCGGGCATGGGCGTGACGCTGGTGCCGGAAATGGCGGTGACGCAGGAAACCCAGATGGCAGATGTCAGCGTCTCGCGCCTTGCCGCACCTGCACCAAAGCGGACCGTGGGCGTGGTCTGGCGCGACAGCAATCCGTTGTCGGCCAAATTCATGGACGTCTGCGCTGTCCTGCGCCAGTTGCACGACGGGCGCGTTTTCCGCATCGGAAAACGACCGGAAATCGAAACGATTTCAACGCCCTAGCGGCGGGCGTTTAGCGCGGCTTCCCGGATCGCACTCAGGCTGGTGCGCGGCGTCAGCGCCTCGGGCGAGATATCGAGGTCGAGCACGGCACCGGTCCGGGACGCCAGTGCACGTTGAAACGCGTCCGCAAAATCTGCGGTCTGCGCCACGCGTTCACCGTGAAATCCGTAGGCACGCGCCAGTGCCACGAAATCCGGGTTGCCCGGCATCTCCGTTCCGCTGACCCTGGTGGGATAATTTTTTTCCTGATGCGCCCGGATGGTGCCGTAGATGCCGTTGTTGAGGATCAGGATCACAGGACATGCGCCTGCTTGCCGTGCGGTGGCCAGTTCCGCCACGCTCATCTGGACATCACCGTCCCCGGCAAAGCACACCACCGTGCGGTCCGGGTCCGCCACCTTGGCCGCGATGGCCGCGGGCACGCCGTACCCCATCGCCCCCGATTGCGGCCCCAAGAGGCGTGCGTGCGCGCCAAAGCGAAAGAACTTGTTGGGCCAGGCGGCAAAGTTGCCCGCACCATTGGTCAAAATGACGTCGTCGGGCAGCACCTCTTGCAGGTGCGCCATCACCTGCCCCATGTCCACCGGGCTGGGCTGCGTAGGCAGGTCAAACCCACCCTCCCAGGCCGCCCGCGCCTGTGCCCGCCAGTCCGCCCATCCGCCCGATACCGGGCGCAGTGCGGCGGGAAAGGCGTTCACCCCGGCCACGATCCCGACCTCGGGTTGGTAGATCTTGCCCAGGTCCGCGTCGCTGGGATGCACGTGGATCAACCGCTGCTTCGGCACCGGCACATCCAGCAACGTCCACGCGTCGGTCGAGTTTTCACCAAACCGGTTGCCGATGGCCAGGATCGTATCCGCCCCGCGGACCAGATCGCGCACGTTGGGCATCATGCCCACCCCGGCCTCACCGCAAAAGCAGGGGGAGAAATTGTCGAACTGGTCCTGATAGCGGAACACCGCCGCCACGGGAATGTCAGACGCCTCGGCAAAGGCTTGCAGCGCTTGCCGCCCCGCGGCGGTCCATGTGCACCCGCCGACAAGGATCAGGGGGCGCGTGGCCTCTGACAGGATGTCGTGCACCTGCGCCATCGCCGCAGCGCCCGGCTCGGGTTCGGGGTACATGCCGGGTCCAGCCAGCGGTGCCACGTCCGTGGGCGCGCTCAGCATGTCTTCGGGCAGCGCCACCACCACCGGCCCGGGCCGCCCGGTGAGCGCAGTTTTCCACGCGCGGGCAAGGATTTCCGGCAGGCGCGCAGCGTCATCAACCTCAACCGCCCATTTCGCCATCGTGCCAAAGACGGCGCGATAGTCGATCTCCTGAAACGCCTCGCGCCCGCGCATGTGTTTGCCCACCTGCCCCACCAGAACGATCATCGGCACGCTGTCCTGCATCGCGGTGTGGATCCCGATGGAGGCGTTGGTCACCCCCGGGCCACGCGTGACCATGCAGATGCCCGGCTGGCCCGTCAGCTTGCCCCACGCCGCCGCCATGAACGCGGCCCCGCCCTCGTGCCGACAGTTGATGAAATCAAATCGCCCGCCGGTGTCGTGCATCGCATCGAGCACCGCCAGGTAACTCTCTCCCGGCACACCAAACGCCTTTTGCGCGCCAAGGGCGGTCAGACAGTCGACAAGAAGATGGCCAGCGTGGCGGGTCATGTGCAAGCTCCCAAGCTACTGCCGCCCCTTCCTAAAACGCCATCGCGGCAATGGCCACACGGGTCACGGCGCAATGCGCGCCTCGATAAATGTGATCACTTCGATGAGCTTTTGCTTGGTCACGCTGTCATCGGCGTCGACCAGATCGGCGGTCAGCACCGAATGCGGGTTTTCGCCCTGCCGCGCGGGGTTCTGGTGCCTGTCCTCCAGCACGTGATCCTTGAAGCGCTCGGCCCCGATCACCTCACGGATCGTATCGAACCGCGCTGCCCGGCAGTAATCATCGCCCTCGAACCGCAGGCCCATCACGTCGACATCACGTTGCGCCAGATCGCGCCGGTCATCTTCGTTCATCTGCAAATCACCGTGACGCGGGCGCAGCGGCAGAGAAATCGGGATCCCGGGTTGCGACGCCACGGGTGCGGTCACCCACGGGTCCAGCGCAAGGGTCAGGGCAAAGTTGCCCGTCATGCACATGCCAATCACACCGACACCCGGCCCGCCCGTTTCGTCATGCAGGTTGCGCGCCAGCGCGCGCAGCCACTGCGTGATCGGTCCGGGATCATTGCGCGAAAACAGATGGATTTCGCGGCTGATGCACGCCTTGGCGAACAGGCGCGCGGTGCCGAGGCGCGTGTGCGGCGCGTTCTTGCCAAAAAGATCGGGCGCGAAAACCGTAAACCGCGTGGCCAGCCAGTTGGCGAGGCGCCAGAATTCGGGCGTCATGCCGGGCAGTTCGTGCATCAACAGCACCCCCGGCCCCTGCCCCGCGCGAAACACCGTGTGCGTGATGCCGCCGTCTTCGAAAGGCTGCCACTGCGTGAAAGCCTGCGTGTTCGCTGCGCCCAGATCCATCGTGCGCCCCTTCCCGTTCAAACCGCCTGAATTGCTATGGCGATGCCTTGCCCCACGCCAATGCACATTGTGGCCACTCCGGTCTCGCCTGCTGCGAGGTCCAGCGCCAGCGACCCGGTGATCCGCGCGCCCGACATGCCCAAGGGATGGCCCAGCGCAATGGCGCCACCGTTGGGGTTCACCCGTGGGTCGTCGTCCGCAACGCCGAGCATCCGCAGCGTGGCAAGGCCCTGCGCTGCAAAGGCTTCGTTCAACTCGATGACCGACAGATCTTGGACGCTTAGACCCAACCGTGCCAGCAGCTTCTGAGTGGCGGGCGCAGGCCCGATGCCCATGATGCGCGGCGGCACGCCTGCGGTAGCACCGCCCAGCACGCGGGCGATGGGGGTCAGGCCGTGCGCCTTGACCGCGGCCTCGGACGCCACGATCAGCGCCGCCGCGCCGTCGTTCACACCGCTGGCCGTGCCCGCGGTGACGGTGCCATCAGCCTTCACAAACGGCTTCAGCCGCGCCAGATCCTCGGCCGTCGTGCTGGGGCGCGGATGCTCATCCTGATCGACGATCAGATCTTCGCCACGTCGTTGCGGGATGGTGACGGGCGTGATCTCGCGCGCAAGCCGACCGCTGGCCATGGCAGCCCCCGCCTTGTGCTGCGAGCGCAGGGCAAAGGCGTCCTGATGGGCGCGCGACACGTCATAATCCTCGGCCACGTTTTCCGCCGTCTCGGGCATGCTGTCGATGCCGTATTGCGCCTTGAGCACCGGATTGACAAAGCGCCAACCGATGGTCGTGTCGTGCACCTCGTTCGTGCGGGAAAAAGCGGCTGTGGCCTTGGGCATCACGAACGGCGCGCGGGTCATGCTTTCCACGCCGCCCGCGATGATCAGTTCCGCCTCGCCGCATTTGATCGCGCGCGCGGCGGTGATCACCGCGTCCATCCCGGATCCGCACAGCCGGTTCATCGTGGTTGCAGGTACGCTGTCGGGCAGGCCCGCCAGCAGCGTGCACATGCGGGCGACGTTGCGGTTGTCCTCACCCGCCTGATTGGCGCATCCCATGATCACCTCGTCGATGGCGGCGGGGTCCATGTCGGGATTGCGCAACGCCAGCGCGCGCAGGGGCACCGCCCCCAGATCATCGGCGCGCACCTGCGCCAGCGCACCGCCAAACCGCCCAATGGGCGTGCGGATATAATCGCAGATAAAGGCTTCGGTCATTGTGATCTCCCCCTGTGCCACGTTGCCCTGCACGCAGGCCAAGGGCAATGGCCCGCGTCACCCGATGCGCGCGCCGGGCGCGATCGTGGGCGGCGCGGCGTTGAGCGTGTCCATGGCAAAGCCCGCCGCCGCCTTGTACCGCGCCATGTAGTCGGCACGCTCCGCGGCCGGGATCACCGCGTCGATGTCGTCGAACACCCCGCCGCAGCGGTCATCCAGCAGGTTCAGCAGGCCAAACGGCCCAGCCCCGCGATTGCGCAGAACCACTTCGGACACCGGCGCGCACAGCTGCGCGTCATAGGCCGCAAGTGCGTCGGCCCCTACGCCGTGGGCCAGCATCTGCGCGCCCAGCACGCGGGCGTCGACAATGGCTTGGCTCGCGCCGTTCGATCCGGTGGGATACATCGCGTGCGCGGCATCCCCCATCAGCGCCACCCGTCCCGCGACCCAAGTCGGCACCGGGTCGCGGTCGATCATCGGGTTCTCATAGGCGCAGTCGGCAGCATCCAGCATCGCGGGCACGTCGAGCCAGTCGTAGCGAAATTGTACAAAACGGTGGGCAAATTCATCAATTTCGACCTCGCGGAACCAGCTGTCCTCGGGCCACGGGCCGGGATCGTCCTGCGTGACCTCGGCGATCCAGTTGACCAGCGCGCGCCCGTCGGCATCCGGCGCGGAGATCGGATAAATCACCAACCGCGTCCGGTGCGTCCCCAGCCCGACAAAAGAGGAACCGGTGCGCAAGGGCCGCGCCCGCACCGTGCCCCGCCACATCGTCACGCCACCCCAGTGGATCGGCGGCTGGTCCGGGTGCATCTGCGCGCGGGTCGCCGAATGAATACCGTCCGCCCCGATCAGCACCGTGCCCGTGACATCTTCATGCCCGCCATCGGCGCGTTGCAGGTGCAGGGTGACGCCATCGGCGCCTTGGGTGTACCCCTGCGCGCGACAGCCCAGTTGCACCGCACCCGGCCCCAAGCGGTCCAGCACTGTGCGGTAGAGCAACATCAGCAGCGCACCGCGATGCACGGCGTATTGCGGCCAGTTGTATCCGGCCTCCGTGCCCCGAGGCTCGGCATAAACCTCTTTGCCATTCAGCCCGACAAGCGCCCATTCGCGTGCCGCCACGCCGATGGTGTCGAGCGTCGCGGCATCGAGGCCCAGATCCATCAGTTCGCGCACCGCGTTGGGCTGCAGGTTGATGCCCACGCCCAGCGGTTTCATCTCGCGGCTTGCCTCGAACACCGTGCAGCGCACGCCGATCTGGTGCAGCGTCAGCGCAAGCGTCAGCCCGCCGATCCCGCCACCAGCAATTAAGACGTGCGGCCCCGTGATTTGCGCGGTCAAAACGGCAGCCCGATGTAGTTTTCGGCCAGCTCACGCCGCGCGGTTTCCGATTGCGACAGGTGGCGCAGCGTGGCCTTGCGCATCTGCGCGGCAAAGCTGTCTTCGCCGTCAAAGCGGTGCAGCATCGTGGTCATCTGCCAACTGAACCGCATCGCCTTCCATATCCGTGCCAGCGCACGGTCGGAATAGGCGTCGATGCCTGAAGTGTCCCCGCACCGCACCGCGTCGATCAGGGCAGTGTGGAGATAATGCACGTCCGATACGGCAAGGTTCAGCCCCTTGGCGCCGGTGGGCGGCACGATATGTGCCGCGTCGCCCACAAGGAACAGCCGCCCCCAGCGCAAGGGTTCACTGACAAATGACCGCAGCGGTGCGATGGATTTCTCGATCGACGGGCCGGTTTCCATGGTCGCCGCCACCTCTTGCGGCAGGCAGGCGGTCAGGCGGTCCCAGAACCGCTCGTCGCTCCAATCCTCGACCCGGTCGGTCAGCGGGACCTGCACGTAATACCGGCTGAGCTGTGGGTTGCGCATGGAGGCGAGCGCAAAGCCGTTTTGCGAATTGGCATAGATCAGTTCGTGATGCGCAGGCGCGGTACGCGACAGGATGCCAAGCCAGCCAAAGGGATAGACCCGTTCGAACGTGCGCCGTTTGTTAGCCGGGATGGTTTCGCGGCTGACTCCGTGAAAGCCGTCGCAGCCGGCGATGTAGGCGCAGTCGAGATGCTGGACTGTATCGCCGTGGGAAAATGTGACACGCGGCGCGTCACTGTCCGCACCTTCGATGACCACATCCGACACCTCGTGCAGGATCTGCGCACCGATGGCGTCCTGCGCGTCATAGAGATCGCGGGTCACTTCGGTCTGGCCGTAAACCATGACCTGCCGTCCCGTCAGCTCTTCGAAATTGATGCGCACCATCAGGTCGTCGTCGGTCAGATAGCAGCCCGCATGTGGCGTGCCCTGCTGCGCCATGCGCGCGCCGACGCCTGCGGCGTTGAGCATGTCCACGGTGCCCTGTTCCAGCACCCCGGCGCGGATGCGGCCCAGCACATGGTCGCGCGACGCGCGTTCCAGCACGACCGTCTCGACGCCCGCGCGGTTCAAGAGCTGCGACAGCAGCAGTCCCGATGGTCCGCCCCCGATGATGGCAACGTCGGTTTTCAGATCACATCCTCCCCGATGGTCCGATCACGATAGCGCGGAGTTTTGACCCGCGCAGCGCAAATCTGCATCTCGGGCGCAACCAGTCTACGATCCGTAGACCGACCGGAAATTGTATCGATTTCCGGCGCCTCGTGGGACGATCAGCGCGGTGCCATGCGGATCGCGCCATCGAGGCGGATCACCTCGCCGTT